>NZ_JBIUCF010000036.1:0-145887 GCF_044593615.1 Nonomuraea sp. NPDC051941
CTGCTTCAGCGGCATTCGAAGTCATCGACGCCCAGAGCCAGGGGTTCTTCGAAGGCCACTTCACATCGATCTTCGAGCGCGCCTCGCAGGGCCGCGTACTCGAGGTATCACCTCACGGCCCGAATCCGCACTTCAACGCCGCTTTGGTGAATGATCTCCGCAAGGCGATCGGCCGTCCGTAGGGACCTGAGCACCGTCCGGGCGGGTGGCCTGGGATCGACGGCGGCACCGCCCAAGTGCGGTGGGTCTAGCTCGTTTGCAGGGAGCGACTGACCTGGGATGTTGAGGGTCTGGTCGTGGTGGGCGGGTCGTCTTACCGTGCGCGGTGGAGGCGATCGCGATGGGCTCGTTGCAGGAGGAGTTGGCGCGGCGGGAAGCGGCTGCTCGGGAGCGGGTCGCGCGGTTACGTCAGCAGCCGGCGGCCGCGGAGGAGATGTTGTCGCGGTTGGTGATCACCCGGGAGACCGTGGAGGAGATCCTGGGTGAGTCTGCCGATCCGGTGGAGCCATGGCCCGTTGCGGACGAGTTCGGCGAGGCCGGCGGTCGTGAGCAGTTCGGTGATGCGGACGAGGTGGCCTCGGGTTCGGCTGGGTCACCGATCGGGGTGATCACGGTGCCCCGGTGGCGGCCGGGCATGAAGGTTTTGGTGTTGCCTCGTGCCTACCAGGATGTGCTGGAAGTGCTGGCCGATGCCGATGGTGCGATGCGGGCCGGGAAGATCGTGGTGGCGTTGGGCTGCCGGCCGAGGCGGCCAAGGTCGAGAGCCTGCGCGCGAAGTTGAAGCGGATGGTGGAACGGGGCTGGCTGAGTGAGGACGCGCCGGGCATGTTCGCCCTCACCGCGCAGATCACCGAGCAGATCGGCCGGTAGATGGACCGGGTGTCACCGCTTCGTCGCCGAGCGGGTGATTGCGGGCAGGGGCTCTTCCTCGTCAGGTTCGACGGTGCGATCCGAATCGGACATGACGAAGGGAAGAGCCCGGTGGCAGCGTACGACACGGCCGCGACGGCTGACTGCTTTGCGGTCTCACAGAGCAGGTTTGAGTGTCTGGTGGGTGAGTTGGCCGACCCCGCGGCGGCGGCT
This sequence comes from Nonomuraea sp. NPDC051941, assembly GCF_044593615.1. Classification (NCBI taxonomy): domain Bacteria; kingdom Bacillati; phylum Actinomycetota; class Actinomycetes; order Streptosporangiales; family Streptosporangiaceae; genus Nonomuraea; species Nonomuraea sp. NPDC051941. The sequence goes on from NZ_JBIUCF010000036.1 coordinate 1,084, forward strand.
TTAAGCCACGACGCGGTGGAGGAACTGATCGACGCGCGGGGCCGTGAGCTGCTGCGGCAACTGCTGCAGGACCATCTGGATCTGCGGGCCGCCGGGGAGGAACGGGCGCTGAGCGCCACTGTGGCCGGCTCGAACGGGCTGGTCGATGCCGACGGTGTGGTGCGCCGTCGCGTCGAGAAGGGCCACCACCGGAGGCTGGCCACGATCTTCGGGACGGTGACCGTGAGTCGGTGCGCGTTGCGGGCTGCGGCGGCAAGCTGTGATCGAGGCGGTGCGGGGTTCGTTCGACGCTGCCAAAGAGGCAATCTGGAGCAGGTGCGGCCCGGTGATCGGGCCCGCGTTCGAGCGGACGTCTGAGCAGGGAGCACCTTCGCAGGCGCGGGGGGATCCGGCAATGAACAGAACCCTTTCCTTACGAGGAGGAACCACCCCCGCACGCGGGGATCGCCCTACGCCCGCGTGGGCCGGTAGATGACGTGGCGAGTCGGCCCCGCACAGGCGGGGGATTGTCCGGCGGCTTCGAGGCTCTCGAGCGGATCCTCTCCGTCAGCCCTGCACGCGCGGGGATCGTCCCGCGTGCCGACCGTGCATGGTCGGCGCCTGCCGCGCCAGAGTCGTGATGATGCGCAAGCGTGGCCACCTGGCTTCTCGACAAGACTTCGCGACTCCGACGGGGTATCCCGTGGGCAGGCATTGGGAAGGATCATCCGCAAACGATCGACGCCAGCCGTACACCGCCGTACAGACGATGAAGCCCCTGACCGATGTTTCGCCTGGTCAGGGGCTTGTTGTGCCTGGTGGATAAGAGTGCCCCCGGCAGGATTCGAACCTGCGGCACCCGCTTTAGGAGAGCGGTGCTCTATCCCCTGAGCTACGGAGGCGGACTCTCGTAAGCCTAGCGAAAGTCTGGCACTGCGTGGGACGTGGAGCCGGGGTGAGTTTGGTGGGGTTGGTTATGGGTGCTCTGAGCTGCGGTAAAGGCATGACAAGTGGTCGGAATCTTGTGGATCCGGCGTGGGTAGCGTCTGCCTGTGACCAGGAGGCGATGCAAGCAGGCGCGGCGGCGGCCTGTCGTGTTGTTCGGGGCGTTGTTGGCGCCGGCGATCCTTGCTGGGGGGTTGTTGGCTGGGGAGATGCGGGGGTTTGAGGGGAGTGTCCCGGCGGTGGTTCGGGAGCGGGTCGTGCGGGTGGGGTTTGGGCCGATGGTGGTTCGGGCGCCGGCGCATCCGGATCGGCTGTACGAGGGGAGCGTGCCGGCTCCCGTTCGTGTGATGAGTCGGCCGCGGGCGGTTGTCCCGGCGGCGGTGCCGCCTGTCGGGGATGTGGAGCCTGGGGTGGAGGAGCCTGTTATGCCGGCTCCGGTGCGGACTCAGACTCAGGTGGGGTGTTCGGGGGAGTGGGTGAACACCTGGCTGTGGGATCTGTGCCGGGACGAGGAGGAAGGGGTGGGGTTGAAGGTCGGTGGGAGTTTGGTGCCTGGCATCTGATAGGCCCTGTTTCGGGTGGCGGGATCTGGCTGGTCGCGGGGGGTGGGCGGACAGAGTGCGCTTTTTGTCTCATAACAGCTCTCCCGAGTTCGGTCCGGGCACTCGGGGGGCTGTAGTAACGTGCGTGCCTGACCCAGGTAACGAGTTTGCAAACGGAGGAGTCGAACGTGCCAGCCCCTCGATCAGCGGGTCTGATCGCGGTAGTCATGGCGGTGGCTTCTCTTTTCGTGCCTTCCGGGCAGGGGCGCGCTCAGGCGCAGGTGGCGCAGAAGCAGGAGCGGCAGGCGCCGGGCGACCTGGCGGCTCTGCGCAAAGAGGCCGAGCGGTCGGCCAAGGAGCTCGAGGACGCCACCAAGGCACTGGAGAAGCGGCGGTCGGACATCGCCGCCTCCGAGAAGCAGCTGAAGACCAAGCTGGCGGCTCTGCAGGATCTGGAGCAGCGGGTCGCGGTGATGCGGCAGCCGGTGTCGCAGATGGCCGAGCTGCTGTACGAGCAGCCGATCATGGCGGACGGGATCGTGCCGTTCCTGTCCGGGACCGCGGACGAGACGACGCTACGGGCGCTCAGCGACGTGACTCAGATCGTCTCCGTGCGGCAGCAGGCCGTCGAGCAGACCAGCGTGCTGTACCAGCAGGCCGAAGGGCTGGCCGCGGAGGCGCAGGAACTGCGGGCCGGCAACCTGTTGGCCGAGGCACAGCTGGCGGTCGAGGTGGACACGCTCCGGCAGCGTTCCGACAAGATCGTGAAGTCGCTGACCGCCGCGCTCGTGAAGATGGGCATCAAGATCGACAAGGTCGGACGGGCGGCGCTGGGGTGCAACCCGTTGCGGGCGGCGACGGCCAACGACTATCCCAACGGGCTGATTCCGAAGAGCATGCTCTGTCCGTTGCAGCAGAAGGGTTTCAGTCTGAGGGCCGACGCCACCATCGCGTTCGTGAGCCTGAACGAGGCCTATCGGAAGCGGTTCGGGAAGAGCATCTGCGTCACCGACGCCTATCGGAGCCTGGCCGAGCAGCAGTCGGTCTACTATCGGCGGCCGGGTTTCGCCGCCGTGCCGGGGCGGAGCAACCACGGGCTCGGGCTGGCCGCGGACCTGTGTGGCGGGGTGGAGAGGTCCGGGTCGGCGGAGTTCGTCTGGATGGAGAAGAACTCGAAGAGGTACGGGTGGTTCCATCCCTCCTGGGCCTACACCGGACCGTTCGAGCCATGGCACTGGGAGTACGATCCCAAGATCGATTCGCTGCTCTAGCTCCCTAGGCGACCTGGGAGCTGCAGAAGGCGCAGCGGGACGCGGCCTTGGGGATTTCCGACAGGCATTCGGGACAGTCACGGGTCTTCGATCCGATCTTGGCGACGCTGCGGTCCTTGAGGTGCGTGTACGGCTTCACCAGCAGGAAGTAGACCACCGCGGAGACCATCAGGAACGAGATGACCGCGTTGATGAAGTTGCCGTACATGAAGTTGGATCGGCCGACCGTGACCTTGAGTGAGGAGAAGTCGGGCAGGCCACCGAACGCCGAGATCAGCGGGGTGAGGAGGTCGGCCACGAACGACTGCACGATCGAGTTGAAGGCCGCCCCGATGACTACCGCCACGGCCAGGTCGATGACGTTCCCCTGCATGAGGAACCTCTTGAATCCGCTCATGGTGGAAATCGTAGCTGAGAGATTACGTTGAGTTAGCTTTGATGGTGATCGAAAGGTGGCCGGTCGTCTGGGCGGAGGCGAGTTCGGCGGCTTGGGTCGGAGTGGTGGCGAGCACCACTAAGGCGCCGTGAGTTTCGCTTGTCGTCTTGGGCGTCTGCGGGATCGTGATGATCCGTACGTCCTCGGCTACTGTGCGGGCCGGATGGATTTCCTCGTCGGATGCCAGGATGGTGATCGTGGCTCCTGGGGTGAGGAGGCTCGCGGTCGCGGCGTCGGCGATGCGGACCGGGGTGGCGACCATGCCCGGTGGGAGCCGGTAGGAGTGGAGAAGGCGGACATCCGTCAGCGGCTCGCCCTTGCGCATGGGGCTCGCCAGGATCTGGCCCGCCGCGGCTGCGCGTACGGCACCTGTGGGTGGATGGTTGAGGGCCACAGGGGTCAGGTCGGCTGGGCCGAGAGGGCCGGGAGACAGGTCGCGGGCCGCGACCAGGACCGTGGGGGCCGGCTCGGGGCGGGTGGCGATGAAGGCTGACATGACGGCCAGGGCGGCCAGCGCCGCCGCGACGAGGCGGCGGCGACGGCCGTAGCGGATCAGCCAGGCCCGGATCACGGCAGCTCGAAGGGGAGCTTGATGCCGTCAAGAGTCGCCCCGCACGGGCAGGTGCGTTCTTCTGGGAGGGCTTGTACGGTCTCCGCCACCAAGGTGCGCATGCGGGTGACATTTTGCGCGAAGAACTCCAGGACCTCGTCGTGCGTGACGCCCTGGCCGGCCTCGACCCCGGCGTCATGGTCGGTCACCAGGGAGAGCGAGGTGTAGCAGAGGGCCAGCTCGCGGGCCAGGACGGCCTCGGGGAAGCCGGTCATGCCGACGATCGACCACCCGTTGCCCGCGAACCACTGGGACTCCGCTCGCGTCGAGAAACGCGGGCCCTCGATGACCACCAGGGTGCCGCCGTCGACCGTCTCCCAGCCGGTCGAGCGGGCGGTTTCCACCGCGACGGCACGGCCTGAGGGGCAGTAGGGGTCGGCGAAGGAGACGTGGACCGCACCGTCCACGTCGTAATACGTCTGGACGCGGCCTGAGGTGCGGTCTACGAGTTGGTCGGGGATGACCATGGCGCCGGGGCCGTACTCGGCTCTCAGTGAGCCTACGGCGCTGGGGGCGAGCACCTGGCGCACGCCGAGCATGCGCAGAGCCCAGAGGTTGGCGCGGTAGGGGATGCGGTGTGGGGGGAAACGGTGATCTCGCCCGTGTCTGGGGATGAACGCCACCGAACGGGTGCCGATGCGTCCGACGGTGACGACGTCGCTCGGGGGGCCGTAGGGTGTGGCGAGCTTGATCTCTTCCGCGTCGTCGAGCAGTGAGTAGAAGCCGGAACCGCCGATGACGCCGATGTCTGCGCGAGGGACCATGGCCGAGAGAGTAGCCGGATCGGGGACGGGCCAGGGTGAGCCGAATTCCGTTCTGTGGATAACTTGATTTCTGCTGCTCGAGGGTCCCGGCTTTAGGGGTTCGGCCGGCCTGGTGTCCAGGGGTCGGAAGCTCCGGTGGATCCGAGAGGTCCCGGCAGGGGGAGGGCGGGGTGGCCGGTGCGCGGGGATTCGGGGTCCCTGGTGGGTGGAGGCCGCCTCGAATTTCTGCCGTCGGCGGCGGTGCACATGCGGGCGGGTTGCTGGGGCCGTCGACGCCGATGTGGGAGAGGAGATCCGCGTGGGACTGGGCATGGGTGCGGTGGCGCGCATGTGGCCCGGCTGAGGGTGACGTGGACCCGCGTGAGGGTTGAGTGTGAGGCCAGACGCCTGTGCCTCGCTGTGGTGGTGCGCGGGTTTGGGCCTCAGGTGAGGCGTGCGTGTGGGGGCCGACGCATGCACATGGCCGCGGTGGTGGACGGTGGGTCCGCGTGAGGTGCGGGTGAGGCCGATGTGGGCCTACACCAGGCGCGCGTTGCGGGGCCGATGTCGGTCCCGTGTGAGATCCAGCGTGGGCCTGTGTCCCATGTCGGTGCGCGCACGCGGAAACGTACGCGCGCCAAACCCACCCAGGTGTCCATGGCCGCGGCGGTCGGCGCTGGGCGGCCAGGTCCTGGGGGCGGCTACCGAAAAGATCCGCGGGAGGCCGCGGTCGCTGACGGGAGAGTCAGTTGGAGGCTGCGGCGGGGGCGGCGGCAGGGGTGGACGTGCTCGTGTCCGCGGACTTGCTCTCCGCGGGCTTCGACGACGAGGAAGAAGAGGGCGTCGTGGAAGTCGAGGTAGACGACGAGCGGTTGTCGGTCCGGTAGAAGCCCGAACCCTTGAACACGATGCCGACAGCCGAGAAGACCTTCCGCAGGTTCCCCTCGCAAGCAGGGCAAATCGTCAACGCGTCGTCAGTGAACTTCTGAACGACCTCGAGCTGCTCGCCGCAGTCGTTGCAGGCGTACTGGTACGTCGGCACGCGCTCCTCCTTAAGGTCTGGCACTCGAGGGATGCGACTGCTAATGGTAACCGATTAGGTCAAACGCCTATTCCAGTCCCCGCTCTCCGTACCAGCCCGCCAGCTTTCCGCTGCGGCTCACGGCGCGCAGGCGGCGTTCGACCTGGTCACGGCAGGAGGCGGTGGTGACCAGCAAGATCTGGTCCTCCACCCTGATCCTGGTATTTCCGGTGGGGACGAAGGATTTGCCATCACGGACGATCAGGGTCACCTGGGCCCCGGCGGGGAGGCGGAGCTCGAAGATCTCCACGCCGTGCAGCCGCGAGCCGGGAAACACCTTGACCTGCAGCAGGTCCGCCTTGAGCTCTTCGAGCGGCGCCGCCTCCACCTCCAGGTCGTGCGCCTCCCCGGGCGCCGCCACCCCGAGCAGCCGGGCCACGAAGGGCAGCGTCGGCCCTTGCAGCAGCGTGAACACGATGACGATCACGAAGACCTCGTTGAAGATCTCCTTGGATCCCTCCACGTTCGACGCCCAGGGGATGGTGGCGAGCACGATCGGGATCGCGCCGCGCAGCCCCGCCCACGACAGGAACGCCTGTTCGCGCCAGCTCACCCTGCCCGCCCGCAGCGCCCACGACAGCAGTGAGCTCACCATGACCGAGAGCGGCCGCGCCAGGAGCACCAGGACGGTGCCGGCGATCAGGCCGGGCACGATGGACGACGGCATCTCCTTGGGGCTGGCCAGCAGACCGAGCATGACGAACAGCCCGATCTGCGCCAGCCACGCGGCCCCCTCCGCGAACCCCCTGGTCGCCGCCCGGTGCGGCAGCCGCGAATTGCCCAGGATCAACGCCGTCAGGTAGACGGCCAGGAACCCCGAGCCGTGTAGCAGCACGGCCCCGCCGTACGAGACGAATGTGAGCGAAAGCACGGCGAGCGGATAGAGGCCGGAGGCGGGGAGTGCGACGCGGCGCAGCGCGTACGCGCCCGCGGGGCCGACGGCCAGGCCGACCGCGGCGCCGATGATCAGCTCGACCGTGGTCTCGAGGAGGAACGTTCCCGGGGACGCCGAAGAGCGTCCCGCCCCGCTGAGCAGCATCACGGCGATCACCGTGGGGGCGTCGTTGAAGCCGGACTCGGCCTCCAGCACGCCCGCCAGCCGGGGCGGGAGCGGCAGTCTGCGCAGCACGGAGAAGACGGCTGCGGCGTCCGTTGAGGCCAGCACCGCGCCGAGGATCAGCGCCGTCGTCTGGTCTATGCCGAGAATCGCCTGTACGACCAGCGCCACCACGACGATGCTGACCGTCACGCCCGCGGTCGCCAGGATCATGGCCAAGGGGACTGAATGCCGTACGTGAGACCAGTTCGTGGTGAGTCCGCCTTCGGCCAGGATCAACGCCAGCGCCGTGAGGCCGATCTGCTGGGCGAGCTGGGGGTTGTCGAAGGGGATCCCGAACCCGGCCTCGCCCAGGACCAGGCCGAAGCCGAGGAACACGAGCAGGCTGGGCAGGCCGGTGCGGTGCGCGACGCGTACGGACGCGATGGCCGCGATGACAATTGCGGCACCAAGAAGAAGCCAGACATCTAGTGTCATCTGGCCCCCTCTCGTACCTGCGGTCACATAAGCCTAGTGAGTCCCTCCGGGGTCGCGGCAAAACGGACGTGCCGGTCATGAGGCTCCGCCGGGATGCCGTCGATCAGCTCGCCGTCGTGCAGCAGGGCGACCGTCGGGACGTTGGGGCCCACCCTGGCCAGGGCACGATCGTACGAGCCGCCGCCGCGCCCCAGGCGTACACCCGTCGCCCTGTCCACCGCCAGGGCCGGGACGATCACGAGGGCGGCGGTGCGGATGGCGTCGACGCCGCGGCGGGTGTCGACCGGCTCCATGATCCCGAAGCGACCCGGGGTGAGCGAATCCGGCCCGTCGTACACCGCCCAATCCAGGTCATTGTCCTCAAGCAGGACGGGGAGGATAACGGTGGCTCCATGTTTCCAGAGAGCGAACACGAGCCCGTGCGTATCCGGCTCCGACCCCGTCGACCAGTAGCAGGCCACGAGACCGGCCATCTGGACCCACGGCTGGTCGAGCAGCGTTTCGCGGATCTTGATGGAGTTTGCCCGCTGTTGTTCGGGGGAGAGGGAGGCACGTGTCGAGCTCAGCTCGCGACGCAGGTTCAGCTTGTCCACAGATACCTCCACTAGGGTCTACTCATGGCTGACTTCGACCCTGTGACGAAAGCCGTCGTGCCCGCCGCGGGTCTGGGCACCCGGTTCCTTCCGGCGACCAAGGCGACACCGAAGGAGATGTTGCCCATCGTCGACAAGCCCGCGATCCAGTATGTCGTCGAGGAGGCAGCCTCCGCTGGGCTCCTCGACGTCCTCATGGTCACCGGCAAGAATAAACGCTCCATCGAGGATCACTTCGACCGCGCGTTCGAGCTGGAGGAGGCCCTTGAGGCCAAGGGCGACGAGCACCGGTTGTCCCAGGTACGCGAGCCGGCCTCGCTGGCGACGCTCCACTACGTACGTCAGGGCGAGCCCAAGGGGCTCGGCCACGCGGTGCTCTGCGCCAAGCAGCACGTCGGCGGCCACCCCTTCGCCTGTCTGCTCGGCGACGACCTGATCGACTACCGCGATCCGCTGCTCAAGCGCATGATCGAAGTGCGTGACACGTTCGGGGGGAGCGTGATCGCGCTGATGGAGGTGCCCAAGGAGCAGGTCTCCCTGTACGGCGTCGCGACCATCGAGGCGACCGCCGACGACGACGTCGTACGCGTGACGGACCTGGTGGAGAAGCCGCCGGCCGACGAGGCGCCGTCCAACTGGGCGATCATCGGGCGCTATGTGATCGATCCCGCGGTGTTCGAGGTGCTGGAGAACACGCCGCCGGGGCGCGGGGGTGAGATCCAGCTCACCGACGCGCTGCGCACGCTCGCCGGACGCGGGTCCGGGGACGGCGGGCCCGTGCACGGGGTGCTGTTCAGAGGGCGCAGGTACGACACCGGCGACAAGTTGGACTATTTGCGGACGGTGGTGAAGTTCGCGGCGGGCCGGGAGGACCTGGCGCCCGATTTCGTGCCGTGGCTGCGGGAGTTCCTCGATGAAATCGGTTGACGAGCATCTGGCTGAGATCCTGGCCACTGTTCGCCCGCTGGCGCCGCTGGAGCTGGAGTTGGAGCAGGCGCTGGGGGCGACGCTGGCCGAGGAGGTTGTCTCGCCGGTGCCGCTGCCGCCGTTCGACAACTCGGCCATGGATGGCTATGCCGTACGGTCTGCCGATATTTCGGATGTTCCGGTTACGTTGCCGGTGACGGACGATGTGGCGGCCGGGTCCGAAGAGCTAAGGGCCGTGGGGCCCGGGCACGCCGTACGGATCATGACCGGTGCTCCCATGCCCGCCGGGGCCGATGCCGTGGTGCCGGTCGAGTGGACGGACGGGGGGACGGTCACCGTACAGATCTCCCGCCCGGTGAGCGCCGGCAACGCGATCCGGCTCGCGGGCGAGGACGTGCAGGCCGGCGAGGTCGTGCTCAAGCCGGGCACGGTGATCGGGCCCTCCCAGCTCGGGATCATCGCCGGGGTGGGGCGGCGGCGGGTCTGGGCGCGGCCCCGGCCCAGGGTCGTCGTCATCTCGACGGGCGCGGAGCTGGTCGAGCCGGGCGGTCCGCTGGCTCCCGGGCAGATCTGGGACTCCAACAGCTTCACGCTGACCGCCGCCGTGCGGGAGGCCGGAGGCGAGGGGTTCCGGGCGGGGTCCGTCGGGGACGATCCGCGCGTACTCCTCGATCGGCTCGACACCCACCTGATGCGGGCCGATGCGATCATCACCAGCGGTGGTGTGTCCATGGGGGCGTACGAGCCGGTCAAGGAGGCTCTGTCCCCGCTGGGAACCGTCCGGTTCGAGAAGGTCGCGATGCAGCCGGGGATGCCGCAGGGGTTCGGCGTGCTGGGGGAGGACCAGGTGCCGATCTTCGCGCTGCCCGGCAACCCGGTGTCGTCTTATGTGTCTTTCATGCTGTTCGTACGTCCGGCGCTCGACAAGATGCGCGGGCTCCCGGCGGACATGCCGGAATCGGTGACCGCCCGCCTGACCAGGCCGGTGCGCTCGCCCGCCGGACGGCGGTCGTTCCTGCGCGGCGTGCTGGCTTCGGACGGCACGGTGTCGCCGGTGCACGGGCAGGGCTCGCATCAACTCGCCGCCCTGGCCTCGGCGAACGCGCTGATCGTGGTGGCGGAGGACGTGACCGAGATGCCCGAGGGGGCGACTGTCGAGGTGATCCGGCTGTGAGCGACTCGGGGCTGACCCATGTTGATGAGACCGGGGCCGCTCGCATGGTGGACGTCTCCGCCAAGGCCGTGACGGCTCGCACCGCCACGGCGACCGGCCGGGTGCTGCTGTCGGGCGAGGTCGTGGAGCTGCTGCGGTCCGGCGAGGTGCCCAAGGGCGACGCGCTGGGCGTGGCGCGGATCGCGGGGATCATGGGGGCGAAACGGACGCCCGACCTGATCCCGCTCTGCCATCCGATCGCGTTGCACGGGGTGAAGGTCACGCTGGACGTCGAGGACTGGGGCGTGGCGATCACCTGCCGGGTGAAGACGGCCGACCGTACCGGCGTCGAGATGGAGGCGCTGACGGCGGTCTCCGTGGCCGCGCTGGCGCTGATCGACATGGTCAAGGCGGTCGATCCGGCCGCGGTGATCACCGATGTCCGGGTGGAGGAGAAGCTGGGCGGCAAGACCGGCCGCTGGACCAGGGAGCCGGAATGATCCGTGCACTCGTGATCACGGTGTCGAACCGGGCGTCGGCCGGGGTTTATGCGGATAAATCCGGGCCGCTGCTCGTCGACCTGCTGCGCCGCGATGCGGGCTGCGAGGCCGTGGAGGGCCCCTTGGTGGTGCCCGACGGAGAGCCGGTCGAAGGAGCGCTCCGTGACGGGGTGGCGCAGGGGTTCGACGTCATCGTGACCACCGGGGGGACCGGGTTGACGCCTATGGACCTGACCCCGGAGATGACCGCCCGAGTAATTTCTCGGGAAATTCCCGGTATAGCCGAGGCCATTCGGCTGGCGAATCGGGAAAAGGTCCCGACCTCGATTCTGTCCAGAGGACTGGCCGGCCAGGCGGGCGCTACCTTGATCGTTAATTTGCCCGGATCGTCGGGTGGCGTACGCGATGGCGTCGCCGTACTCGCGCCGATTCTCCAGCACGCGGTCGATCAGATCCGGGGAGGCGATCACCCGCGCTGATCGCGGTTCCCTGATGCGTGGCGACATCGTGCCCGATGGGGGGATGATGAGTGGGTGGATCGACTTCGTGGCTGGCCGGTGACCCTGAACGAAGGTCCGGTAGGCCTCCGGCCGCTGCGGCTGAGCGACGTGCGCGTGTGGCGCGAGACCCGGCTGCGAAACGCCGACTGGCTACGCCCCTGGGAACCCAGCAATCCCGAGACACCGCTGTTCAGGACCGGGCTCGGCCCGTACGTCTCCATGGTCGGCACCCTGCGCCGCGAGGCTCGGCAGGGCCTGGCGATGCCGTGGGTGATCACGTACGGAGGGCGCTTCGCGGGGCAGCTGACCGTGGGCGCGATCGTGTGGGGCGCCGCCCGTTCCGCCCAGGTCGGCTACTGGATCGACGGCGCGCTCGCCGGGAAGGGGATCACCCCCACCGCCCTCGCCATGGCCGTTGACCATTGCTTCTTCACCACGGGGCTGCACCGGCTGGAAGCGAACATCCGCCCCGAGAATCAAGCCAGCCGACGGGTGGTTGAGAAGCTCGGATTCCGGGAAGAAGGCATTCGGCGGCGCCAACTCCACATCGACGGGGCCTGGCGCGACCACATTTGCTACGCGTTGACCGCTGAGGACATTCCTGGCGGCCTGCTCGTGCAGTGGCGTCGCGCGCGTGAGGCAGCTGCTCACGGGGGGCCTTCCGTCGAAGAGGTTTGACGATCTCGCGACACACCGCACCGAATGCTCGTCAATTAGTGACACGCGGTCTTACGGTGCGTGACGTGAGCACATTGAAGGCGCGACGAGCACACTCGCGTCTTTGTGCTGCCCGGAGGTGCCCATGAGCAGCGCCTTCCTCTATCTGGTCATCGTCGTGATGTGGCTTTGCGTCCTGATCCCGATGTGGCTGCGCAAGGACAAGACGAACCTGGCCGAGCTGGCCGAGCTCGAAGAGCACTACACCGGCGAACACCAGCTTCCCGATCTCGACAACCTGGACCCATCGGACGCGGACGAGGACGACGGGTCGTCTCCTGCCGAGGTCGAGAAGGTCGATGTGCGCCAGTTCCGGCTCCGGCGCCGCGCCATCATCGTGGCCCGCCGGCGGCGGCTGCTGTTCTTCACCACGCTGCTGGTGCTGGCCTCTGTCGTGACGGCCGCGGTCAAGATGATCCCGTGGTGGGGCGTGGCCCCCTCGGTCGTCATCATGTTCGCGTACATGGCGTTCCTCCGCATCGCCGTACAAGTCGATAGGGAACGTCGCGAACGGGGCCGTCAGGCGCGCGCTGAGCGCCTGCGGCGCGCACGTGAGCGGCGGCGGGCCGCGGAGGAGGCCGCCCAGGCTGAGGTCATCGATCTCACGACGCTGCAGGCGGACGTTCTGTTCGATCAGTACGCCGAACCGCCCAAGCGGGCGGTGGGCGACTGAAACGGTGGCGCGAGGACCCCTCAGAGTTTGCTAATCTGGTCGAGTCCTTGGGGATGTAGCGCAGTCCGGTAGCGCACTTCGTTCGCATCGAAGGGGTCAGGGGTTCGAATCCCCTCATCTCCACCAGGAAGATGCAGGTGAGAAGGGTCTTCGGAGTAATCCGGGGGCCCTTTTCTCATGTCTGGAAGTCGATGGGAGCCAATCGGGGAGCCATCTCGGTCGGATTCTCTACCCGTGGTGGCTGTCGCCGAAGATGGTGTTCATCGTGTGGGCACCTTTGGTGATCACTGGCCTGAGCTGATGCCGGTAGACCGCTTCCGTGACGCTGGTGCCCGCGTGCCCGACGAGATCGGCGATGGTCTCGATGGGTACGCCCTGGTCGCTCATGATGGAGACGAACGAGTGACGTAGTTCGCGGGGACTCCAGGCGGTTCCGAGTCCCGCTCGCTTGGTGATCTTGCGGAATGCCCGTCGTACGTTCGAGGCGTTCAACGGGGTGCCGACGCTCGTGCAGAACACCAGTTGGTGATCTTGCCAAGCCTCGCCGGCCTTGAGCTTGAGCACGGCTTGGCGGGTGTGGTGTTGCCGGAGCGCCTGCGCCGCGAGCTTGGGCAGTTCGAGCGTGCGGCGTGACTTGCGGGTCTTGGTGTCCCCTCCTTCTCGGTCGGCACGCCATACGTGGATGGCGAACTTCCTGTGCTTGAACCCCACCTCCGTCACCGGATGCCAGGTCTTGAGGCTCGGTATCCAGGCGACGACGTGATCCCAGCGCAGCGCGCGTGCCTCCTCGGTGCGGACTCCCGTGGTGAGGCTGATCACCACGTAGGCATGGAGTTCTGAGACCTCGGCGGCCTTGAGCACGGCCTCTGCCTGTTGCCGCGTGAGTGCCTTGCTGGGGCGTCCATCCGTACCGGTGGGGGAGGTGACCAGCGCGGCAACGTTCCTGAGGACCATGTCGCGTGCCTGAGCTTGCCGGATGGCTCTCTTGAGCACGCTGTGGATCTCCCGGAGAGTGGTGGTGGCCAGCGTGTTGGCGAGCTGGTCAAGCCACTCATCCACATGATCGGCACATAGCTGCTTGAGCTTTCTTCTCACGCCTGTCTTCGGGTTCGGAGACAGGACGGCCAGGCCACTTGCGCCATGTGAGCGGGGAGAGCCGGAAAGGTGGGCGGGGAGGGGTCGGGGGGCGGCCGCGAGGTGTTATCGCACCGTCGGGCTCGTCAGAAGTGCTTGGAGTTCGGCGGGGCCGGGGGCTCCGGAGAGGACGGGTGTGCCGTTGATGGGACCTGGTTCAGCGGTACGTCGGACTCCTCGGCGCGCCTCTACGCGGTCAACCAGTGGACGGCGGACACCTGGCGCAGGTGAACGAGCACGTCGAACGCGGCGGGCAGGGAGGCGACGGCGAGGTGTTCGGCCGCGTCCCTGGAGGGGTCGTAAACGCCGCTGATGACGCGGGCCTTCATCGGCCCGTCCCATCCGCCGTCACGCAGGTCGAGCCAGTGGGCGGGCTGGTCCGTGGCGCCGAGGCGGGCGTCGAGCCAGTCGTGGGCCGGTTCCGGGACGGTGACGGCGCCGAGGTCGCCGTGGTGGAAGCCGATCGCCACAGAGACGTAGCGGGTGCCGTAGTGGTCGCGCAGCACACTGCCGAGCGTGGGCTGGGGGCCGCGTTGGGGTGCCACACCCAGGGTCGCCGGAGCCGCCGAGGTGTGCGCGATGCCGTCCCAGTAGGCCACGCGGCGGCCGGTCCGGTGCTGGTGGTCGATGATCGTGTCGGCCCAGGTCTGGGGGTCGTCGCCGGCATAGTTGTCGCGTCCGGCGACGCTGCGCTGGTGGAAGTCCACGATGAGGCGCATCCGCTCCAGGACGTCGTCGCCGGGCAGTTGCTCGACGATCGCGAGTGCGTCGCGGGCGTGTTCGGCGAAGGGACGGCCCGGGTGCAGGCCTCTGGCCCGCTGTACGTGCTCGTCGGTCTCGTGGGCGGTGCGGATGGGCTCCAGGTGGGCGGCCAGTTCGGCCAGCCGGTGCGGCGCGGTACGGCGAGCGTGCTCCATGACGGCGTCGTAGTCGGCGGGCTGTGCTTGGGCGGGCTTGACCCCGAAGATCCGGACCGGGTCGTCCGGGTGGTCCTGGTTGAAGGCGCGGATCCACTCCAGCGCCGCGGCCATTTCGGCGGTGCGCCAGGGCCGCCAGGCGCCGGCCAGGGCGGATGGCGCCGTGCCCGCGCCGCCGGTGACGTACGCGTCGAGGGCCGTCCCGACGGAGGCGTTGTCCTGTACGGCCAGCGCGCGGAAGCCGTGCCTGCGGACGAGGCGGCGGAAGAGCTGGTCGCGCACCTGGAAGGTCTCGTGAGCGAATCTGGTGGACTCGCCGAGTCCGGCGACGGTCGCGCCGGTGGCGATCGCGTCGGCCAGGTCGTCGAGCGCGGTCTCGGTCATCAAGATGGTCATGCCGGAACTCCTTCACGGATCGGTGCGAGCGCCTGCGACCAGGCGACGACGTCGTTCAGCAGGGCGGTGAGGGCGGTGTGCTGGTGCGGGCCGGGGGTGAGGTCGCCCGGCTCGGTGGGGGCGGTGAAGGCGAAGTCGTGGTGCAGGGACAGCGCCACCTGGCTGCGTACGGTGGCGACCTTCAGCTCGGCCAGGATCAGCCGGAGGTGCTCGACCGCGCGGGTCGCGCCGTGCAGGCCGTAGCCGACGAAGCCGGCCGCCTTGTCGTTCCACTCGGCGTAGACGAAGTCCAGGGCGTTCTTCAGTACGCCGGGGATGGAGTGGTTGTACTCCGGCGTGACGAACACGAACCCGTCGTAGCCGGCGATCGTCTCCGCCCAGCGGATGGTGTGCGCCTTGCCGTACAGGCCGGACGCCGGCGGGTGCGGCTCATCCAGCAGCGGCAGGCCGAAGTCGGCGAGGTCGATGATCTCGAAGTCGGCCGCCGGCTGCTCCCGCGCGGCGACTTCGGCCACCCACTCGGCGACGGTGCGGCCACGGCGGCCGGGGCGCGTGCTGCCGACAATGATGCCGATCTTGGTCATGGATGTCTCCTCAGCTGAAAGGTATTGCACCGATCGGTGTAGACGTTACGCCGATAGGAGTAGCGAATGCAAACGTCGGTGTAATCGGTTAGGCTCGGGGAGCGTGACCGAGAGGAAGAAGCCGGTCGGCCAGCCGGACAAGCGCCGGGCGATCATGGCCGGGGCACTGGCCCTGTTCGCCCGCGACGGCTACACGCGCGCCGGGCTGGACGCGATCGCCGTTGAGGCGGGGGTGTCCAACCGCACCATCTACAACCACTTCACCGACAAGGCCGAGCTGTTCCAGGCGGTGATGCAGGAGAGCACGCAGCGGGTCGCGGACACCATGGTCGACATCATCGACCGCCATCTGACCAAGGTGATCGATCTCCAGAGCGATCTGATCGACTTCGGACTGGCCTGGCTTGGCGTGCTGACCTCCGACCTGGCCCCGCACTTCGCGCTCATCCGCCAGATCAACGCCGAGATCGAGCACATCCCGCCGGCCGCGCTCAAGCTCTGGCAGGAGACCGGCCCCGGCCGTACCCGGCGCGAACTGGCCGAACGCCTGCGCCGGATCGCCGAGCGCGGCGACCTCACGATCGATGACCCCGCTCGCGCGGCCGGGCACCTGATGCTGCTCCTCTCCGCCGACAACCTCACCGACCGGGCGGACCTCCACAACGAGGACGCGCTCCGGAAGATGGTCACCGCAGGGGTTTCGACCTTCCTGTACGGCTATGCGGAACGGACCGCGGTTGGCGGGCGCGCTGCCGCTGACGGTTCGTGATGCGGTTGCCAGGACGGGAAACGATCAGTTCGGTTGCGGGAAGCGATCTTTCTGAGCCTCGGTTTCGCGAGGTTGCACCCTCTCGTGAACACCCCACCAGGAAGATGCAAGTGAGAAGGGTCTTCGGAGTAATCCGGGGGCCCTTCTCTCATGTCTGGAAGTCGATGGGAGCCGATCGGGGAGCCATCCCGTCGGATTTTCAGCGGCGGTTCCGAGGCCCGGTCGCTTGGTGATCTTGCGGAATGCCGGCCCGCACGTTCGAGGCGTTCGGTGGGGCATCCGTGGAGAGGACCAGGGGCGTGGTGTTGCCGGAGCGCCTCGGCGTACGACGTGGCTGGGTCTTGGGGTCCCCGGCCCGCAAGGCCAGACGCATACCGCGGACGGGTGATCGGACTCCCCATCGAGGCTGCAGGGCAAGTGTCGTCAAGCCTGCCCGAAGTCGGTGCAGTGTGCGATCGTCGCATCGTCCGCCGCTACCGCGTGATGTGCCTCCGCCTGCCGGACCCGGCGGATGATCTCGTCTGGTCCGCTCGACGCCAGGACGGCCATGACCCCTGGCCAGTCGGTGAGCCCGAACCGGTCCACGATGCCGCTGGCGCCATTGCTGAGGAGCACGGCGCCGGCATCGGTCAGCTCGGAGATCGGGCAACTGCCGGTGATGGCCTCGTCCGCCGCCCGCGGGTCGTCCTTGGCCACCCAGAAGCCGCCCGGTTGGTTCCGGTTCGAGCGTAAGTCGTTGAGGATCCGGTGGTACTCGTCGCTGCCTTTGGCGGCGGTCTCCAGCGCGGGCTCGTACGAGCGGCTGATCACGACCTCCCGGGGATCGGAGACGACGAGCGGCGCGCTGTCCGCTTTGTCGAGCACGACGTACGCGTCGCCGAGCACCAGGTACTCGACGAGGCCATTGGACAGGCGCAGGACGGCTACCGCCGCCGACGGGCTTATGCGGTTGGCGACGTCGCAGGTGTCCCGATGATCGTCCGTCACCTGCTCGATGGCATCGGCGAGCACTGCCGGAAGGTCGAGGTCCTGTGCGAGTGACAGGAGACCGAGGAGACTGCCTCCTAAGCGGTTGGCATACCAGGCCACGCCGTGCCGGCAGATCGATTCCGTGCCGGGGATGCCGGCACCGTCGACCAACACGGCCGCCGTCGGCAAGGCCCCGGTGAAGTCCTCGTTCGCGCGGTCGGCCCGCCCCGCGGCAGCGCTCGCCATGGCCACCCGCATGTCCTACCGCCGCCCTCCCGCCGATCAGAGCGTCCACCGTAACAATCGCCGGCCCGCTGAAAGGTACACAGCTGCCGCCGGGGACGCTCCTGCGGGTCCGTGGAGCGGCAAGCCCGTGTGCTGGGCTCCAACTGGGCCGCGTCCGCCGTGTGACGGACCACGGATTGCGACGCTCTTCTCCGTTTTCCACCATCCCTTGCCGAATGACGAGAAGATCACGCGCATGCGCATACGCCGTCACCGCCTTCCCTCAGGAGCAGCCCTGTGACCGCGACGCCGATCGACCTCGAGGTCGGCGCCATCATCGATGCCTACCGGACCTGCGAGTTCGCCACCCTCGGGGCTGACGGCACCCCGCTGACCTGGCCCACTGCGGCCTGGCGCCGGGCAGATGGCACGCTGCTCGTCACCACCAGCCTGGCCTTCGCGCAGAAGGCGCTCAACGTTCGCCGGGACGGACGCGTCGCACTGCTCTTCTCCGACCCACCGGCAGCGGCCGCGCCGATGCGCCTCAGGTCTTCGTCAGCGGAACCGCGACCTGCCCCGATGAGATCCGGACCGGGCCGGACGAGGCGGCCGAGTACTGGCGTACGCTCTTCGAACGGCAGCCGCACAGCCGAAGCTACGTCCGGGCCCCCGGCCGGTGGTTCATGGACTGGTACTACCTGCGGCTCTTCATCACCGTGACACCCACCCGGCTCGAGGTACGGCCACCGCTCGCCGAGTTGACCGCCGCCGAACAGCCCGCGGCACCGGCCACCACGGACCTGCCCGGCGCTGACCTGATCGCCCGCTTCCCGAGCGCGGTCCTCGGCGCCCGGGACGACTCCGGGGCACCGCTGCTGGTGCGGACGCGGCCAAGGGCCACCGCCGACGGCTTCACCATCGCGACGGACGCCGCGGATGGCATCGTGCCGGGCACGGCCAGCCTGCTCGTGCACCGGCACGACGAACGACTCAACGCCATGCACAACGCGCTGATCCGCGGCGAACTTCACGCCGACGGCGACCAATGGACGATGGTCCCGCGGAAAGTGATCGAGCCGGCCGGATCCGGCCGCATCAGCGACGCGTTCCACACCCTGCGCAACGCCCGCCGCTCCACACTCCGCTACCTGGAGCGGCGCGGCCTGGCTCGGCCCCGGGTTCAGTGGGACCAGTTCCAGCTGCTCGCCACATCCAGCAACGACGCATAACGCCGGCTGGGCAGGACGGCAGGCTCACCGGCCCTGCAGTCCGCAGCCCTCACCGGGCGCTGGTGAGGAGCCGACGAAACGCCGGATTCGGGTCGGCGCGACGGCGTCGCAGGGCTCGAGTGCCTGCGATGAGGACGACGGAGACGGCGCGGCGGCGGGTGACCGGCGCGAGAGCAGGTATCCCGTCAGCGCGGCGAGCAGGCCGGCCAGACCGGCCGCCGCGAAGCCGCCGGCCGGCACGGACGCGTCGATCGCCACTCCCACGACCGGGGAGCCGAGCGCGAACCCCGCGCTCGCCGCCGAGGACTGCAGGCCGGTCGCCTCACCTCGTACACCGGCCGGCGTCAGCCGGCTCACCGCGTCGGAGACCGTGGAAAGGGTCGGTGCGGTGAGCAGCCCGGCACCGATGACGGCCATGCACAGCCAAGGCCAGTCATGGGCGAGTCCGGCCGGAATCGTCACCACCCCGAGCAGGCTGAGCAGCAGCCAGGTGGGCATCGGCTGGGGCAGCGCTCCGTACACCAGACCGCCCATGACGGACGACACCCCGAGCACGGCGATGACCACGGCCGCCCACGAGACCTGGCCGGCTTCTCGAAGAGTGGCGACGATGGCCAGGTCGACGCCGCTGAGCAGCATCGCGACGCCGAACCCCATCGTCAGAACAGCGACCATGCGCGCTCCCAGCCACTCCCGGCGCCGGGGCCGGCCCGTCGCCTCGCCGTCCACCTCGTCCCCGGCCCGCAGCGGCGGGTTGAGCAGGGCGATCCCTGCCCCGCCAGCGACGATCGCGGCGCCCACTCCCCATGCCACCACGCCGGGGGACACCGTCGCGGCGCACAGGATGACCACCGCCGGCCCCACCATGTACGACAGCTCGCCCGCCACCGACTCCAGCGCGAACGCTGCCCGCCGCTGCCCTGCCGTCGTCATCGCGGCGATCGCCTGCCTGGTGACCGATTGGACCGGCACCATCAGCAGACCGGCGGCGAAGGAGGCGCCCAGCAAGATCACGTACGGCAGCACGGGCACGGTCAGCCAGAACACGAGCTGCGGCACAACCGTGGCCAGCAGCACGGTACGCAGGCCCCGCCGGTCGATCATCCGCCCCAGCAGCGGCCCGCCCAGCGCGACACCGGCGGTGAGCGCCGCCACCACGGCTCCCGCCGCCGCGTAACTCATGTCGAGGGCAACGACGACGTACATCGTCAACGCCATCGCGTCCGCCGTGATCGCGGTACGAGCGAGCAGCGAGATGCCAAGCAGTGGCGTCATCCCCGGCACTGCGAGCACCTGGCGAAATCTGGTCACCGTTTTGACGCTAGATCACCCGTTATGACATAGGAAGTCGTGAATTCATTGGACCGGACATAATGAACGCTTATGGCACGTGATCTCGAGACCGCACTGCTGCGATCGTTCGTCACCGCCGTACGAGCGGGCAGCATCAGCCGTGCGGCGGCGGCGCTCGGCCGCACCCAGCCCGCGCTCAGCCAGCAGTTGCGCAAGCTCGAGAGGGATGTCGGCAGCCCGCTGCTGCACCGGGCGCCGTCCGGCGTCTCGCTGACCCGGGCGGGTGAGGAACTGCTGCCCTACGCCGAGCGCATTCTTGCGCTGTCGGCACAGGCACTCGCCGAAACGGGACGTACGCTCACCGGGCATTGCGGGGTGGGACTCCTCGAAGATCTCGCCGCTTCCCGCCTTCCTCAGGCACTCGCCGACCTCGCGCGGCTGCACCCCGACGCGACACTGGAGGTCCTCAGCCTCTCCAACGCGGCGATGCGGGAGGCCTATGACACGGGCCGTGTCCAACTCGTGCTCGACGAGGCCGCGGTTCTTCCCTGGCCGCCGCGCTGGACGGTGCGTCTGCCGCTGGTCTGGGCGGTCGGGCAAGGTGTCGCCACCGACGCCGATCCGCTGCCGGTGGTGCTGTTCTCGAACGCGTGCGCCTGGCGAACGTCCGTGCTGGAAACGATGGAAGGCACAGGGCGCCGCTGGCGGGTCGCGTTCGAGAGCAACAGCCTCGCCGGAGTACTCGCCGCGCTACGGGCCGGGCTCGGAGTCGCGGCACTCCTGCCCGCCAACCTCGAGCCGGCCATGGCCTGCCACGACGCGGCCGCGTTGCCTGTTCTGCCGGACGTCGAACTCGGCCTTGCCCGCCACCCCGGTACCGAAGGTGATGCGCTCATCGACGCGGTGGAGACCGCTCTGCGGCGGATGCTCTGAGCCGTAAGCCTGTCCCCGCCGGCCGGGAGGTCTCAAGGGACCGCATCGAGGTGGCGCGGCGTACCGGCGGTTCCGTTACCGCTGGACGTCCGACACCCTGCACCCCGAGGGCGACTCGCCTTCCGCCCGGTCGGGGACGACGAGGAAGTCGTCGTACTCGCAAAGCCCGAACGGCTTCGTGATCTTCTGGGCCGAGGTGGCATGGAGACGGCCGCATGTGGAGATCGCGTGATGGCCCGCCGATGTCACTGGAGTGCCAGGGACTAACTGATCAGGCTTCTGATCGCCGCGGCGACGGCGTCGGGTTGAGTTTCCGGTAGAAAGTGCCCACCCGGCAGCATCAGGGTGCGGACATCCGGCGCCCAGCCGCGCCAGATCGCCGAGGGGTCGAACGGCAGGACCATGTCGCCGGGGTCCTGCCAGATCGCCAGGGTAGGAGGCTTGACGCGCCGGTCGGCCTGCCGATCCTCGCTGTCGTGAGCCGCATCGACGAAGGCGCTGGCCCGGTAGTCCTGGCAAATGGCGTGGATCGTTTCCGGATTGCGCGTCGCGGCCAGGTATGCCTCACGGACGTCGGCGTCGAATGTGCCGGGCTCGGCCCAGGCATCGAGGAAGTGGCCGAAGAACGTGTCGGGGTCAGCGCCGATCATCCGCTCGGGCAGGTCGTTGAGCTGCGCGAGGAAATACAGGTGGAAGCCGAAGACGCCACCCGCGCCCGCCAGCGACGCCCACATGTCGACAGTGGGGATGACGTCGATCACGCCGAGGTGAGCGACGGCGTCGGGGTGATCCAACGCGGCGC
Organism: Nonomuraea sp. NPDC051941; assembly: GCF_044593615.1. NCBI lineage: Bacteria > Bacillati > Actinomycetota > Actinomycetes > Streptosporangiales > Streptosporangiaceae > Nonomuraea > Nonomuraea sp. NPDC051941. Next base: position 22,539 of record NZ_JBIUCF010000036.1, read on the forward strand.
GGAAGGCGACCAGCGCTCCACGGTCATGACCGACCAGGCTGAAACGGTCGTGGCCGAGCTGCCGCATCAGTGCCACCATGGTCGCCGCGGTCACACGCTTGGCGTACTGTTCGTGGCCACCCTCCGGCTTGGCGCTGGCCCCGTAGCCGGGCAGGTCGGGGCAGATGACGCGGAAGCCGTCTGCCAGCGCCGGAGCGACATGCCGCCAGGTCAGATGGGTCTGTGGGAAGCCGTGAAGCAACAGCAGCGGCGGTCCCTCTCCTCCTGAAGCCACATGGAGGTCAAGGCCGTCCACCCGGACCGTGTGTTCGTCGAAGCCTGAGATCGTTGAGGCCATCGGCTCAGGCTGCCATCAGCAACCGACAATTCAGTACGGCTCGCTCACGCCGCCGAGGGCGGACAGCCGACGCGTCTACGACGTCCGCTTGTAAGCCATTGGTCGCTTCCTACCAAGTATGGGGGTAGATCGACGAAGGGAGCATGGCCGGTGCGTCGTACACAGGCGGAGTTCGCCACAGACTCTGCGGCGTTCGAGGCCTTCTACCGGCGGCACATCGAAGGGATCACGCGATTCGTCGCGTCATGGCCGATGATCATACGGCCCGCGAACGCGGCGCTGACCAAGACGTGAGATGCCAGGGGCGTGCGGCGCGCCTCAGGGGCCGATCAGGGAGATGCCGGATGGGCGGGGCGCACGCGGTCCGGCACGCTGCTGATCAAGATCGACCATGCGGTCCACCTTGAGGAAGTGACCCGGACATATGGGAAAGGCGCCACCGAAGTGGTCGCGCTCCGGCAGGTCAGCATCGGATTCCCGCGCGGCAGTTTCACCGCGGTGATGGGCCCGTCGGGGTCGGGCAAGAGCACGCTGCTGCTGTGCGCGTCGGGGTTGGACCGGCCGGATTCGGGGGCGGTTCGCATCGCCGGGCAGGACATCACCCGCTTCGGGGAGAACGAACTGGCGGTGCTGCGCCGCGACCGGGTCGGCGTCATCTTCCAGGCGTTCAACCTGGTGCCGTCGCTGACCGCCTGGCAGAACGTGGTCCTGCCCAGCAGGCTGGCCCGGCGGCGGCCCGACCCGTCACGGGTGCGCGAGCTGCTGCACCGGGTCGGGCTGGCCGGGCGGGAGGGGCATCGCCCGTCGCAGTTGTCCGGTGGCCAGCAGCAGCGGGTGGCGATCGCGCGTGCCCTGCTCGGCAGGCCGGAGGTGCTGTTCGCCGACGAGCCGACGGGGGCGCTGGACCGCCGTACCGGGCACGAGGTGCTGGTGCTGCTGCGGGAGGCGGTCGACGCGTTCGGCCAGACGGTGGTCATGGTCACGCACGATCCGGAGGCGGCGGCCCGGGCGGACAGCGTGCTGTTCCTGACTGACGGGCGGATCGTCGAAGTTCTGGACAGGCCCTCGGCCGACCGGATCGGCCTGCGGCTGGGCGGCCGCCGGTGACACTCGTCCTGGCCTGGAACAACGTACGGACCAATCGGATGGGCTTCGCCGCTTCGTTCGCGGCGGTGGTCCTGGCCGTGATGCTGATCGGCGGGAGCGGCCTGGTGGTCGCCGGCGCGGGCGCACGTGACGAGCTGAACGGCGTCATGGGGTTGCTGGTGCTGTCGGCCGTGGTGTCGGGATTCGTGTCGATCTTCGTGGTGGCGGGCACGCTGAGCCTGCACGTGCTGCGGCAGCGCAGGACCTGGGCGTTGCTGCGGTCGGTCGGCATGAGGCCGCGGCAGGTGAGCCGGCTCATCACGGCGGAGGCGCTGGTGGTGGCCGTGCTGGCGGGCGTGGCGGGCTGCGTGCTGGCCGTCCCGTACGCCGCGCTGATGGCGGCGTTCATGCGCATGACCGGGTTGGCGCCGGGAGGCGTCCCGGTGGAGGTCGCGACGGGGCCGTTCGTCGTGGCGCTGGTGGTCGGGCTGGCGGTGACGCTGCTGGCGGCCCGGGTCGCGGCGCGCAAGGCGGTGCGGGTGGGGCCGCTGGAGGTGCTGCGGGACAGCGCGGCGCAGCGGCGGCTGCTGCCCTGGTCCAGGGCGGTCGTCGGAGGGGCGGCGCTGGCCGGCGGCGGGGTGCTGCTGTGGCTCGTGCCGCAGGTCACGTCGAAGAACGCGCCGCCGACCGCGCTGGGGGCGACGATGGCGCTCTGCGTGGGCGCGTCCGCGCTGGGCCCCGTCGCGGTGCGGGGGATGGGATGGCTGCTCGGAGCCCTGGCGGCCCGGCTCGATCCGGGCGCCGGGATGCTGGCCAGGGCCTCGCTGGTCGCCCAGCCGCGCCGGGCGATGGCGGCGGCGTCGCCGGTGATGTTGACCGTGGCGCTGGCGTGCACCTTCCTGTTCGCCGTGGCGACCACCGATGCGGTGGCGGGGGTGACCCGTACCGGGCCGTCGGCATGGGCGGCCCCGGTGCTGGTGGGATCGGCGGTGGCTTACACGGTGATCTCGGTGCTCAACGCGACGGCCATGACGATGGCCGAGCGGACCGAAGAGATCCGGCTGCTGCGCACGGTGGGGACCAAGCCGCGGCAGCTCGCGAGAGCGGTGTGCTGGGAGACGTTGATCGTGACATGCATCGGTACGCTGCTCGGCACGGGCATCGCCGCCGCCTCGCTCACCATGCTCGGCAAGGCCGCGACCGGCGAGCCGTGGTTCGCCTACTCTCTGCCGCAGTACGCCGGGCTGGTGCTGGTCTGCGCGGTGAGTGGCCTCGCGGGAGGACTGGCCGCCACGCGGCGAGTACGGCGCCGGGCCCTTCTGTCCGATTGAGGCAGGGAGGAAGCGGTTTTCACCGTACGGGCGTGCCCGTGGGGAACTCTTCGATGCCGAGCACCAGCAGCAGCTCCAGCCGCTCGCGGGATTCGGCGTCCGCCGGGGTGAGCACCAGCAGTTCCTGACCCTGATCGGGGGTGACCAGGGTCTCGCAGTCCATCACCAGGCGGCCCACCCGCGGATGCAGCAGGGTTTTACGGTCGCCGCGCCGTACGGCCACCTCGTGCTCGGCCCATAGCCGGCGGAAGTCGGCGCTCGCGGCCTGCAGCCGGTCGACGAGCCCGGCGACCACCGGGTCGCCGGAGCGGCGGCCGGCCGCCGCGCGCAGGTCGGCCACGAACTGTCGGGCTCGGTGCTCCTGCTCCTCGGGCGGGCAGACGGCGCGCGTGGCGGGGTCGGTGAACCAGCGGTAGACGATGTAGCGCCGGTCGCCGGAGAAGCCGGTGTGGTCGCCCGTCAGCAGGACGGCCGCGCGGTTCTGGGCGAGGATCTCGCCCAGGTCGGACAGCACGAGGGCGGGGGTGTCGCCGAGCAGGTCGAGCATGCGGATCAGGCCGGCGCGGGCCAGGCGGGCCACCCCGTCGGCGGGCTGCGGCCGGTGGCCGGCCAGGTGGAACAGGTGGTCGCGCTCGTCGTCGGACAGGCGCAGCGCCCGGGCCAGCGCGCCGAGCATCTGGGTCGAGGGCTGGCTGCTGCGGCCCTGCTCGAGGCGTACGACATAGTCCACCGACATGCCGGCGAGCAGCGCCACCTCTTCCCGGCGCAGGCCGGTGGTGCGGCGGCGGGGGCCGTCGGCGAGGCCCACCTCGGCCGGCCGGATCCCCTCGCGGCGGCGGCGCAGGAAGTCGGCGAGCTGGTCACGTTGCATGGCTTCATACTGCCTCGCGGCCGGCGAGCCGAGCCAGGGAGCGGCTCTCCCACGATGAACGCTCCGCTCCCGCCCGTCCCGGTTCGGGCGCATGGTTGGGGACGACATCGAGAACGAGGGAGAACGTGATGCAGAGACGAACCCTGGGCCGCACCGGACCGGCCGTTTCCGCGCTGGGCCTGGGCGCGATGGGCATGTCGGGCGCGTACGGCACGGCCGACCGCGCGGAGAGCATCGCCACCGTGCACGCCGCGCTGGAGGCAGGCGTCACGCTCATCGACACCGGCGACTTCTACGCCATGGGCCACAACGAGTTGCTGCTCGCCGAGGCGCTGCGCGGCCGGGATCGCGACAGCTACCGGCTGAGCGTCAAGTTCGGCATGCTGCGGGGGCCGGGCCACGAGTTCGGCGGGCATGACGGCCGGCCCGAGGCGGTGAAGAACTTCCTGGGCTACTCGCTGGCCCGGCTGGGCACCGATCACATCGACATCTACCGTCCCGCCCGGCTGGACCCGGCGGTCCCGATCGAGGAGACGGTGGGCGCGATCAAGGAGCTGGTCGAGGCCGGGTACGTACGGCACATCGGCCTCTCGGAGGTCAACGCGGCGACGATCCGCCGGGCCCACGCCGTCCACCCGATCGCCGACCTGCAGATCGAGTACTCGCTGATCTCCCGCGCGGTGGAGGCGGACGTCCTGCCCACACTGCGGGAGCTCGGCATCGGGCTGACCGCGTACGGCGTGCTCGGCCGCGGCCTCATCTCCGGGCACTGGACCGCAGGCCACACCGCCGGCTCCGGTGACAGCCGCGGCTTCAGCCCACGCTTCTCCAGCGGGAACGTGGAGCACAACCTCGCCCTCGTGGACGCTCTGCGCCGGGTAGCCGAGGCGAAGGGCCGCACTGTCGCCCAGCTGGCCATCGCCTGGGTGGCCGCGCAGGGCGACGACATCGTGCCGCTGGTCGGCGCCCGCACCCGCGAGCGGCTGGCCGAGGCGCTGCCCGCGATGGACCTGAACCTCACCGCGGACGACCTCGCCGAAATCGAGAAGGCGGTGCCGCCGGGCTCGGCGCGCGGTGACCGATACCCGTCCGTGTTCATGTCCGGCCTCGGCGTGGGCAACTGATCGCGCGATCACGCCCCATCCGCTCCACAAGAGGCTTTTGCCGGAGTAGATCGCGTGCTACGTTTTGGACATACGTCCAGGGCGATCGTCCAGGGCGATTGACCAGGAGTGTGGACGAGTGAGTGCGACGGCGGTGGAACGGGGGCGGGAGGCGCGTCGGCGCCTGCTGGGGGTGGCGGCCGAGTTGATCGCCGAGCGAGGTTGGTCGGCGGTCAGCACGCGGATGCTGGCCGACCGGGCCGGAGTGGCCCCCGGTGTGGTGCACTATCACTTCGCCTCCGTACAGGCCCTGCTGGCCGAGGCCGCGCTCGGCGTGATGCGCGCGCTGATCGAGCAGATCGGCGCGGGCCTGGAGCAGGCGCACGCGCCCGGCGAAGCGCTGAAGCTGATGGTGGCTTTCCTGAAGGACTACGACGGCCGGGATCCGACCTCGCTGCTGTTCGCCGAGACGTACCTGGCCGCCGGCCGGGACGCGAGCCTGCGCCGCTCAGTGGGTGCGGTCGTCGACGAGTTCCGGCGGCTGCTGGCCGACCGGCTGACCGAGCAGGGGGTGGCCGCGCCCGAGGCGACCGCCGCGGTGCTGGCCGCCACGTTCGACGGCATCATGCTGCACCGCGCGCTCGGCCCGGGACCGGACACCACGGAGCTGACAACCGTCCTGGAGCGGCTCATCACGCCCGCCGAGTAAGGAATGGTGAAATGTCGTGAAAGTGGTCATCTGTGGAGCTGGAATCGCCGGACTGGCCCTCGCCCAGTGCCTCGACAGTTTCGGGGCCGAGATCGTGGTTCTCGAAAAGGCGCCCGGCCCTCGTACCCAGGGTTACATGATCGACTTTTTCGCCCCCGGCTACGACGCCGCCGAGGCCATGGGCGTGCTGCCGCGCATCCGGGAGCTGGGCTACCGGATCGATGAGATGACCTACCGGGATCACCACGGCCGCCGGCGCTCCGGCGTGCGGTTCGCCCAGTTCGCCAAGATCGTGAACGGCCGGCTGACCAGCATCATGCGCCCCGACCTCGAACGTGCTCTGCGCGAACACCTCTCCGACCGCGTCGATGTACGTCACGCCACCACCCTCACCCGCATCGACAACCGCGCCGACGGCGTCACCGTCACCCTCACCGACGACAGCACCATCGAGGCCGATCTCCTGGTAGGCGCCGACGGCATCCACTCCACCGTCCGCGACCACGTCTTCGGGCCCGAACGGCAATTCCTGCGATACCTGGGATTCCACACCGCCGCGTACTCGTTCGACGACGCCGACATCCACGCCCAGGTGGCCCGGCAGTTCTGCCTGACCGACACCGTCAACCGGCAGATGGGCCTTTACGGGCTGCGAGACCGGCGCGTGGCGGTCTTCACCGTGCATCGCACCCCCGACCCCACGCTGCCGGCCGATCCACGCGCGGCGGTCCGGCACGAATACGGCGCCCTCGGCTGGGTCGCGCCACGCGCTCTGGCCGCCTGTCCACCGCCGGAGCAGGTCTACTACGACCAGGTCGCCCAGATCGACATGCCGGCCTGGAGGCGGGGCCGCGTGGTGCTCATCGGCGACGCCGCCTACGCGGTGTCCCTCCTCGCCGGCCAGGGTGCCTCCTTGGGCATCACCGGCGCGTACGTCCTGGCCGAGCACCTGTCCCGTGCCGACACCCTTGACATCGCGCTGGAACGTTACGAGCAGGCACTGCGACCGGTGGTCACCGACAGGCAGCAGGTGGCCCGCGACGGGACACGCTGGTTCATCCCCGCCACCACCCGGCAGCTGCACCTCCGGCGAGCCGCACTCAAACTGGCCCGGCTTCCGGTCATCGACCGGTACGTTGCCGGCGCCCTCGCCGGCAAGTCCACCGCCATCATCACCAACCTGCGCGCGACCGGTGCCGTTTCGGAGGTCAGCCGGCGCTGAGGAGGGCGAACCGCTCGGCGAACGCGGACATCTCATCGCGTTGCTGTTCCGGATCCGCCGAGGTGGGGCCGACCACGACGCGGGTCACGCCTTGCGCGGCGAAGGCCTCGACCCGTTCGGCGGACATGTCGATCGACCCCCATCGGGTGTGCTCCAGCGCGCCGGGGTCACGGCCGGCCTCCGCGGCGGTGGCTCGGGCCAGCTCCCACTGGATCGCGCGTTCCTCCGGGGTGAGGGCGCCGCCGGGGAAATAGCCGTCGCCGCGCCGCCCGGCGCGCCGCGCGGCCGCCCGGCTCGACCCGCCGACGTGGATCGGCAGGTGGGTGCCCGAGTACGGCTTCGGGTAGCTGGTCACGTCGTCGAAGCCGAAGAACTCGCCGTCGAAGCTGACGCCCTTCTCGTCGCCTTCCCACAGCAGCCGCAGCACGTCGATGGCCTCGTCGGTACGCCGTCCGCGGGTGCCGAAGTCGACTCCCATCGCCCTGGCCTCGCCGGGCAGCGTGCCCAGCCCCACGGTGAGCAGCCGCATCCGTCCCTTGGACAGCACGTCGATGGTCGCCAGCCGCTTGACCAGGACCACGGGGTGGTGGTACGGCAGCAGCAGCACGGCGGTGCCGAGCAGGATGCGACGGGTGGCCGCCGCGACGAAGGCCAGGCAGTCGAGGGGATCGGGGAAGGGCAGGGACGGCGGCAACTCGAAGGGGCCGACCGCGGCGCCGGGATACAGCACGACGTGCTCGGGCAGGTACAGCCCCTCAAAGCCGCAATCCTCGGCATGGCGGGCATACGTTACGAGCCCGTCGGGGTCGAGCCCGTCGGCCGTGGAGTAGCTGATCGCGAATTTCATCGTCATCCTCGAGGTCAGAGTCCGCGGGCACGCTACATCCTTGACGTCAGTGTCAGGGCAAATGCGTGGCCGGCGCCGTGCTCACCGGAACACGACGGCGAGGAGCCCGGGAAAGCGTTCCTCGAGATCGTCTCTGCGCAGGGTGAGGTAGTTTCTGCGTCCCGAGTGGCGCAGGCGGATCACGCCGCTCTCCCGCAGGACCCGCCAGTGATGCGTGAGGGTGGATTTCGGCGCTCCGGTCTCGATCGCCCCGCAGTATGTCTCCTCGCCGGAGGCGAGAGCGCGCACGATCTTCATCCGGACCGGGTGCCCGAGCGCGGCGAGTACGTCCTCCAACTGCAACTGCTCGGTCGTCGGATGCAGAAGAGCAGCCATGGTCCGATCGTACGGTACCGCCGTAGTTGGCTAATGTACGGTACTCCCGTACATTGGGAGGATCACATGCCGAAAGCACTGTCCGACGCCGAGCTGGCACGGTCGTTGCCGGGCGGGTTCGTCAGCAGTCACGCCGACGTCAACGGGACTCGCCTGCACTACGTGACGGGCGGGCGGGGCAGGCCCTTGGTGCTGCTGGGCGGATGGCCGCAGACGTGGTGGGAGTTCCACAAGATCATGCCGCCGCTCGCCGAACGCCACCAGGTGATCGCCGTCGATCTGCGCGGCATGGGCGGCTCGGACAAGCCCGCCTCCGGCTACGACAAGAAGACGATGGCCGCTGACATCCTCGGACTCGTGCGCCGGCTGGGCCACGACCGGGTGGACATCGCCGGCCACGACATCGGCGGCATGGTCGCCTACGCCTTCGCCGCAAACCATCCCGCTCACGTCCGGCGCATCGCCCTGCTGGACATCGCCCACCCTGACGAGCGCTTCTACACCTTCTCGTTGCTCCCTCGGCCCGGACGCCAGCAGGTCGACGGCGACATCCACGCCGGGCCGGGCCGCTTCCTGTGGTGGTTCGCCTTCAACCAGGTGCCCGGCCTGCCGGAACGCCTGCTCGCCGGCCGGTCCCGCGAGCTGATCGACTGGATGTGCGACTACCTGGTCGAGGATCCCGCCTCCATCGGCGACCGCGACCGCGACATCTACGCCCGCGCCTACTCCACGCCGGACGCGATCCGGGCGGGCAACGCCTGGTACCGGGCGTTCGGGCAGGACATCGCCGACGAGAAGACCTACGGCAAGGTGACCGTTCCGCTGCTGGGCCTGGGTGGCGGAGAGGGAGGTCACCTGCTCCTTCAGGCGGTGCTGCCGGACAAGGGCACCGACGTCGAGGTGGTGCTGGTGCCGGACAGCGGCCACTACATCCCCGAGGAGCAGCCCGAGATCGTCGTCAAGCACCTGACGCGATTCTTCGCCTGAAGCCGAGCCGCCCGGCGAGACCCCGCCCGATCTCGGCGAGCGACCTAGCGGCTGATCTTGAAACGTTCGGCGTGCTCTGCCACCCACTGCGCGAACGTACGCGCCGGCCGGCCGATCACCCGTTCAACGGTGTCGTCCACGGTCGTGGCGGAATCGCCGGGGGTGGCATACCAGCCGATGACATACTCGGCGTCCGCACGGGAGACGCCGGTGGCCATCAGCCTGTCGACGGCCTGTTCATGGGTGATGGGCATGAAGGCGATGTCGCTGTGGACGGCCCGGGACAGGAGAGAGATCCGCTCGCGCGGGGTCAGCGCCTCGGGACCGGTGAGGTTGTAGGCGCGTCCCGCATGGCCGTCGTCGAGCAGCGCGACGGCCGCCACGGCCCCGATGTCGGCCTCGTGGACCAGCGCACTGGGAAAGTCATACGGCTCCCGGACGACTCCCTCGGCCCGGATCGATCCGGCCCAGGTCAACGTGTTGGACATGAACTCCTGCGGCTCCAGACGCGTCCATTCCACGCCCGAGTCGGCCACGGCCTGCTCGACGGGTCCCACCCAGCCACCCCACACCACGGTGATGCGCCGGACACCTGCGGCGACCGCCCGCCGGACCAACTCGGGACCGACCTCGGCGAGTCCCGTCGTCACCGTGATGTGCAATCGGCCGGCGCCGTCGAGGGCGGTGTCCAACGTCGCCGGTTCGTGGTGCGTGCCGGCCACCAGCTCCACCCCGGCCGGCAACTTCCCGGCCGCCGCGACCGGATCGCGGGTCAGCGCCCGGACGGGCTCTCCGCGGCGGAGCAGCTCCGTCACCACGTGGCGGCCGGTGTTCCCGGTGGCACCCGTGACAAGTGTGGTCACAGTCGAACTCCTTTCGTCCGTCGCCGACGACGCTAGAAGCTGAATCGCACTTGAGGTCAAGGAAGTCCGCCGAGCACCGATAGGGTCAGAACGCGCAAATCGATCAGAGGGGTTCAAACGGAACCTTGATCGGCCCGCTCGCACGACAGGAGAGACATTGATGTACCCCCCGTCCGGCTCCGGGCCGGGGTTCCATCCCCCTCAGCCGCCCCCCGGGCCTCCCCAGCCGTACCCGCCCGGCCCCTACCAGCAGCAGCCGCCACCACCACCGACCGGGCCGGTGCGGCCCCCGCGCAGCGCCTGGCGGGTCCTCGTGGGGCTGGTCGTCGCGGGCTTCGGTCTGCTGGCCGTGCTCGGCGGTGGCGCGCTCATCGCGCACGCCTACTCCAACAGCCGGCAGGTCATCCACAACTCGGCGTACTCCAAGGAGCTGTGGCGCAACGTGCCCGTCGAGAAGCTGTTGCCGCCGCGGCTCGGCCGGGAGCACCCCGACAAGGGCTACTCCTCCCCGAACGACGAGCGCGGCTGGACCAGGGCCGCGATCTCCTCCGACACCTCCTGCCGAACGGCGCTCTCCGGCGAGCTGGCCCGGGTCGCCACTGAGCGGGGCTGCGTCGCGGCCGTGCGCGCCACGTACGTGGACGACACCGGAGGGACGGCCGCCACCGTGGCCCTGGTCGCCTTCCGCGAGTCGCAGCCTCGCGTCGACCTGGAGGGCATCGTGCGTGAGGCGCAGCGGAAGCCGGACCACGCGGTACGCGCGCTCGCCGCGCCAGGAACCCAGTGGAAGGACTCCGCGCGCACCGGGAACGGCGGAAGGACCGTTGGGGACGTGCCCATGTTCGTGGCGGTCACCACGGGGCCGGCGGACGGCCGCAGGCCCGGACGGCTGCCCGAACCGTGGGGCAGGAGGGAGTACCCGCAGCGGGAGGACCGTGAGGCGTGGGCGTACACCGCGCAAGGGCTCGCGGAGAGCCTGGCCACCCGGCTGTACGCGGAGGCCCGGAAGGTGGGGGCATGATTCGCAGGCTGACCTGCGCGGCCGTCATGGTCGCCGGACTGGTCGCGGCCACCGCCGCGCCGGCCGTGGCCGAGGCGCCGCGGGGCTGGGAACAGCAGATCATGAAGGTGCCGGCCGCGCAGCGGCTCGGACAGGGCAAGGGGATCACCGTCGCGGTCCTGGACACCGGGGTCGTGAAGAACCATCCGGAGTTCCGCGGACGGGTGACGAACGGCCCCGACTTCATCGGCGGCGGCGCGAAGCCCGGGCAGTCGTACTGGGGCGCGCACGGCACCGCCATGGCCTCCAGCGTGCTGCGGGTCGCCCCGCAGGCCCGCGTGCTCTCCGTACGGGTGATCTGGGACCGGGAGGACCCGGCGCGCAAGCGCGCGGAGTCCGCCGCCAAGTCCGGCGGCACCGCCGCCGACAAGGAGAGCATCAAGGCGGCCACCGCGCTGGCCAAGGGCATCCGGTACGCCGTCGACAAGGGCGCCCGCGTGATCTCCATGTCCCTCGGCACCGACGAGTGGGGCCTCGGCAGCGGTTACGACGAGACCACGGCCGCGGCCGTCGACTACGCCCTCGGCAAGGGGGCCATCCTGCTGGCCAGCGCGGGCAACGGCGGATCCACCGACCCGCTGGAGGTCGACGCGAACAACGTCGTCTCCTACCCGGCCGCCTACCCGGGAGTGATCGCGGTGGCGGCGATGGGGCCGGGCGGCGCGCGGGCGGACTTCTCCCAGGTGCACACGTACAACACGATCACCGCACCCGGCGTGGACATCTACGCCGCCGACAACCGTGGCGGCTACCGGGCGGGAGACGGCACCTCCCCGGCCTGCGCGCTCGCGGCGGGCACCGCGGCGCTGATGCTGTCCCGCAATCCCGATCTGACGCCCCGGCAGGTACGCGACATCCTGGTACGGACCGCCAGGAAGCCGCCGTCCGGCTACAACGTGTTCCTCGGCTTCGGGCTGATCGACGCGGCGGCGGCGGTGCGGGCGGCGGGCGCCGCCAAGGACACGAAGATCGAAGCGGCCCCGTACAAGGGGAAGGAGTACCTCGGCGGCGGGCCGGTCGCCCCGCCGACCACCAACCCGCCGATCGACATGACCTACGTCGTCGTGGGCGGCGCGGCCGCCGGTGTGGGGCTCCTGTTCCTGCTGGTCGCGGTGCTGCTGATGCGCCGGCCCCGCGCACGCCCCGTGCCAGGCGCCTGACCTGGCGAACCCGGTGACGGTGCGGGCAGCCGCATGCCGCTCAGACGAGACGAGACGGTCCGTCTTGACGTAGAAGCGGAGTGCCTGTATACCTTGTCATCACGAGACGGACCGTATCGTCTCATGATGATGAGGAGTCCGTGTGACGACTGCCCGAGTCTGGTTCATCACCGGCGCGTCGAGGGGTCTGGGCAGGGCCTTCGCCGAGGCGGCGCTCGCCGCCGGAGACCGCGTCGTGGCCGCCGCCCGCGACCTCGGCCCCCTCGCCGACCTCGCCGCCGCCCACCCCGACAGCCTCGTACGGCTGGCGCTGGACGTCCGCGACCGCGCGGCCGTCCGGAAGGTCGTGGACGAGGCCGCGGCGGCGTTCGGCCGGCTCGACGTCGTGGTCAACAACGCCGGCACGCTGCTGTTCGGCATGGTGGAGGAGGCCACCGAGGAGCAGATCCGCGCCCAGTTCGACGTCAACTTCTTCGGTGCGATCTGGGTGGCCCAGGCTGTGGTGCCGCATCTGCGGGCGCAGGGGTCCGGCCACATCCTGCAGGTCACCTCGATGGGGTCCGGCGGCGGATTCGCGTCCGTCGGGTTCTATGCGGCGAGCAAGTCCGCGCTCGACTCGGTGAGCCAGGCGCTGGCGATGGAGGTGGCGCCGTTCGGGATCAAGGTGACGATCGTGCAGCCGGGCGGGTACGGCACGGACCTGTTCACGCGGGGCACCACGCTCGCGGAGCGGCGCCCGGAGAACGAGCCGCTGCACGCCCAGCTGGCCGAGATGTGGGGCGAGGACGCCGGCCCCGACCCGGGCACCGCGGCGCCGGTGATCATGGAGCTGGTCGAGCTGGCGGAGCCGCCGCTGCGGCTGATCGTCGGCGGCGCCTCGTACGACATCGTCCAGCAGATGGAGCGGGCCCGCACGGAGGAGTACCGGGCCTGGGAGCACCTCAGCCGCAAGGCGCCGGGCTGACCACCCCACCCCGTTTGTTCATGCTCGAAAAGGAGGCATGCCTTTTGCGTACCGCCGCCCAACTTGCACTCACCGAGATCACCAAGCGTTACGGCACCCGCGTCGTCCTGGACCGGGTGTCGCTCACCGTCAGACCCGGCGAGCGGATCGGAGTGATCGGCGACAACGGGTCAGGCAAGTCCACGCTGCTCAGGCTCATGGCGAACGCCGAGCGGCCGGACAACGGCGAGCTCCTGGTCGTCGCACCCGGCGGCGTCGGACACCTGCCGCAGTCACTCGCGCTGCCGCCGCACGCGACGGTGGCCGACGCCGTCGATCTGGCGCTGGCCGATCTGCGAGAGCTCGAGGCCCGGATGCGGGCGGCCGAACGGTCGCTCGAAGAGGCGGACGAGGAGGCGTACGCGGGGCTCGTGGCGCAGTTCGAGGCACGGGGCGGCTACGAGGCCGACGTCCGGGTGGAGATCGCGCTGCACGGGCTCGGGCTGCCCGGGCTCGACCGGAGCCGCCCGCTGGGCACGCTCTCCGGCGGCGAACGCGCCAGGCTCGCCCTGGCCGCCACGCTGGCGTCCGCTCCCGAGCTGCTGCTGCTCGACGAGCCGACCAACGACCTGGACGACCAGGCCGTGGCCTGGCTCGAACAGCGCCTGCGCGCCCACCGGGGCACGGTCGTGGCGATCACGCACGACCGGATGTTCCTGGAGCGGGTGACCACCGCCATCCTGGAGGTCGCCGACGGGCAGGTGCGCCGCTACGGCGACGGCTACGCCGGGTACCTCGTCGCCAAGGCCGCCGAACGCGCCGCGCAGGCGCGGGCCCACGAGGAGTGGAAGACGGAGCTGGACCGGCACGCCACGCTGGTGGCGGCCAACGCGGGCCGGCTGGCCGGGATCCCGCGCAAGGTCGCCAAGGCGGGCATGGGCACCGGCGCCTGGCGGGCGCGCTCGCGTACGCACGGGGCCGCCGGGCGCATCCGGCAGTCCCAGCAGCGGCTACGGTGGCTCGCCGAGCACCCGGCGCCGCCGCTTCCCGAGCCGCTGCGCTTCACCGCCACCCTCGCCACCGCGGGGACCGCGACCGAAGCCGAGGTGGCCGCGCTCGACGGCGTGGTGGTGGCGGGCCGGCTTCGCCTCGACTCCCTGGCCGTCGGCGCCGGTGAGCGGCTGCTCGTCACCGGTCCGAACGGGGCGGGCAAGACCACGCTGATGCGGGTGCTCGCCGGGGAGCTGCGTCCGGACGCGGGAGAGGTACGGCGGGCCGGCCGGGCCGGGTTCTTCCGGCAGGACGAGGGGGACCTCGGCCGGGTCGGGCCGGCGGACCGGACGGTGTTGCGGGCCTACGCGGACAGGCGTTCCGGGAGCCTGGATGAGCACGCGGACGCGCTGCTCGCCCTGGGGCTCTTCCGGCCGTCGGACCTCGGGCTGCGCCTGGGGGAGCTCTCCTACGGGCAACGGCGCCGGATCGAGCTCGCGCGGCTGGTGAGCGAGCCCGTGGACCTGCTCCTGCTCGACGAGCCGACCAACCACCTGTCGCCGATGCTCGTGGAGCAGTTGGAGGAGGCGCTGGCCGCCTACCGGGGCGCGCTGGTGGTCGTGACGCACGATCGGCGCCTGCGGGCCGCGTTCACCGGCTCCCACCTGGAGCTGGGCGCGGCGGATCGCGGGGTCGGCGGCGGACCGAGCCGGCGTTGAACACCATCACCTTGCCGCCGTGTCCGTCAGCGGTGCCAGACGTCGTAGCCGCGGTTCTGGTACAGGTACGCGGGCGTGAACGCCGACTTCCCGCTGATCAGGCCGAAGTGGATGCCGTACGCGGTCCCGGCGTAGTACCAGGGTCCGCCGGAGTCGCCTGCCTCGCTGATGTTCTTGTCCATGACCACCATGTGCTTCATGCCCCCGGCGGAGACGTCGCGGCGGGCGACCTTGGCGCAGCTCCCGCCGCTGGTTATGCCGAAATGACAGATACGCGTGCCTATGGAGGGCATGGCCGAACGGTCGTCGGCGTACCTCGTCTTGTTCCAGTCGTGGTAGAACGTGCGGCCCGCAGTCTTGGAGCCGACGGTGTAGTAGGAGAGGTCGCCCCAATCGCCGACCGCCCACCAGACGCGCTTCACCGTGGTCGAGCCGCCGTGGGTGCTGTGGTTGGAGTACGTGCGGGTGGCGTAGTTCCGCGCGCAGTGGCCGGCGGTCCCGTGGCGCTTGGTGTTGCTGTGGATGTACTTCAGGTTGAAGCCCGAGGTGCAGTTACCGAGTGAGCCGCCGCCCCGCATGTACCTGTCCTGCGGCTGCGACACCTTGTCGACCAGGGTGACCTGGGCCTGGATCCCGGCCTCCGACGCCTGCCGGGGCAGCAGGCCCTGGGCGGTGAGGGGCGTGCTCGACTGCGCCTCCACGATGACGGTCCCGGTGCGTACGTCGTAGGAGGTGACTGCGTCCTGCACGGCGGGGTTGGCCAGGACGGTCGCGTGGGTGGCCGTGCCGGCGGCGGACAGCTCCTGCTCGGAGAAGCCGCGGTCGCCGACCAGGTCGACGCGTACGGGGAGGGTTCTGGCGAGTTCGACCGCCTTGGCCGGAACCTCTCCCTTGAAGCCGAACCAGGCGCTGTCGTCGTACTTGACCGCTCCGGCGAACTCGGCGGGGAAGCCGGTCTCGAGTTCCGCGGCCACCTTCTCGAACTGCGGCTGCCAGGAGATCGCGTCGATCGCGGCGGCCAGCCCGATGCCCTCGGCGGCGGCGATGCGCGTGAGGTCCTCGATCTCGCCCGCGTGCAGGTCGTCCACCATGACGTCAGGGGTGTCCACGGGGCCGTCGGGCTGGGCGGCCGCCGAGAAGGTCTGCTTGGCGGCGGTGGCGCTGATGTAGTCCTTGACGGCCTGCTCCAGGGGGACTCCGTCCTGGGCGGCCCGCTGCTTGATGGCCTCCAGCGTGGGGCGGGCCGGCTTGGGCTGCTCCTGGGCGGTCAAGGTGACGCCGGTCGCGCCGGGCTCGGCGGACGCGGCCCCGGCAGGTAAGCCGACGAGCGCGAAGGCGAGCACGGCACCGGCGCCGATATGGCGGGCATGGGAGAACGAGGGCATGCGCAAGCTCCTGCACTGTCGTCGGAGGAACGGGATGCATGCCCACGATACACAATTCTAGAGCACGTGCTCCATTATTTTCCGCTGAACACCGGGAGTGGGGCGAGTACGATGGCGTACTCGCCCCCTCTGTCACGGCGTCACCCGAAGGTCACGACGAGGCGGCCGTCCGAGGCGAAGGACCAGTGCAGGGCGCCGCTGTAGGACGAGCACCGGGACCCGTTCGAGCCGGACCAGAACTGGTTCGAACTGTCGGAGTTGCCGACGATCCGGTCGTTCGTCCCGCTGCCGCTGCGGCACGAGGTGTTGTTGCGGAACACCGAGGTGCCGGCGTCGAACGAGTAGTTGCGCTCGGTGTTGTCGATGCTGACGTTGTCCGACACCGTCATCGTGCCGGGATTCCGGTTGTAGGTGAAGCCGTGCTTGCCGTTGCGGTACGCGATGCTGCGCCGGATGGTGTGGTTGACCGCGATGTCCTCGCCGCCGAGCTTGTAGCCGTTGCGGTCACCGTTGCCGGCCTGGCTGCCGTCGCTGAGCGTGCCGTTGTTGTACGACAGGGAGTCCTCGATGGTCACCGGGCCGATGGCTCCCGTGTCCGTCTTCGTGTAGAGGTCCCAGCCGTCGTCGATGTTGTTGCGGGACACGCAGTAGCGGAAGACGTTGCCGGAGCCGACGGTGAGCTTCGCGGCGAAGCCGTCGGCGTCCTCGCCGTCGGAGTCGGCGTTGTCGTGCGACAACGCGCTCAGGATGAGGTTGTTGGACGGCCACTGGTCGCGGGGCGTGTCGGAGGCGATCCGCGAGAGCTGCAGCCCGGTGTCCCGGTTGAACCGCGTCTCCGTGCGCTCGAAGATGTTGTTGCTGCCGCCGACGAAGATGCCGTTGTCACCGGCGCGCTCGACGACGATGCCGTAGATGTGCCAGTACGACCCGTTCACGGCGAGTCCGCGGTTGGCCGGGTCCTCGCTCTGGGCCGAGAAGTTCAGGATCGGGGTCTCGCCCGGGTAGGCCGACAGTTTCTTGCGGGCGCTCGAGGTGCCGTTGTTGCCCGCCGCGATGGTGACCGTCTGCGAGAAGTTGTAGGTCCCGCCGCGTGCGTAGATCGTCCCGCCGGCGGTGATGCGGGTGATCGCCGAGGTGAGGGTCGTCGGGTCCGCCTGGGTCCCGGTCGCGCCGTCCCTGCCGTTCGGCGCCACGTAGAGCGTGCTGCCCGTCGGCGGGGTCGTGCCGCCCGCGTCGACGTCGATGTAGTCGAGGTTGGCCAGGCCGTTCGAGGTGGTCGGGTTGAACTGGATGGTGTTGCCGCCCGCCCGCACCGACACGGTGAGCGTCTTGCTGACCCAGGTGTCCCACGCGCCGGTGCCCTCGTACGAGACGTTCTGGACCGTCGACCCGTTGACGATCAGGTCGGCGGGGCGGGCGGTCGTGGTCCCGTTCGCGAACCGCACGCTCAGCGTCGCCGTCCCGGCCGCGCCGGCGTTGACGGTGAACTGGGCGGAGGCACCGGTGGCGTTGTTGCCGTTGCAGAATCCGCTGCCGGAGTAGCCGGACCAGTTGCTGTCGATGGTGCCGGTGCAGACCGCGGGCGAGGTCTCCGCCTCGTACCGCGTCGGCGCGGCCTGTGCGGCGGTCGGTGACAGTGCGACGAACGCGCCGGCTAACAGGCCGGCGCACGTGAGGATGGCTTTCAGGCGCATCATCGTTCTCCAAGGTGTCGGGTACGGAGGCGCGGGCGAAACGTCGCCACAGTAGGAAAGCGCTTTCCCCGGCGTCAATGCGCCACTGCAAACGCGTCAACCCCGAAACCATCGCCGCTGGCCAGGGATTTACCGCTGGCTCAACCGCCGGTGAAACTTTCATTCAGCCCGAGAAGCGAGGCCCCGCGGCAGGAGCAGGCACTACCATGCTGCCATGCAGCACCTTTGTGCCTGACCAGCGGATGCGCCGACGACGTCATCCCTTCCCGGTCCTTCTCCGGAAGGACGCACCGCTGGAGTCACCGAGTGTTCCCTGCATGGCGCCGATCTTCCGGCGACCTCTTCACACTGCTGCGCGGCAACGCCGATTTCCGACGCCTCATCGGCGCCTGCGCGCTGAGCCTGACCGGCGACTGGTTCGCCTTCGTCGCATTGAGCGGTTTCGTCTACCACAGCACCGGCTCGCCGGGGTGGACGGCGCTGCTGTTCGCGATCAACTCCCTTCCCGGAGTGCTGCTGTTCCCGTTGATCGGCCCGCTCACCGACCGCTTCGACCGGCGACGTCTTCGGATCCTCTGCGACCTGGGCTCGGTGGTCCCGGTGGGCGGGCTGCTGGTCGCCTTCCACACCGGCTCGGTACCGCTGGCCCTGGGATGCCTGGCCGTCCTGTCGGTGCTCGCCGCGGTGGCCGGTCCCATCCCCGAGGCTGCGCTGCCCAACCTCGTCACCGGCCGAGACCTCTCACTGGCCCAGACCGTGCTCGGCAGCCTGTACTCGGCCGGCCTGCTCGTCGGAGCCGGCCTGGGAGGCCTGGTCGCCGCCGCCTGGGGAACCTCGGCCACGCTCCTCCTCGACGGCGCCTCGTTCATCGTCTCCGCGCTGCTCGTCGCGCGGATCGAGCGGCCCTTCTCCAGCGCCGTGTCGACGCGCCGGATCCGGATACGCGCTGACACCGCCGAACTCTGGCAATTCCTGCGAACCACCCCCGTGGCCGCGGCCCTGCTGTGGCTGACCGCGGGGCTGCGTCTCTGCTACGGAATGGTCGGACTCCTGCCCGTCTACGCCCTCGATCGCTTCCACGTCGGCGACGCGGGAGTCGGCGCCCTGTACCTGGCGCAGGGCCTCGGCGCCGTGCTGGGCCCCTTCGCGGGCAGGCGGCTCGCCGGCGGCTCGACACGTCGGCGGCTGTACGTGGCGGCGGCGGCCCTGGCCCTCTTCGGCCTCGGATACCTGGTCCTCGCCCACGTCTCCGGACTCGGCCCGGGAATGGCCGCGGCGTTCGTCGGCCACCTCGGGGTGGGCGCGTGCGCGATCCTCGCCCTCAACGGCCTGCAACTGGCGACGCCTGACCATGTCCGGGGACGCGTGATGGTGCTGGTCTTCAGCCTCTCGGCGGCGTTCCAAGGCGTGTCGACACTCGCGGTCGCGCCCATGACCGCGGCCATCGGCATGGCCGACACCACCCGTCTCCTCGGGCTCCTGGCCGTCGCGTACGCGATCGCCTGGGCGGCACGCGTCCGGCGCTGACACCGGTCCTGCTCAGGGCTGGGAGCCGGGTGGCAGGGCGAAGGGATCTTCGGGGAGGAAGCAACCATAGTCCTGCAACGGCATCGGATCCTCGAGCACGATCCGCTGGAGCTCGCCCGCCGGCGACAGGCCGTCCGGACGGTCCGGCACGCGCCGTCCCGGCCGCAGCCCGCCGCGGCCGAGCGACGTCTCCGGCGCGTCCGCCGCGAGCTGCCCGAACCGGTCCAGCAGAACGTGTACGGCGTCATAGACGTCGCGGACGTTCTCGGCGGCGTCATCCTCGCCCGCCTCGGGACAGAGGTCGCGGTACGCGGCGCGGGCCGCGGCCAGGAAACGCTCCGGATCCACGATCACCACGTCCCGGCGCGTCCGTACGCTGATCGTCATGCCGGCCGCCGGAAGCGTCTGCTCATCCACCGTCCGACGGTATCCCGCCGTAGGGCGACCCGATCGGGGCCGGCCGGAATATCGCCGTCCGCGTCCGGGCTGACCCGGTCATGACCGAGATTCTGGTGACCGGGGCGACCGGGAACGTCGGCCGGCAGGTGGTGGCCGGGCTGGTGTCCGCCGGTGGTTCCGTGCGGGCGTTGGTGAGGGACGCGCGGGTGGCGCGGCTTCCAGGGGGAGTGGCGGCCGTGGAGGGGGACCTGGGCGTGCCCGGCACGCTGGAGCGGGCGCTGTCGGGTGTGGAGACGGTGTTCCTGGTCTGGCCCTTCCTCACCGCCGACGGCGCCTCCGCCGTTCTGGAGGTGATCAAGAGCCGGGCCCGCCGGGTCGTCTACCTCTCGTCGTCGGGGGTGGACGACGGGGCGCAGCGGCAGGGTGACCCGATCAACCAGCTGCACGCCGACATGGAGGGCCTGATCGAGAGGTCCGGGCTGCGGTGGACCATCCTGCGGTCGAACACCATCGCCTCCAACACCCGGGGATGGGCGGCGCAGATCCGTGCCACCGGTGCCGTACGCGGGCCGGAGATCGCCGCCACCGCGGTGATCGACCCGCGCGATGTCGCGGAGGTGGCGGTACGGGTGCTGGCCGGCGACGGGCACGACGGCGCGACGTACGTGCTGACCGGGCCGCAGGTGGTGGGCCGGGCCGAGCAGGTGCGCGCGATCGGGGAGGCCATCGGGCGCCCGCTGCGGTTCGAGAAGGTGGCCGTACAGGCCGCGCGTGAGCAGATGCTCGCGGACGGGAGGCCGCCTGCCCTGGTGGAGGCCCTGCTGGCCAGCGCGGAGGCGCGGCCGCGGTCGGAGCTGATCACCTCGACGGTGGAGGAGATCACGGGGGCGCCGGCGCGTACGTTCGGGCGATGGGCCGCCGACCACGCGGACGAATTCCGCTGACCGCAGGCCGCTTCAGCGGCACCCGCTGTACGCCGCCCGTGTCGGCGTACAGCATCGTGAACCCCCAGGAACGCGTCCACGGGGGACGGCTCGGCATCGATGTCCCGGCAGAGGGAAATGTTGTCCTCCTGCCAGGCGCATTCGGTTCACGCGATGCCGAGGCCGTCCGTCTTCGGTTGGGCCGGTGCGGGGTGCTCGCTGTCCATGTCGAAGTCCCTTCGCCCCGTCCCTCTGACGATGAGGCCAGAGGCGCGTCAGTTGCCGAGGATCTGGTTGACCAGCGACGAGACCCCGGCGGTGTCCAGGAGCGTCACGGGCTGCTCCACCGTGAGATCGCCCGGCGACTCGAACGTCCAGGTCCCGGTGGCCGGGGACCAGGTCGGGAACCAGCTGGTCGGGGACCAGGTGCTCGTCGTGGCGCAGGGCACCGCGCCCAGCCAGAGCGAGTCGACGACCTGCGTGAGTCCCAGGGCGGCCAGCAGCGACGAGGACGACGTGCTCGTCGTCGTCGTGCACGGCGCCGCAGGTGCGGGGCCGAGCAGCCCGTCGACCAGGCCGACGACGCCGCCGGCCTTGTACGTGGGGATGCTCTGGCTGCACGTCGTCGTCCGGTTGACCCAGGTCAGGCCGTCGACGGGGCTCGGGCGCCCGGACCACGGCGGCCCCAGCGGCGACTCGTTGAAGACCGATTCGGCCAAGGCCTGGAAGTCCTCGGTCCAGGACGACTGCCCGTTGTAGCTGACGACGTTGTTGTTGCCGCACAGGACCGTGTCCACGGCCCCCTCTTCTGCGGCGGCCGGCCCGGCGGCCAGCAGCAGGCCGGAAGTCGCGGCGAATGCGGCAATGGCGTGCTTGTACATGGTGCTCCCTGCGGATGGTAATCCGGTTATCCGCAGAGATCATTACCCTTAGTGGTGGTTGAATTACTTCATAGTTGTATCTAGCCCTCTTTACCGGGAGGTCCTATTCTCACGACTCGTGAAACTTCTCATGTTCGCGGCGCTTACGGGCGCCCTCATGATGCCCTTAGCGGGTACCGTTACCGCCCAGGCAGCTGCATACCCCGTCAAATCCTCCCAACTAACCGCCAATCCGCTCTATAAGGCGGGCGCACTGCCGACGACCACCTGTGCGGAGCCGTCGCTCGAGCCGAACAATCGCAAGCAGGCCCGCGCCTACCTCGACGCGGTCATCGCCTGCCTGGAAACCACCTGGGAACAGCACCTCACGAACGCCGGCCTGACCTACAGGCCGGTCAAGGTGCGGCACATGGACCGGATTCCGAAGAAGTGGTGCGGCTATGACATCGAGAAACTGAATTCCCAGACCTGGTACTGCGACAGCACCGAGACACTGGTCTTCCAGCTCGGCAAGGACTGGCTCGACGAACCCGACGACCTCTGGCTGTTCGAGACGGCGGCCTCCATGTACGGCTACCATGTGCAGAAATTGGTCGGTATCGCCAAGGCCTACGACAAATTGCCCTATGACAAAAAGACGGAGCTGTATGAGCAGCAGCGCCGCCTGAGTCTCCAGAACGAATGCTTCGCCGCCGCCTTCATCAAGAGCGTCTGGCCGATCGAGGGCAGGAACCTGAGCGACTGGAACGCGCTCGTCAATTTCCGGTGGAGCGAGGACCCCGCCGAGGTGCGTGAGTTCGGCAGCCGGGCCGCGGTGCGCCACTGGCTCAAGCGCGGCTTCACCGCCGGCGACCCCGGCTCGTGCAACACCTGGTCGGCCCCCTCGTCCAAGGTCGCCTGACGGTACGGCCGCGGTGGTCCACCGGGTCCACCGCGGCCGTCTCGATACGATCGTTCCATGTATCCCCCCATCGAGCCGTACGACCACGGCCTGCTCGACACCGGTGACGGCAACCTTGTCTACTGGGAGGTCTGCGGCAACCCGGAGGGGAAGCCCGCGCTCGTCGTCCACGGCGGCCCCGGATCGGGGTGCAAGACGGGGGTGCGCCGGCTCTTCGACCCGGAGCGCTACCGGATCGTCCTGTTCGACCAGCGAAACTGCGGCCGCAGCCGCCCGCACGCCAGTGACCCGTCCGTCGACCTGAGCACCAACACGACCCACCACCTCGTCGCCGACATGGAGCGGCTGCGCGAGCACCTCGGCATCGACAGGTGGCTGCTCTACGGCGGCTCGTGGGGCTCGACGCTGATGCTGGCCTACGCCGAGGCCCATCCGGCGCGGGTGTCGGAGATGGTCATCGTGGCCGTCACGACCACGCGCCGCTCCGAGATCGACTGGCTCTACCGCGGCGTCGGGCGGTTCTTCCCGGAGGAGTGGGAGCGCTTCAGGCAGGGCGTCCCCGAGGCCGACCGCGACGGTGACACCTTCGCGCTGCTGGCGGCGTACTCGCGGCTCCTGGCCGACCCCGATCCCGAGGTCCGCGCGAAGGCGGCCGAGGACTGGGTCACCTGGGAGGACGCGGTGATCTCCATGGAGCCCAACGGCAAGCCGAACGCCTACAGCGACCGCCCGGCCGAGGCGGTGATGGCGCTCGTCCGGATCTGCTCCCACTACTTCTCCAACGCCGCCTGGCTGGAGGAGGGAGTGCTGCTGCGGGAGGCGGGGCGGCTGGCCGGGATCCCCGGCGTGCTGATCCACGGCCGTCTCGATCTGGGCGGCCCGCTGGAGACGGCCTGGGAGCTGGCGAAGGCCTGGCCGGACGCCAAGCTGGTCGTCGTGGACGACTCCGGGCACACCGGCAGCGGCACGCTCTCCAAGGAGTTGTCCGCCGCGCTCGACGGCTTCGCCGGGCGGTGAGGGGGCGGGACCCGCGGCTCGCGATCGTCTGGGGCGTTAGGACGGCGCCAGTGGTGACCATCGCCTCGCCGTCGGTCGATTCCGTACGGGTGAGCCGCGGGTCCGCAGGGGACAGCGCGCTGACAACCGCGTGCCCACTCGCTGACCTGCAGCAACAGTAGCTTCGCCGACTGTCCGGACACCACCGAATTAAACGCCCGTGCGCGGAGGATTTCTCCGCCGGCCACCCTGGCACTGTCTCGAAAACGTCTCACACAGTGTCTCAATATTATGCGGACAGGTGGCGGTAGAGGGTGGCGCGGGAGACGCCGAGAGCTCGGGCGATCTCGGCGGCGGTGTGCCGGCCCGAGGCGTGCATGCGCCTGGCCCGCTCGATGGCCTCCGGCGTCATCGCCCCCGGCCTGCCGCGCCGGCGCGCCTCCTGTGCCGGAGGCTCGGGACGGTCCTCCAGCAGGCGTTCCACCCCGGACAGCACGGCCGGGCGGAGCATCTCCGCCGGCAGGTCGGCGAACATCACGACGGGGTCGCTGAGCATGCCGAACGCCTGCGCCGCCCGGATGCGGTCCACGTGGTCGGCGAGCGGGCCGGCGATGAGGTGCTGGGCCAGGTAGGCGGCGTCTCGAAAACGGTCGAAGACCGATCCCTCCGCGGCCAGCGCGAGGTCGCGCATCTGCAGCCTCAGCAGGTCGCGGTGCGTCAGCCAGACGTCGAGCAGGCCCTCGATCACCGCCCACCGCTTCTGTCGCTCGTCGCTCCCCGGCGCGCGGTTGGCCGCGTCGATCGCCGCCTCCATGTCGGCCAGCAGCGGCTCGGCCAGGGCCGCGATGATCTCCTTCTTGCTGGGGAAGTGGTAGAGGACCGCCGTCTTGGTCAGCTCGAGCCGCTCCGCGATCTCGCGGATCGAGGTGGCGTGATAGCCCTGCGCGGCGAACAGGTCCTGCGCCACCTGGAGGATCCGCGAGCGAGTGTCGTCCGTCACGCCGCCGATTCTAGACCTTGCCTGACCGTTGGTCGGGAGCCTATAGTCTTGAACTGACCAACGGTCAGGAGAGGCGGAGGCATGACTGAGGTTCTGGTGGTCGGGGCGAGCATCGCCGGGCAGACGCTGGCGTACTGGCTGGCCCGGCACGGGATGCGGGCCACGCTGGTCGAGCGGGCGCCGCGGCTGCGCACGGGCGGCAACGGGGTGGACCTGCGGGACGAGGCGACCGAGGTGGCCGAGCGGATGGGGATCATGCCGCGGGTCAGGGCCGCGGCGGCGGACGTGCGGGGCATCAAGTTCGTCGACGCGGCGGACCGGGCCGTGGCCCGCGTGAACATGAGCAGGAACGGCGAGATCGAGATCATGCGGGGTGACCTGGTGGCGCTGCTGCACGAGGTGACCGGGCCGGAGGTGGAGTACGTCTTCGGCGACTCCGTCCGGTCGATGGAGGAGGACGGCGGCGGCGTGACGGTGTCGTTCGAGTCAGGCGCGACGCGGCGGTTCGACCTGGTCGTCGGGGCCGACGGGCTGCACTCTTCGGTGCGGCGGCTGGCCTTCGGGCCCGAGGAGGGGGCCCTGCGGCACATGGGGCACTACTTCGCGTTCGCGAACGCGGACTCCGCGCTGGGGGAGGACCGGTGGGTGACGATGTACAACCTTCCGGGCAAGATGGCGGGGCTCTACCGGTCGGGCAACCACGCCCAGGCGAAGGCGTACTTCATCTTCAGGTCGGAGCCGCTGGCCTATGACCATCGCGACGTCGAGCAGCACAGGACGCTGCTGAAGGAGGCGTTCGGCGGCGAGACGTCCTGGCGGGTGCGCGAACTGCTCGACGGGGCCCTCGCCGACCCCGACTTCTACTTGGACGCGCTGAGCCAGGTGCGCCTGCCCTCGTGGTCGTCGGGGCGGGTGGCGCTCGTGGGGGACGCCGCCTACTGCGCCTCCCCGGCGTCGGGGGCCGGGGCGGAGCTGGCCGTCGTGGGGGCGTACCGGCTGGCCGAGGAGCTCGCGGGCACCTCCGACCACCGGGTCGCCTTCCGGCGGTACGAGGAGGGGCACCGCGAGCTGGTCAAGCGCAAGCAGCAGATCGGGCCGAACGTCCGCATGATGGTGCCGAAGACCCACCTGGGCATGTGGGCGCGCAACGGGCTGGCCCTGGGGATGGGCCTCGTCGCCCGAAGCTCGTAGGAGGGGTCATACGGGAGGCGCCAGGACGAAGTAGCGGTCGAGCCTGCTCTTGTCGCCACGCACGTCGAGGCCGTCGGCCGGGATGCGGTTCCAGAGGAACAGCATGAGGTCCGACGCGCTCCCGGCCAGCTCGACGTCGAAATCGCCGCCGTCCGCCCCGGAGGACAGCCGCACGTCCGGGCCGTCGAAGTGGACCGCCCAGTCGCCCTCGCCATCCGTGCGACGGAAGCGGAAGCGCTCGCCCGCTCCGGCGGGCGCCTGCGTCCACTCCCGCCGTGCGGGCACCATGACCTCGAACGTCTGCGTGACCGCGTCGGCCGCCACGTCCTCGTGGATCGGGCGCGGGAGGCCAAGGGCGTTCTCGGCGTCCCAGCGGTGCACGGCGGCCTCGATGGTCTGCACCCGCACCCAGAACCCGACGGTCTGCTCCTTCGACCACGTCCACGCCGGATCGCCGGCGTCGCGCTCGCCGAACAGCGCCGCCAGCCGGGCCGCCCCTTCCTCGAACCAGTCGAGCACCCCGTCCGGGATCGGCCCGAGGTTGGGCGCGTGCTGCGGATCGGGCCACCCCGTGAGGTCCGGCGGCAGCCCGGCGAAGGACAGGTCGGAGCCGTCCGGCGGTCCGTCCCGCCGGTCGTCGATGATGCTGAACACGCCCCAGTGCACGGAGCCCAGGTGGATCAGCAGATCGGCGACCGACCAGCCGGGACAGGAAGGCACCGGCGGCGCGGCGCCGGTCTCCGCCACCTGCCGGGCGGCGTCCTGGAATGCTCGGACCTCTCGGTGAAAGCGCGAAGCGGGTTCCATTCCCCTCACTGTGCCTCAGCCGGCTGGTCCCGCTCCACCGACTTCGCCGACGACGGCCGCCCGACGGCGTGGGCGACGGCGGCGGTGACCAGGGCGGCGGCCACCAGCAGGGCGCTCACCCACAGTGGCGAGCGCAGCCCGAACCCGGCCCCGATGGTCAGGCCGCCCAGCCACGGGCCGAGCGTCGCGCCCACGTTGAGCGCCGCAGTGGCGAACCCTCCGGCCAGGGTGGGGGCGCCGGTGGCCGCGTACAGCACCTGCGAGATCAGCGTGGAGCCCACGGCGAACGAGAGCGTCCCCTGGACGAAGACGAGCACGACCGCGGGCACCGGCGCGCCGGCCGTCAGCGCGAAGAGGGCCCACCCGGCGGCCAGCGCCGGCCCGCAGATCACCAGGAGGCGGATCGGCCGCCGGTCGGCCACCCGCCCGCTGACGGTCACCCCGGCGAACGAGCCCAGCCCGAACAGGGCCAGCATCAGGGGCATCCAGGAGGACCCGATCCCGGTGTCCCCGGTGAGCAGGGGTGCGAGGTAGGTGAACGTGCAGAAGGTGCCGCCGTTCACCAGACCGCCCAGCACGAGGAAGACCAGCAGCCGTGGCCGGCGCAGCGCCCGCAGCTCCCCGCGGGCCCGCGGACCGGCCGGGCCGGGGGCGCCGGACGGCACGGACTTGAGCACCGCGACGATGGCCGGGACCAGCGCGACGGCCACCGCCCAGAACGCCGAGCGCCACCCCCACACCTCGCCCAGCAGCGCGCCGCCCGGCACGCCCGCGACGCAGGCGATCGTGACGCCGCCGAGGAGCACGGAGGTGGCGCGCCCCTTGGCGTCGGGAGGCGCGAGCGCGACGGCGGTCGCCATGGCCACCGCCAGGAACCCGGCGTTGGCCAGCGCCGCGATCACCCGCGTGCCGAGCAGCACGCCGTAGCTGGTGGTGAGCGCGCCCACCACGTGCACGACCAGGAACGTGACCAGGAAGGCCAGCAGCGCGAACCGCCGGGACCAGCGCAGGCTGAGCACCGCCATGAGCGGCGCCCCCACCACCATCCCGACGGCGAAGGCCGAGGTGAGCAGCCCCGCGGCGGGGATGGACACCTGCAGGTCCCGCGCGATGCCCGGGATGAGCCCGGACAGCATGAACTCGGACGTCCCTTGGGCGAAAACCGCCAGTCCGAGCAGGTAGACAGCGAAAGGCATGAGAGAACTCCGCGACCGTATCGAGGATCGACAAGGAAGCGGGCAGGCCGGAGGAAGGTCCTGCCCCGCTGGGGAATCGGCCGCATCACGAAGATCCGCACGGCTCGCGGAGAGCCCGGCGTCAGCGCGAGACAGCCACCGGATGACCGGTGGCTAGCGTCTTGACGCCTCGGGGCTGGACATGAGGGCGAACGTAGCAAGGTCGCGGAGACCAACGCAAATGATTTGCTATCTTGGACCAATCGTTCCAAGATAAGCGCGGAGGTGCCGATGCCGGACGTGAAGCATTTCGATCCCGACGCGGTGCTGGAGCAGGTGGAGCGCCTGTTCTGGCAGCGCGGCGCCGCCACGGGCATCGCGGAGGTGATCGCGGCGACAGGCCTCAGCCGCTCCAGCCTGTACGCGACCTACGGCGGCAAGCAGGACCTGTACGTGCGGGCGCTGCGCCGCTACGTCGAGCAACGCTCGCAGCCGATGTTCCAGACCCTGGCCGACGACGGGCGCGGCCTGCCCGCCGTCGAGGCGTTCTTCGACCGCCTGATCCGGATCAGGTGCGCGGGCGAGCACGCGCGCTGGGGCTGCATGGCAACCAACGCCAACGCCGAAGGCGCGGACCCGGCCGTGCGCCAGGTGCTGGACCAGCACCACGACCGGCTCCGCACGGCGATGCGCGCGGCCCTGGAGGCGGCCAGGGCCCAGGGGCAGCTCGCCGACGGCCTCGACCTCGACGCGACCGCGGAGTCCCTGACCCTGCTGGCCTACGGGGTGAACCTCCGCTCGCGCGCCGGCGCGGACCCGGCAGCCCTGCGCAGGGGCGCGTCCGCCGCACTCGACTCTCTCAGAAGGGACCGGTCATGAAACCGCAGGTAGTGATCTTCGACGTGAACGAGACGCTGACCGACATGGAGCCGATGCGGGGCAGGTTCGAGGAGGTGGGGCTGTCCGGCGAGCAGATGGGGACGTGGTTCGCGAGCGTGCTGCGCGACGGGTTCGCGCTCACGGCGGCGGGCGGTTTCGCCGAGTTCGGCCGGATCGCCGACGACGTGCTCAGGGAGATGGGGGCCGGGGACGAGGCGGTGCGCCACGTGCTGAGGGGGTTCGCCGAGCTGCGGGTGCATCCCGACGTCCCCGAGGGCATGCGGCTGCTGCGCGAGGGCGGCATCCGCCTGTTCACCATGACGAACGGGGCGGCGGCCATGACCGAGGGGATCCTGCGCCGCGAAGGGCTGTCGGACCTGGTGGAGGCCACGCTGGACGTGAGCGGCCCCCGCGCGTGGAAGCCCGCCCGCGCGGCCTACGAGTACGCGGCCGGTCAGGCCGGGGTCCGGCCTGACCAGGCGGTCCTGGTCGCGGTGCACCCGTGGGACATCGACGGGGCCCAGCGGGCCGGGCTGTCGGGGGCCTGGCTGGAGCGGCGCGGCACGCCGTACCCGAGCGTGATGAGCGCCCCGCGCCTGTCGGCCCCCGACCTGGTCTCGCTGGCGAGGCTTGTCACTGCCTAGGGAAGAAGTCCGCGCCCTGGACGTACTCCATCGCCTTCGTGAAGACGGGGTCGGTCATGCGGCGCTCCATCTCCTCGGGAGAGAGCTCCTCGACGCGCGCCTGGATCCACCACAGGTTGCCGAACGGGTCACGCACCCGCCCGACCCGGTCGCCCCAGAACAGGTGGGTGATCTCCGTCACCGACGTCCCGCCCGCCTCGATGGCCCGGCGGTAGATGGCGTCGGCGTCGGCGTCGGGGACGTACAGGCGCAGGAAGGCCGGCGTGGGCGGCCAACCGGGAGCCGAGTCGAACATCATCACCACGGCGTCCCCGATCCGCACCTCCGCGTGCCCGATGCGCCCCTCGTCGCCGGTCACCCGGGACAGCTCGACGGCGTCGAACGCGGCCGTGAGGTAGTCGATGAGGCCCGCGGTGTCGGGCCCGATGATCCACGGCGTGACGGTGGTGTATCCCTCAGGAATGTTCATGCCCGCAGGCTATTCAGGAAGTAGGCCAGATTATGTCCTACTTGCGTTGGCGAGCAGAAAATCCAGCACCAGAGGGCTCGCGACCTCCCTGAACTCCTCGAAGTACGCGTGCCGCGCCCCCTCGATCATCCGCAGCTCCGCCCCGGGGATGCGGCCGGCCAGCAGCGGGGCGTTGGCCGCCGGGTTGAACACGTCGTCGGTGCCGTGCACCACCAGCGTGGGCGCGGTGATGGAGGGCAGCGCGGCCCAGCTGTCGTGCCCGGCGCTGGCGGCCAGGTGGCGGCGGCGCGCGTACGCGGGCATGGCCGGGTCGCCGACCGTGTGGTGAGGGCCCGGGTGGGTGGCCAGCCAGGCGGGCGTGTACATGAGCTCCAGCAGCGCCCGCTCGGCAGCCGCCCGGTCCGGCTGGGCCAGCGACCTGCGCACGTCGTTGTCCCGCTCGAGCCCGTGGACGCCGCCCGGCGAGCTGCAGCCGAGCACCAGCGACCCGACCCGCTCGGGATGGTCGGCCGCCAGCCACTGGGCCACCCGCCCGCCCATCGACGTCCCGTAGACGTGCGCCTTCTCCACGCCGAGCTCGTCGAGGACGGCCAGCACGTCGGCGGCGAACCCGCGGGTGGTGTACGGCTCGTCGGGCTTGTCGCTGCCGCCGGTGCCGCGGTAGTCGAAGGTGACGGTGCGGAACTCCTGCTCGAAGTCCGGGCGTACGGGATCCCACCAGCGGTGCTCGTTGGCCTGTCCCTGCAGGAGGACGAGGGGTTGCCCGCCGCCGCGGACCTGGTAGGACAGCTTGACGCCGTCCACGGCTGTCGCAAATGGCATGTTGGCATCGTAGGGGCCGGTGAGCGGGTGCGGGTCTAGCCTGTTTTCGCCTCGACGTACCATTCGCGGCCGAGCAGCAGGCCGAAGACGGGCGCCGGGAGCCGCACGAGCACTCTCGCGACGGCGGACAACCGGCCACCACCGCTGATCTGGGAGTGGTGGGCGGCCAGCGCCCGCTGCTTCTGCCCGGCGTAGCGGCGCACGTCGATCCTGTGGGTGATGGCCTTGCCGGGACTGTACGCCTTCGCCAGCTCGCGTTCGTCGTAGCGGAGCGGGATCCGGAGCAGGTGGATCAGGCGTACCAGCCGGACGGCGGTGTCGCGCGGGACCGTGGCCTCCAGCACGCGGGGCACCCCGGCCAGCTCGGCGGCCCGCTTGCCGACCTCGTGCACCTTGACGTGGTCGCGGTGGCCGTACCCGCCGTTGGGGTCGTAGCTGAGCAGGAGGTCCACCTTCTCCTCGCGCAGGATCGCGGCGAGCCTGGCCGCGGCCTCCTCCGTGCTCGCGCGCACGAACCGCATCCGGTCCGGCGGGTCGGGATACAGGTCCTTGCCGT
The DNA here is from genome assembly GCF_044593615.1 of Nonomuraea sp. NPDC051941. Lineage (NCBI taxonomy): Bacteria > Bacillati > Actinomycetota > Actinomycetes > Streptosporangiales > Streptosporangiaceae > Nonomuraea > Nonomuraea sp. NPDC051941. The sequence goes on from NZ_JBIUCF010000036.1 coordinate 53,391, forward strand.
GCCCGCTGTCGGCGTAGCCCAGGTGCTCGACGCGCGCCACGCCCAGCTCGGCGGTGGCGGCGCGCAGCTCGTTCATCCTGGTCGTGCCGCCCTCCGCGACGGACTTCATGACGCCGTCGGTCGCGACCACGACGATCACGCGGTGGCCCTCAGCGGCGGCGCGGGCGAGCGTGCCACCGGTCAGGAGCACCTCGTCGTCCGGATGCGCGTGAAAAGCCAGGAGTGTCGCCATAGCCGGTCACCCTATATTCCATTGACGGAGTGAGTACTCACTCCGTACCGTGATGGCCATGACGAACCCGACAGGCCGGCGCCGCGCGCCGGCGATGAGCCCGGAACAGCGCCGCGAGATGATCGTCCGGGCGGCGCTTCCCCTGGTGGTGGAGTACGGCACCTCCGTGACCACCGCCCAGGTCGCCCGCGCCGCGGGCATCGGCGAAGGCACGATCTTCCGGGCCTTCGGCGACAAGGAGACCCTGCTCGCCGCCTGCATGGCGGAGGCGGCGCGGCCCGACGACACGCTCGCGCACGTGGCGGCGATCGCGCTGGACGTGCCGCTGGAGGAGCGGCTGATCGAGGCCGCGGAGACGCTGCGCGGCTATCTGGCCCGGATGGGCGCCGTGGCCGGTGCCCTGGCCGCCTCGGGCGGCCTCCGCCGCGACCCCCGCCTCCTGGGCGCACCCTCCGAAGCCTCCGGGCAGGGGAGCGGCGCGCCCTCCGACACCCCTGGAGACGCGCCCTCCGGCACCTCCGAAAGGCCGCAGGAGGGCCCAGGGCGGGCCCTCTCGGGGCGGGAGGCGTCGATGGCGGCCACCCGCGAGGTGCTGTCCGGGCTGTTCGAGCCCGAGCGCGACGACCTCAGGCTGCCCCCGGAGCGGCTGGCCGAGGCGTTCCAGTTCCTGATCCTGGCGTCCGGGCGGGGCGGGTCGTCCCCGCTCACCTCCGAGGAACTGGTCGACCTGTTCCTGCACGGCGCGCTGAAAGGCGGCGAGGCCGGGTGACGGACCTCTACGAGGACCTCCCGGCCCGCAGCCGCACGGCGGTGACGTACGCCCTGCTCGGCTGCGCCTTCCTGAGCATGCTGGACGGCACCGTGGTCGGCACCGCCCTGCCGCGCATCGTCGAGCAATTAGGCGGGTCGGGCTCGTGGTACGTGTGGCTGGTCACCGCGTACCTGCTCACCTCCTCGGTGACCGTGCCCGTCTACGGCCGCCTGTCCGACCTGTACGGCCGCCGCCGGCTCCTGCTCGCCGGCCTGGCCGTCTTCCTGGCGGGATCCCTGGCCTGCGGCGTGGCGGGCTCGATGCCGTTCCTGATCGCCGGCCGGGCGTTTCAGGGCCTGGGCGCGGGCGCGCTGCTCACCCTGGGCATGGCCATGATCCGCGACCTGCACCCGCCCTCCCGCGCGGAGGGCATGATCCGCATGCAGACCCTGCTGGCCGCCATGATGATCGTCGGCATGGTGGGCGGCCCGCTGCTCGGCGGCCTGCTGGCCGACCACGCGAGCTGGCGCTGGGCGTTCCTGATCAACCTGCCCCTCGGCGCGGCCGGAGCCGCCATGATCGCCGTGCTGCTCCCCGAGCGCCGGCTCCCCGGCGCCGCGCCCGGCAGGCTCGACGTGGCCGGGATCGTCCTGCTCACCACCGGCCTGTCGCTGGTCCTGGTGGGGCTCAGCCTCAAGGGCAACACCGCCCTGGGATGGGCCGACCCCGCCGTGCTCGGCACCCTGCTGGCCGGCCTGGCCCTGCTGACCGCCCTGGTGCGCGTCGAACGCCGGGCCGCCACCCCGGTGCTCCCGCTCCGCCTGCTGCGCCGCCGCACGTACGCCGCCCTGCTCGCCGGCGGGTTCTTCATGCAGTTCGCGGTCCTGCCCGTCGGCGTGCTCCTGCCGCTCTACCTCCAGCACGTACGCGGCTACTCGGCCACGGCCTCCGGGCTGGTCCTGCTCCCGTTCCTGATCGGGATGACCGTGGGCAACCGGATGACGGCGGTGCTGATCCTGCGTTCAGGGCATCCGAAACCAGCGCTGCTGACGGGCGCGGCGCTGGTCACGATCGGCACGGGCGCGTTCTTCGCCCTCGGGCCGGACACCTCACCGATCCTGACCGGGGCGTGGCTGCTGCTCGCCGGCCTCGGCACGGGCCCCGCCATGGGCGGGATCACGATCGCCACGCAGAGCAGCGTCCCGCACGCCGACATGGGCACCGCCACGGCCGGATCGGCGCTCACCAAGCAGCTCGGTGGCACCTTGAGCCTGGCCTGCACGCAATCCCTGCTCGCCGGGCCCAGGGTCACGGCCGGCGGGGTGGGGGCGACGGTGGCGTGGATCGGTGGGGTGGCGGGGGTGCTGGCGTTCGCGGCCCTCCTCGCCATGCGCGACACCGCCGTCACGGCCCCGGCTCGCTCGTAGCGACCCGCCGTACTTCGGCTGGGATCCTTCGGAGGGGAACGGGCGCGGCGGGGGAGAGAGGGGCGGCCATCTCCTGGTGGCCGGAAATTCGTGTCGGGGTGGGAATGTTCGGGGGGCGGGTGTGGTTACATAGATCGTGGCCGGTGTGTCCAGTGTCCCCGGGCCTCACCTATTGCCTTCGCGGAATACCGTTCGGCTGGAGCCGCGTTGTGCCTTTCGCCGAGAGGCGACCTGCACACCGGTTCGCATACGTTGAGCGCCCGCCCTCCTCGGAGGGCGGGCGCTCAATACTTTCCGCTCAGTACTTCCCGTAGTACGGGTCCGTGACGCCTCCAGGCGAGCTCAGCGCCTCCATGTCGACCCCGGTCAGCCGGGCCCCCGCCTGGTAGGCGCTGTCCAGGAACTCCAGCACGGACGCGACCGGATCACCCATCGCGCGCACGTCGTCGTACCGGAGGATGGCCAGGTGGCTGCCCCGGGCGGGCAGCCACTCGGCCTCGACGGGCCGCAGCGGCTCGAGTTCCAGGCCCTTGGGCTCCGGCGCGGTGTAGGAGTAGAACGCCGGCCACGGCCGCTCCTTGTCGCCGAACCAGAACCCCGCGCTGATGACCTCCCAGCTGTACGCCTCCCGCGTGACCGGGTCGGCGTCGGGCGAGACCCGGACCACGCGGCCGGTGAAGCGCGTCACGGCGATGTCGAACGTGTGCCAGAAGTGGTGCACCGGCGAGGTCTTGCCGGCGAAGTCGGCGGCGAAGCGGTCGAGCAGCTGCACCACCTGCGACAGGATCCGCCAGTAGCGGTTGATCAGGACGGGGTCGTACCGGGCGTGCAGGGTGTCGTCGGCGAACGGCGTGTCGTCGCCCAGGTCGAACGGCACGGCCCAGATCTCCGGCCGGATCCCCAGCCCCGCGAGCGTCTCGAAGAGCCGGTCGTGGAACGACGCCACCGACCGCCCGATCAGGGTGAACTCCGCGCTGCGCCCGTCGAGCACGTCCACCACCAGCCGGTGGCGCACCAGGTCGAAGTCGATGCTGAACAGCGGCTGCTCGCCCAGCCCGCCCATCGGGCGCGTGGTGAGCCCGCGCCCGGTCGGGTGGAAGGGCACCTGCCACCAGTGGTTGCGCCGGTTGCTCGACGACAACCGGATCTTCCCCACGATCTGCGCGAACCTGTGAAAGGTCTCCTTGGCCTCCGCCCACTCCGCGAGCGGCATTGCTGGGAACAGCTCCATGAGACCAATGGTAACTACCGTATGTAATGGGACAGTTCCCAAGGGTCATGCGCGGAGAAGACTGTGACGCCGTGGTCGTGTACGAGCGACCTCAGGCGTTCCTGGCTGGACAGGCGGCGCTCGGCGTCGACCTGGGCGCCGACCTGCACGAGGTCCATCAGCGGGTGCGGCTGGGGCTCGCGGTCCAGCTCACCGTGGTAGAAGTACGCGTCCCCGGCGTGCAGCAGCCAGCGCTCGCCGTCGTTGACCGCCACCCCGGCGTGCCCGCGGGTGTGCCCGTCCAGCGGCACGAGCAGGAAGTCCTCGCCCAGCCCCGTCAGCGGCCGCACCCCGTCCACACCCAGCCACCGGGTGCCCGTGTCCGGATAAGTCACCCATTTGGGTGAGTGAGCCCAGTGGCCCGGGCGGTAGCGGCGGTTCGGGGCCTGGGCGATGGCGTCCTCCAGTTCGACCTCCATGACGTGCACCTGGGCGTGCGGGAAGTCGGGCAGGCCGCCGCTGTGGTCCACGTCCAGGTGGGTCAGCACGATGTGCCGTACGTCGAGCGGGTCGTGACCGAGCGCGGCGACCTGCCGCACGGCGGTCTCGTCGGGCGAGAGCAGCGGCTCGACGAGCTCCGCCCACTCGCGCTCCAGCATCTCCTCGGGCTTGGCCACGTCGTCGAGGCCCAGCCCGGCCTCGACCAGGACGAGCCCGGAGGCGGGCGTCTCGATCAGCAGCGCGTGGCACACCGCGGGCGCCGCCGGCTGCCCGTCCGGGGATTCGATCTCGCGCATGGAGCCGAGATTCAGGTGATGAATTCGCATGCGCACTAGACTGCGACTTGAAGCGCGGTTCAAGTCAAGGGGTCAGGTCGTGGAAGACACGTTGATCGACATAGGCGAGGTGGCCAGGCAGAGCGGGCTGGCCGCGTCGGCGCTGCGGTTCTACGAGCGCAAGGGGCTCATCCAGGCGGAAGGACGCAACGGCCTGCGCCGCGCGTACCGTCCCGAGACGCTGGAGCGCCTGGCGCTGATCACGTGCGCCCGGGACGCGGGGTTCACGCTGTCGGAGATCGCCGAGTTCCTGCGCGCCAGGCCGTCCGACGCGAGGCTGCGCGAGCGCATGGCGGCCAAGGAGCGCGAGGTGTCCGAGCGGGTCGCGCAGCTCACCCGGCTGCGCGACAGCCTGCGGCACGCGGTGACCTGCGACCACGACCCGCTTGTGGAATGTCCTGAGTTCAAGCAGGCCGTGGGCCGCGTGCCGCTGGGCTGAGCACGTTCGTCAGCTCGGGTTGACGTACTTTCTCGGTCGCAGGGCGTGGGCGCGCAGGGCCGCCAGGGCGGCGAGCTGGCCGGAGCGGTCCATCCGCACCGCCAGCTCGTCGCTGAAGGCCAGCCCCAGCGCGGTGAGCTGTGAGATCAGGTCGGCCACCGGCGCGGCGACGTCCTCAACGGTCGTGGTGGGATGCCAGCCCTCGCCGCCGACCACTTCCGCCACCCGCTCGCGCAACTCGGTGGGTGACATCAGCGTGCCGTCGGCGATCAGCATCAGCGCGGCCTCCCGCGCCGACACCTCGAACTCGTGCTTCCCCCTGGCCAGCAGCAGCCTCGTGACCGCCGACCACATGGCCGACTTGGACTTGAGCAGCCGCCGGCCGTAGTCGGTGATGGCCAGCTTCGTGCCGTCGCGGCTGATCGCGCCGAGCTCCCGCTCGGCCAGCTCGCGCAGCCTGAGCGCCTCGGGCGAGGGTGCCAGCCGCAGCGGCAGGCTCTCCTCCGAGGCGGCCAGGGTGAGGAGACGGTGCAACGGGGGCAGGGGCTGCGGGGTGATGGGCGCGTGCAGGCGCACCTCGAACGGCTGGGCCAGCTCGCGCCTGGCCGGGCCGCGGCCCAGCACCCAGCGGTTGAGGCGTTCGCCGTGCACGCGGTTGAGCCAGCTGTCGCCGCCCAGCTCGGAGCGGGGCTCGGTGAGCCAGCGGCGGGTCAGGGCGGTGCGGTCGACGGTCTCACCGGCGACGATCGCCAGTTCGAGGGCGGCGGAGCAGGCGAGGTGCGCGCCCAGCTCCTCGGGCCCCATGATCATGCTCCACTGCAGTTCGGGGACGTCGGGCGGGAGCACGCCCGTGGCCTCGAGCGCCTGCTGGTAGGCGCTGGTGCCGGCGTCCTCGCCCTCGCGGGCGTAGGTACGGAGGATCTGGAGGGTCGTGGGTGACACGCACAGAGCGGCATAGCGCTCCATCCCGCCGAGCTGGAGCAGCCGGCCCAGCGAACGTGCCAGTCGTTCGTGGTCGCCGCCCACCTTGAGCGGCAACGTGTACCAGAGGAACTCGCAGACGTCGAGCTGGGTCACCGTTTCCAGCGGCTCTCCACCCGTCAGCCATTCGACGGCGGTCCTGGCCTCCTCGGCCAGCTCCGGCTGAGAGCGCTCCAACTCGGCGAGCAGGGCGGTGACATCCGGTGCACTCATGCCTCGAAGTTTGCCGTATCGACCCCGGGCCTGACGATGGCCGAATCCGGTGCGTATTGGGTCTTGCACAGCGATAACCCTAAGAAACCACTATGGGGCGGATGGTAAGCAGATCATATCCACCGTTTCTCGAACAACATGCGGGCCTTCCACTCGGTGTACGGGATGAGTTCGGCGGACAGGATCGGGTGCAGCCACCAGAAGTTGATGAGCGCGAGCAGCGTGAACGCGCCGACCACGGCGGCCCCGATGGTGCGCCGTACCGGCATCGCCCCCGTGACCGTCGGTTTCGACGACCCGATCAGCAGCCCGGCGCACAGCGTGATGGCCAGCACCATGAACGGCACCATCGGGATGGCGTAGAACAGGAACATCGTCCGGTTGTCGGCGACGGCGAAGTAGATCCACGGCACCAGGCCCATGGCGTACGACAGCAGCACGGCCCCCGCCCGCCAGTCGCGCGAGGAGACGTACCACGCGATCAGGGCCACCAGCGCGGCCACCGCCCCGAACCAGATCACCGGCGTGCCCACGCCCAGCACGGCCTCGGAGCAGTCCTTGACGCCGCACGTGTTCTGCTTGCCCTCGTAGTAGAAGGCGACCGGACGCAGCAGCAGCGGCCACTGCCAGGGCTCCGACATGTACGGGTGCGAGGTCTCCAGCCCGCTGTGGAACGTGTAGACCTGCCACTGGTACTTGATCCACGACCGCATCGAGTCGACCACGAAGAAGATCGGGTTGCCCGCGGAGGTGGCCTGGTTCCAGTCGCGCCCGTAGCCGGTCGCGTTGGCGAACCAGCCGATCCAGGTGGCCATGTAGGTGACGAACGGCACCACGGCGAACGCCAGGAACGCCTGCGGCACGTCCTTGTTGAACGCCCCGACGTACGGATGCCGCAGCCCGACGGCCCGGCGGGCACCGAAGTCCCACATCACGGACATGATCGCGAACGCCACGGCGAACGCCAGCCCCGACCACTTGACCGACATCGCGAAGGCCAGGCAGACCCCGGCGGCGATCCGCCACCACCTGATCCCCAGCGAGGGACCGTGCGGCGCGAGCGGTGAGTTCTCGTACCAGGTCGCGAGCCGTTCGCGGGCCTGGTCGCGATCGACCACCAGGCAGGCGAACGCGGCCAGCACCCAGAACATCAGGAAGATGTCCAGCAGCGCCGTGCGCGAGAGCACGTAGTGCAGGCCGTCGAGGGCCAGCAGCAGGCCGGCGAAGCAGCCCAGCAGCGTCGACCGCGTCATCCTGCGGGCCACCCTGGCCAGGATGAGGATCGACAGCGACCCGATCAGCGCGGCGGCGAAGCGCCAGCCGAACGGGTTGAGCCCGAACAGCCACTCGCCCGCGCCGATCATCCACTTGCCCAGCGGCGGGTGGACGACGTAGGAGGCGCACTTGTCGAGGGTCTCGGACGTGCACGACTGCCAGATGTCGGTGTTGCCGGCGATGATCGCCTTGTCGGCGTCCTTGATGGTGGTCCGCTCGACACCCCAGGTGATCAGCGAGAACGCGTCCTTCATGTAGTACGTCTCGTCGAACACCACGGCCTTGGGATGGCCCAGGTTGATGAAGCGCAGGACGGCGCCGAACAGGGTGACCAGGATCGGGCCGATCCAGCCCCACAGGATGCTGCCGTGCATGGGAGGCACGAGCCGTTCGCGTACGGACATCGTCTTGGGAAGGCTGTCGCCGACCTCCGAGCTCTCGTTGGCCTGGTATGGGGAATCGGTCACCGCCATTCGGACATCGTACGGGCCCCAAGCCGATCGCAAACGCAGAAACACGGTTATTTGGGATGCCCTGCCACAATGGTCAGGTGACTGGAGACGGCAGGTTGGTGCTGGCAGGAGCCCCCATCGGCCAGGCGGGTGATGTCTCGCCGCGGCTGCGCGAGGTGCTCGGGAGCGCCGACGTGGTGGCCGCCGAGGACACCAGGCGGCTGCGCAGGCTCGCGACCGAGCTGGGCGTGGAGATCGAGGGCCGGGTGGTGTCCTACTACGACCAGAACGAGGTGGCGCGGGCCAAGGAGCTCCTGGAGACCCTGAAAGAGGGCCGCACGGTCGTGGTCATCACGGACGCGGGCATGCCGGGCGTCTCCGACCCCGGCTACCGCCTGACCCGCCTGGCGGTCGAGGAGGGCATCACGGTCACCGCGCTGCCGGGGCCGAGCGCCGTCACGACCGCGCTGGCCGTGTCCGGGCTGGCCAGCGACCGGTTCTGCTTCGAGGGCTTCCCGCCGCGCAAGCCGGGCGAGCGGGCCCGCCGCCTGGCCTCCCTGGCGGCCGAGGAGCGCACGATGGTCTTCTTCGAGTCGCCGCGCCGGCTGGCGAGCTCCCTGGAGGCCATGGCCGAGGCGTTCGGCCCCGACCGGCAGGCCGCCGTGTGCCGCGAGCTGACCAAGACGTACGAGGAGGTACGGCGGGGCGGGCTCGGCGAGCTGGCCGAATGGGCGGCGAAGGACGTCAAGGGCGAGATCACGCTCGTGGTCGCCGGATATGCGCCGGGGGAGGGCGAGCCGGACCTGGACGAGCTGGTCGCCGAGGTGGACCGCAGGGTCGCCGAGGGCGTCCAGCGCAAGCTCGCCGTCGCCGAGGTGGCCAGGCAGGCGGGCATCCCCAAACGCGAGCTGTATGACCTGGTTCACAGGAGATCCCCTACGCCATAGGGTGCGCATGGTGAGGAACTGGGGGGTTTCCGCTCAGCGACTGGTCCCGCCGATGCCGGGGACACCCATGCTGGGCTGGGCCGGGCCGATCCTGGTCGCGCTGTTCGGCGGCCTCCTGCGGTTCATCAGGCTCGACGAGCCCAAGGCCGTGGTCTTCGACGAGACGTACTACGCCAAGGACGCGTACTCGCTGATCACGCACGGCGTCGAGCGGACCATGCTCGGCGACGCCAAGGACCCGATCGCCGACAGACGCCTCATCACCGGCAACCTGGACATCTTCAAGCAATGTCCGCAGCCCGACGACTGCGCCTCGTTCGTGGCGCACCCGCCGCTGGGCAAGTGGATGATCGGCGTGGGCGAGTGGCTGTTCGGGATGGACCCGTTCGGCTGGCGCTTCGCGGCGGCGCTGATCGGCACGCTGTCCATCCTGATCATGGCCAGGGTGGCGCGCAGGATGACGCGGTCGACGCTGCTGGGGTGCCTGGCCGGGGTGCTGCTGGCCCTCGACGGCCTGCACCTGGTGCTGTCGCGCACGGCGCTGCTGGACATCTTCCTGATGTTCTGGGTGCTGGCCGGGTTCGCCTGCCTGGTGACCGACCGGGACTGGGCGCGGCGACGGCTGGCGGACTGGCACGAGCGCGGGCCGATCGGCGAGCTGGGACCGCGTCTGGGGCTGCGGCCGTGGCGGCTCGCGGCCGGGCTCTGCCTGGGGGCGGCGTGCGCGGTGAAGTGGTCGGGGATCTTCTTCCTGATCGCGTTCGCGGTCATGAGCCTCATGTGGGACCTGGGGGCCAGGCGGGCGCTGGGGCTGCGGCAGCCGTACCGGGGGGCGTTCTCGTACGACCTGCCGGGCGCGTTCGCGGCCATGGCGCTCGTGCCCGCGGTCACCTTCGTGGCCTCGTGGACCGGGTGGTTCGCCACCTCCGGCGGCTGGGGGCGCAACTGGGCGCAGGCCACCTCGTCCGGGCCGGTGTTCTTCGTGGTCGACTCGGTGCGGTCGTGGCTGCAGTACCAGGTGCAGGTGCTGGGCTATCACAGCAACCTGCACGAATACCACCCGTACATGTCGGAGCCGTGGCAGTGGCCGTTGCTGATCAGGCCCGTCTCGTTCCACTACCCGTCGGACATCCCGCCGTCGGCGTGCGGGGCCGACAAGTGCTCACAGGCCGTGCTCGGGGTCGGCACTCCCGCCCTCTGGTACGCCGCCGTGCTGGCGCTGGTCGGCCTCGTCGCCTGGTACGTGGCCACGCGCGACTGGCGGGCGGGGGCGGCGCTGCTGGGCGTCGCGGCCGGCTGGCTGCCGTGGTTCTACTACGCCCTCGCCGACAACCGGACGATGTACCTGTTCTACATGATCCCCGTCGTGCCGTTCATGGTGCTGGCGCTCGTCCTGGTGGCGGGGCTGGTGCTGGGCAGGCAGGACGCCCCCGCGCCACGGCGGGCGACCGGGGCGGCGCTGGTGGGGGCGTTCGCGCTCATCGTGCTGATCAACTTCTGGTGGCTCTATCCGGTGCTGACCGCCGAGACGATCACACACGCAGACTGGTGGGCTCGGATGCTGATGCGTTCTTGGGTGACCGCCGCGCCCAAGTGACGCCGCGGCGCAGCGTGATCGCCGCGGCGACGCAGGCCAGCGGGACGGCCGGGAGCACGTACCGGTAGTCGAACTCCGCCGTCGCCGCCGGGGCCAGCAGCAGCCCCACCGCGCCGAGCCACGGCAGCGCCACCGGGCCGCCGAACTTGCGCCACCTGACCGCGACGCCGTACAGGCCGATCAGCAGGATGCCGCCGAGCATGATGCCGCGCAGGTAGAACACCTTCTGGTAGCCGCTCATGATGTCGGCCCACGGGTGCACGATGCGGGTCTCCGGCGGGCCCTGCTCGTAGCTGAACGCGTCGGTGTCGGTGCGGCCGCCCGCGTACGACGACCACTTCGGCAGCCGCTTGGGCTGGCCGCTCTCGTCCGGCTCGACGTACGGCTTGAACTCGTACATGCCGTATGTGGACGGATCGGGGAACATCGGCCGGCCCCAGTGGAACGAGCGGAAGAAGTCACGCGTGACCACCTTGAGGTAGTCGCCGGGCTGCGACAGGATCGCCCGCGTGGCGAACGCGCTGGCCGCGTCGTTGGTGATCTCGCTCCACTTCTTGTTGATGCCCCAGCGGTGCAGCACCTCGCCGGTGCCCGTGCCGTCGCCGTTGCCCTGGCCCCACAGGTACCACTGCGCGTAGTCCTTGCGCTGGCTGACCGGGTCGTTGATGCACAGCAGGAGGAGCTGGACCTCCTTGTACTTGTCGATCTTCATCTTGTTGCAGTCGGCGAAGATGGCCGTGCGCATGTAGAGGATGAGACCGTCGCTGTTGGTCATCGCGAACTTGCCGTACGCGGAGGCGAACCAGCCCATGTACGCCATCACCGGCACCGCGCACGCCGTGATCACGGCGACGATCGGGCGCCAGCCGGTCCGCTTGACCAGCAGGTAGAGCACCACCAGCGCCAGGATCGGCAGGCCGATCGAGCGGGTCAGCCACGTCACCGCCAGCAGCAGGCCGACGACCGCGCCCGCCTGCCACGACAGCCGCCGCTTCCACAGCACCAGCGTGATGACGCCCACCACGAGCAGCGTGAACATGCTGTCGGACATCACCAGCTGCTCGAGCTGGATCTGGTACGCGTCCAGCAGCACCGGCGCCGCCGCCAGCGTGGCGCCCCACTTCGGCAGCCGGAACTTGATCCGCAGCAACGCGTAGATCAGGCAGGCCGTGGCCAGGCCCATCAGGTGCTGCGTGAAGATCACCAGTGCGAAGCTGTGGAACGGCTTGAGCAGCATGAGCCAGAAGCTGTAGCCGTCGGGCCTGATCGGGTGCGGCCGCGGGTGCAGCGCCACCGAGACGTACTCGTAGGAGTCGTTGAACCACATGGCCGGGCCGTAGCCGAGCATGGTGATGAGCCGCAGCACGGCGCCAACGCCGAAAACCGCGGCGAACACTCGATGCCGGCGCACGAACGACAGCCAACGAGCTGCCCGGCCAGGAGCGGAGTGGTCCACAGGGGTAATCTCCGCGACGCTCACCATGCTGTAAAGAATGCCAGTCGTTTTTGGGTCTTGACCCGAGCACGGTTGGGCACAGGGCATGATGGTTCACTGGAAGAGTCTTAACTGAAGGGTAGACACGTGGAACTGACGGTGGTCATGCCCTGCCTCAATGAGGCGGAGACCGTGGAAGTCTGTGTACGCAAGGCGCTGGCGTGCATGGAGGAGCACGGCATCGAGGGCGAGGTCCTGATCGCCGACAACGGCAGCACGGACGGCTCACAACAGCTTGCCCGCGACGCCGGAGCCCGCGTGGTCCACGTCGACGAGAAGGGCTATGGCAACGCCCTCATGGGCGGGATCAGGGCGGCGCGCGGCAAATACGTCATCATGGGCGACGCCGACGACTCCTATGACTTCACCGCGCTGCTGCCGTTCGTCGAGCAGCTGCGCGACGGCGCCGACCTGGTGATGGGAAACCGCTTCAAGGGCGGCATCGCCCCGGGCGCCATGCCCCCGCTCCACCGCTACCTCGGCAACCCCGTGCTGTCGTTCGTCGGCCGGCTGTTCTTCCCCTCGGCCATCGGCGACTTCCACTGCGGGCTGCGCGGGTTCCGGCGCGACTCCATCCTCAAGCTGCAGCTGCAGACGGGCGGCATGGAGTTCGCGTCCGAGATGGTGGTCCGCTCCACGCTGTCGGGCCTCGACGTGCGCGAGGTGCCCACCACGCTCTCGCCCGACGGCCGCTCCCGTCCGCCGCACCTGCGCTCCTGGCGCGACGGCTGGCGCCACCTGCGCTTCCTGCTCCTCTACAGCCCGAAGTGGCTGTTCTTCTATCCCGGCGTGCTGATGATGATCATCGGCCTCGTCGCCGGGACGGCGCTGACGTTCGGCCCGGTGGAGATCGGTGAGCTGGCCTTCGACGTCGACACCCTCGTCGGGTCGTCCGCGCTGGTCGTGATCGGCTTCCAGGCGGCCCTGTTCGCCGTGTTCACCAAGGTCTACGCGGCCGAGGAGGGCTTCCTGCCCGAGTCGCCGCGCATCCGGCGGCTGATCGACATCGTGAGCCTGGAGAAGGGGCTCGTGGTCGGCGGTCTGCTGGCGCTGGCCGGTCTGATCGGCCTGGTGATGTCGCTGGTCCACTGGCAGGTGCGCAGCTTCGGCGAGCTCGACCCGCGCGAGTCGCTGCGTATCGTCGTGCCTTCCGCGACCGCTCTGGTCATGAGCTTCCAGACGATCTTCGCGGCGCTGTTCATCAGCATCCTCGGCATCCGCCGCACGCGCGAGACCTCCATCGACGTGGCCGCCAAGGCCGCGGAGGAAGCCGCGGAGGCGGTTTCCCTGGAGGAGTCCAAGCGATAGCCGTCCCCTGTCGGCGGGGTCCTGACGGGCCCCGCCGACACGGGGGATTCGGTCCGAGACGGACAGGGAGCCCCGTAGGCTAAGGACTATGTCCCAGCACATCTTGACCGCCGTCGCGTGGCCGTACGCAAACGGCCCCCGCCACATCGGGCACGTCTCCGGGTTCGGCGTGCCGTCCGACGTCTTCAGCCGCTACCAGCGGATGGCGGGCAACAAGGTGCTGATGGTGTCAGGCACCGACGAGCACGGCACGCCCATCCAGGTGCAGGCCGACAAGGAAGGCGTGACCGCCAGGGAGCTGGCCGACCGCTACAACCGCGTCATCGCCGAGGACCTCACCGGGCTCGGGCTCTCCTACGACCTGTTCACCAGGACCACGACGAAAAACCACTACGCCGTCACACAAGAGATCTTCAAGGGTCTTTTCGACAACGGCTATATCTTCCCCAAGACCACGATGGGGGCGATCTCCCCCTCGACCGGCCGCACCCTGCCCGACCGCTACATCGAGGGCACCTGTCCCATCTGCGGCTACGACGGCGCGCGCGGCGACCAGTGCGACAACTGCGGCAACCAGCTCGACCCGATCCAGCTGATCAACCCCAAGAGCCGCATCAACGGCGAGACGCCCACGTTCGTCGAGACCGAGCACTTCATGCTCGACCTGCCCGCCTTCACCGAGGTTCTCGGCTCCTACCTGCAGTCCAAGCAGGGCGAGTGGCGGCCCAACGTGCTGAAGTTCGCGCTCAACCTGCTCGGCGACCTGCAGCCGCGCGCGATCAGCCGCGACCTCGACTGGGGCGTGCCGATCCCGCTCGACGGCTGGCGCGACCAGCCCAACAAGCGGCTCTACGTGTGGTTCGACGCGGTGATCGGCTACCTGTCGGCGTCCATCGAGTGGGCCAGGCGCTCGGGCGACCCCGACGCGTGGCGCCAGTGGTGGCAGAACCCCGACGCCCGCGGCTACTACTTCATGGGCAAGGACAACATCGTCTTCCACGCCGAGATCTGGCCGGCGATGCTGTACGGCTACAGCGGGCAGGGCGACCGCGCCGGCACGCCGGGCTCGCTCGGCGGGCTCCAGGTGCCGTCCGAGGTGGTCTCCAGCGAGTTCCTGACGATGGAGGGCAAGAAGTTCTCCTCGTCCAGGCAAGTAGTAATTTACGTAAGAGATTTCCTGGCGCGTTACGACGCCGACGCCCTTCGCTACTACATCGCGGTGGCCGGACCGGAAAACCAGGACACCGATTTCACCTGGCAGGAGTTCGTCAACCGCAACAACGGCGAGCTGGTCGCGGCCTGGGGAAACCTGGTCAACCGGTCGATCTCGATGGCGGCCAAGAACTTCGGGGCCGTGCCCGAGCCGGGCGACCTCACCGACGCCGACCGGGCCCTGCTGGAGCGCTCGCGCAAGGCGTTCGCGCCGGTGGGCGAGGAGCTGAGCAGGTCGCGCTTCAAGAACGGGATCAACGAGGCGTTCGACGTGGTCCGCGAGGCCAACAAATACCTGGCCGAGCAGGAGCCGTGGAAGCTCAAGGAGGACCCGGAGCGGCAGAAGTCGATCCTGCACGTCGCGCTCCAGGTCGTCGACGACGCCAAGACGATGCTCACGCCGTTCCTGCCCAGCTCGTCCAACAAGGTCTTCACCATGCTCGGCGGCGAGGGCGTGTGGTCGGGCATGCCGGAGATCCGCGAGGTCGACGAGGACGGCGGCACCCCCTACCCGGTGATCACCGGCGAGTACGACGGGGCGGCCCGGTGGGAGCACCGGCCGATCAAGCCGGGCACGCCGCTCGCGCCGCCCGTGCCGCTGTTCAAGAAGCTCGACCCGAAGGTCGTGGACGAGGAGCTGGCCCGGCTGGGCGAGTGACCTCGTAGGCCCCGTAGTCCTTGAGGCTGATGGCGTCGGCGGTCTTCCTGACCGACTTCGCCATCAGCCCCTTCCACGGCAGATACGGCAGGAGCCGGTAGTTCTGGTTCATGAACCAGGCCATGAACCTGTTCTCCGGGACCATGAACTTGCTGACGCCCACGGCCGACCGCTGGCACCCCTCGGCGTAGGCGCGCACCTCCCGCTCGTAGCGGGCGAAGGCGGCGCGGTGGCCGCCCTCTGCTGCGGCCAGCTCGCCCGCCAGCACGTACGCGCTCACCATCGCCAGTCCGGTGCCCATGCCGGACAGCGGCGAGGCGCAGCACGCGGCGTCGCCCAGCAGCACCACCCGGCCGCGTGACCAGGAGTCCAGGCGGATCTGGCCGACCGAGTCGAAGTAGAAGTCGTCCGTCCGCCGCATCCTGCGCATCAGCTCCGGGACCTCCCAGCCGACGCCCTCGTACGCCTGCTCCAGGAACTCCTGCTGGCGGGCGACGTCATGCCGGTCGTGGTCGAGCGGCGGCGAGCCGAACCAGAACACGGCCTTGGCCTCGGCGTTCCCCCTCGCGCTGTAGATCGCGGCCATCCTGCCCGGGACGTTGTAGGCGTGACCGCTGTGGTCGAGCCCGAGGTAGTTGTCGATCGTGAACACCGCCGAGTAGAGGCCCAGGTACGACAGGTAGTCCCGCTCGGGACCGAAGGCCAGGGATCGCACGTTCGAGTGCAGGCCGTCCGCGCCCACCACGAGGTCGAAGCGCCTGGCCGGGCTCCGCTCGAAGGTGACCGTCACCCCGTCCGCGTCCTGGTCGACGGCCGTGATGGAGTCGCCGAAGACGTACTCGGTGTGGGCCTGGGTGGCGTCGTACAGGATGCGGGCCAGGTCGCCGCGGAGGATCTCGATGTCGCCCGCGAACAGGTCTTCGGGCATGGCCACGAGCTTCCTGCCGGCCTCGTTGACGTTCCACATGGCGCCCATGTGGGTCTGCTCGCGTTCGACGGCGTCCAGGATGCCCATCTTGCGAAGGACGGTCAGATGCGCCTCGCCGCGGAAGTCCACGGCGTAGCCGCCCTCACGGAGGGCCGGGGCGCGTTCGACGACGGTGGTGCGGTGGCCGTACCGGGTGAGCCAGAGGGCGAGCGCGGGGCCGGCGACGCTCGCGCCGGAGATCAGGATGTCCATGCCCCTGACCCTGCCGATCCGGTCTCACCGCGTCCTCACCGGACTCTCACCACGGGGTCGGCTGATCGGTGACGGCGGCGATGGCGCTCAGCGGTGAGCGGTCGACGACCTCGTCGGGCACCCCGGCGAGCGCCAGCGCCTCCCGGTGGGAGAGCCGCGCGCCCGCCCGCCGGGCCCGCGCGTAGGCCTGGTCGTCCAGCGCCGCCCGCACCCGCTGCGCGACCTCGGGCTCCTGGGGCAGCTCGATGCCCCGCATGGCGACGGCGGCTCCCAGCAGCGTGGCCGCCCGCTCGGCGTCGTCGTCACCGAACGCCAGCGCGGCCAGCGCCTCGAACGCCCGGGCGGTCTCGGGCAGCGCGCCCGACTCGATCGCGCCCGCCACCGCCCGCTCGTAGGACTCTCTGGCCGTCTTCCGATCCCCTTCGGCCTCGGCCACCCGGCCCAGGCCGACGCGGAGCCGGGCCAGGTTCCCCGCCGACTTGACCCATACGGGGTCCGACTGCCCCAGCGCCCGTTCGTACAGTTCCCGCGCCCGTGCCAGGTCGCCTTTCGCGGCGGCAACGTCACCGAGCCCGCGCAGCGCCGAGGCCAGGTACGTCGGCAGGCCCACCCGCCCCGCCAGCTCGGCGGCCCGCTCGTAGTCGGCCCGCGCCCCGGCAGGGTCGGTCGCGATGCGGTGATCGCCCCGGTTGCACAGCAGGTCGGGCAGATCCTCCTCGGCCCCGAGCTGCTCGGCCAGCGCGATCGCCTCCTCCACGCGCGCCACGGCCGTCGCGTCGTCGCCGCAGGTGCCCGCCAGCCACGAGAGCCCGTCCAGGGCCAGCGCCATGCCCCAGCGGTCGCCGAGCACCCTGAACTGGTCGAGCGCCGCCGTCAGATCGGCCTCCGCCGAGGCGAACTCCCCGGCGGTCATCTGCGGATAGGCCCAGATGAACCGGGCCATCGCCCGCTCCCACGGGTCTCCGTCCCGCGCGGCCCGCCGCAGCACCGTGAGCGCCACCGTCGGATCGATCGAACCCGCCGTGATCATCGGCCACAGGAACGTGACGAGCGGGTACCGCCGCGCCCCGGAGCCGTCGGTGACCATCGTCTCGGCCAGGCTCTTGTGGCTCTCCCAGGCGTCCCTGCCGGTGCTCCCGGCCAGCGCGGACAGCAGGCACAGCACGTACGCCTCGCCCAGCTCCGGATCCGGCGCGGGACCCGCCGCCTCCAACAGCGCCACCGCCGGGGCGGTCGCGGCGGCCCGCATGCCGCGCATCCACAGGTACGACGACTGGGCCGCCAGCAGCCGCATGCCGAGCACCACCTCCCCGGATTCCGCCGCCCAGCGCAGCGCCGCCTGCAGGTTGTCGTGCTCCGCGGCGAGCAGGTCGAGGTGGTGGAGCTGGTCGGCGCCGCGCAGGTGCGGGTCGGAGCGCTCGGCCAGGCCGAGGAAGTACGCGGCGTGTGCTTTCCGTACGGTGTGCGCCTCGCCGGCCAGTTGCTCGGCGCAGAACGCGCGGATGGTCTCCAGCATGCGATAACGGCCGCCGCCCGGCTGGAGGAGCGATTTGTCGGCCAGGGAAACCAGGAGGTCCTCGGCGTCCGCCAGCCCGCACACCTCGGCGGCGGCCGTGGCCGTGGCGCCGCCGGAGAAGACGGTCAGGCGCCCGGCCATGGCCTTCTCCCGGTCGGTGAGCAGCTCCCAGCTCCACGCGACGACCGCGCGCAGGGTCTGGTGCCGGGGGTCGGCCGTCCGGCTGCCGCGCGACAGCAGGCTGAACCGATCCTGGTCCGCCAGCCGTACGGCCAGCTCGTGGGCCCCGTGCGTACGCAGGCGGGCGGCGGCGAGCTCGATGGCCAGGGGGAGGCCGTCGAGTGCCGCGCAGATGCGCTCGACCGACTCGTCCGGGGTGAAACCCGGGCTCGCGGCGGCGGCCCGGTCGGTGAAGAGCCGGACGGCGTCGGCGGGGGCGAGCGGGTGCACCGGCCAGACGTGCTCGGCCGTGACGGCCAGCGGCTCGCGGCTGGTGGCGAGGACGCGGAGGTCGGGGCAGGCGGAGAGCAGGCGTTCGGCGAGCTCGGCGGCGTCGTGGACGACGTGCTCGCAGTTGTCGAGGACCAGCAGCATCGGCCGCCCGGCCAGCGCCGCGACCAGCCGGTCCGTCGGCGCGGACCGCTCTCCCGGCCCGATGGCGCGGCCGCCCAGCAGGCCGCTCTCCCGCACGCCGAGCGCGCCGAGCACGACCTGCGCGAGATCCACACCTACCCCCGCCGCCTCTGGCCCCGCTGTGTTCGTCCTCGACGCGCCGGCGCGCGCTGAGGCCAGTTCGACCAGCACCACCTCGGCCGGCTCCCGGGTATCGCCCAGCGGCGGCTCGGCGAGCGACCGGGCGACCTCGACCGACAGCCGGGTCTTGCCCGCGCCGCCCGGCCCCAGCAGGGTCACCAGGCGCGCGGAGCCGAGCAGCGCGGACACCGCCGCCACGTCGGCGTCCCGTCCGACGAAGCTCGTCAGCCTGGCGGGCAGCGCGCGCCGCACCGGCGCGACAGGATCGGCCGGCCCGCGCAGCAGGCGGCCGTGCAGGTCGGCCAGCTCGGCCGACGGATCCGCGCCCAGCTCGTCCGCCAGCAGC
This sequence comes from Nonomuraea sp. NPDC051941, assembly GCF_044593615.1. NCBI lineage: Bacteria > Bacillati > Actinomycetota > Actinomycetes > Streptosporangiales > Streptosporangiaceae > Nonomuraea > Nonomuraea sp. NPDC051941. The sequence goes on from NZ_JBIUCF010000036.1 coordinate 72,219, forward strand.
CGCCGGGTGTCCTCGAACACCACCAGCGCCTCCGCGGGCCGCCCGTCCGCCTGGAGGGCACGCATGAGCCGGCCGCGCAGCCGTTCCCGCAGGGGATGCCGCTCGATCAGCTCGCCCAGCTCCGCCACGACCTCCCTGTGAGTGCCGCGCCGCAGGTCGGCCTCGATCCGGTCTTCGAGCGCGGCCAGCCGCCGCTCCTCCAGGAAGGCCCCGTGCTCGGGGTCCAGGTCCGCGACCGCCGAGCCCCGCCACAGCGCCAGCGCCTCACGCAGCAGCCCCGCTGCCCGGACGGGGTCCCCGCCACCCTCCAAGGCGTCCCGGCCCGCGTCGGCGAGGCGCAGGAAACGGTGGGCGTCGATGTCGTCGGGCGCGGCGAGCAGCCGGTAACCGAGCTCGGTCAGCTCGATCGCGACCCCGTCCCGCCGCAGCCGGGACACCTGCGAGTGCAGCGCGTGTACCGCGTCGCCGTGGGCCCGGTCCCCGTAGAGGACGTCGACGAGCCGATCCCGGGAGACCACCTCTCCGGGGCGGAGCAGCAGCAGCGCCAGCAGCGCCCGCCGAGCGGGACCGCCGAGCGGCACCTCGCCCCCGTCCGCGCGCCAGGCCATGGTGCTGCCGAGGATGCCGAACCGCATGGACGCTACTTTAGAACTCGTGACCAAGCTTCCCGCCGCTCCCGAGCCGCTTTCCGCACCGGTGTTCGACAGCCACTGCCATCTCGACATCATGGTCGGCAACAGGCAGGCGTCATCCGGCGATTCGGTGGCGCAGGCCGCGCAGGCGTCGGAGGCCAGTGTTCGGAGCATCCTGGAGGACTCCAGGGCGGTCGGCGTGACGCGGCTGGTCACCATCGGCTACGACCTGAGGTCTTCCAGGTGGAACGCCGACGTGGCGGCCGAGCAGGAGGGTGTGTACGCCGGGGTCGCCATCCACCCGAACGAGGCCCACGAGGCCACGGCGGAGGTCCTGGCCGAGATCGAGAGCCTCGCGCGGCGGCCGGAGGTGCGGGCAGTGGGGGAGACCGGGCTCGACTACTTCCGTGACTGGGCGAGCAAGGAGGACCAGCACGCGAGCTTCCGCGCGCACATCGAGATCGCCAAGCGCACCGGCAAGGCGCTGGTCATCCACGACCGCGACGCGCATGACGACGTGCTGAGGGTGCTGGCGGAGGAGGGTGCGCCGGACAAGGTCGTCTTCCACAGCTTCTCGGGCGACGCCGAAATGGCGAAAAAGTGTGTCGAAGCCGGATATTTCATGTCTTTTTCCGGGCCTGTGACGTACAAGAACGCCGCCTACCTCCGCGAGGCCGCCCAGACCGCCCCGCAGGAGCTCATGCTGGTCGAAACCGACGCCCCCTACCTGCCGCCGGTCCCGCACCGCGGCAAGCCCAACGCCCCCTACCTCATCCCCCTCACTTTGCGCTGCCTGGCGGAGGTCAAAGGGGTCCATCCGGATCAGTTGTGCGAGGCGATCAGTGCCAACGGAGTCATGGTCTTCGGCGAGTGGTGACCATCTTTTGCTGAACTCGCGGCTGCGGGGACGAACGCGGCGCTAACGTTCGGGCGGTCCTGACCGTTACCGGAATCGGGCGGCCCGTGGCCGCACCCGGAGGTGCTTCGTGCGAGGTAAGAGGCGCGCGCCTCGTCCCCCGATCCCGTGGCGTTCGCCGTGGACGCCGGTCGTGTGCCTGGCGGGCATGGTGGCGCTGGGGGCGCTCGTGTCGGTGTCGTCCCTGGTCAAAGAAGTCGTCGTGATCGTCGACGGCAGGCAGTCGCAGGTCCGCGCGTTCGCGGGGACCGTGCACGACGTGCTCGCGGAGGCGGGGGTCTCGGTGGGGTACGGCGACCTCGTACGACCTCCCGCCCACGAGGACGTCACCGACGGATCCACCATCGAGGTTCGCCACGCCCGCCCGATCACCCTGACCCTGGACGGCCGCACCAGCCGGCACCTGGTCACCGCCACGAACGTCGGCGACGCCCTCGCCGAACTCGACCTCACCCCGGCCGCCGGCAAGCTCTCCGCGCCGCCGGACGGCGCGGTGCCGCTGTCGGGGATGGAGCTGACCGTCTACACCCGGCGCAGGGTGTACGTGGTCGCCGGCACGAGCCGGATCGCCTCGCGCACCACCGCCAGGACGGTACGCGAGGTGCTCAGGCAGAAGCGCATCCCGCTGCGCCACGGCTACGTGGTGAACCCGCCGCTCGGCAGCTTTCCCAAGGACGGGACGGTCATCACGGTCACACCATCGCACACCGTACCGATCCGTCCGGAGGTCCTGCGGCTCAACTGGCAGGCCCTGGCCGTGTGCGCGGCTCAGGGCGACCCCCAGGCCTACAACCCGGACGGGCCGTACTACGGGATGTACCAGTTCAGCCTGCCCGTGTGGCAGGCCGCAGGCGGGATGGGGATCCCCAGCACATGGCCGGCGGAGGAGCAGACGTACCGGGCGCAGGTCCTCTACCAGCAGATGGGCAGCCGCTGGCAGACCCAGTGGCCGAACTGCGCCGACCGCCTCTTCGACCCGGCCCAGTAGGGGTCATCCCGATAGGGACACCCCGAAATCCGCGCCCTTGGGCGGCTGGACCGACTGGAGCGACTCGGCGTTCCGCCCGGCCACCGCCACCTTCCCGTACGGCCGCGCGTCCGGCTGCCCCACGAACAGCTTGTTGCCGCTGAACGCCACCGACCACCCGGACAGCCCGTCGCCGGTCGCCAGCTGCCGATCCTCGGCCGCGTTCTTCCAGGAGACCACCCGGACACCGCCCCCGTACGGGGCGCCGATGGCCAGCCTGCCGTCCGCCGACGCCGCCATCGAGAACCCGAACGCCTGCTTGCCCCCCTGCGTCACCCTCCGCGTCGGTTTCCTGCCGGGGTCGAGCAGCTGCACGTACCCGGGGCCGGGGGAGCTCACCGCGTACCCGGAGCCCTCGCCGTACACCACCGAGTAGCCGAACCTGTCGCCGGAGACGTCCGTCGGCGAGTCCAGCTTGAACGAGGTGATCTTGGGTGCCAGCACGTCGTCGATGAAGACCACGGACCCCGAGTCGATCTTGCCGGTCTCGACCTGGCGGCCGGCGCCGTCGTCGTTCTCGTACGGGACGCCGACGACCAGCTCGTTCTTCGGCCCGAACGCCATCGACCAGCCGAACTGGTCGCCGACCTCGCTGTTGCCCCGCACGTCGTCGGACTCCTGGCTGATCCTGCGCAACTGGCCGGTGCCCTGGCGTACGTAGATCGCGCCCACGTCGAGGAGCCGTCCCTCGTCCTCGTACGGCGCGCTGATCGCCAGCAGGTCGCCGCGCGCGGCCAGCGACCAGCCGAAGTGCGCGAAGCGCTGGGGCTGGGCCGCGGTCAGCCGCTGGGGAGGCGTGGCGCCGCCGCCGTAGACGACGTACGCGGCGCCGGCGTCCTCGGTGCCGTCCACGTCCGCGTACGGCGCGCCGATCACCAGGTCGGCGCAGGCGTCGGCGTCGACCTTGGCCAGCCGTACGGACCAGCCGAAGGCGTCGCCCCTGGCCAGGTCGGGAACGGTGACGGGGACGACCTTGTCGCCCGACAGCACGCTCACCGAGCCCTTCTGGCCGTCCGCGAACGGGTCGCCCACGGCGACGTCGTCCACGCCGTCACCGTCGAAGTCGGCGGCTCCGGCGCAGGCCGCCGCGCCGGTGTGCATGAGCGGTGTCCCCGTCGCGAGCATGAGCGCGATGAGCGCGGATCGGATCATCACAGCGCGACCTCGATCTGCTTGCCGTTCTCGAGCATGGTCGCCGTCAGCTTCACGGGTTTGCGGTACATCGCCAGGTCGAACACGAACGCGCTGTCCACCCGCCCGCCCGGCAGGATGGCCGGGGGCAGGGTCAGGGCTGCCGGATCGTGTTCGCCGCCCCGGTCGTCGACCATGGTGACGACGGGCTGGACCAGCTGCCTGCGCTCGCCGCCGGGGTTGAGCATCGTCCAGCGGATCACGCAGAGCTGGCCCTGGGTCGCGGTCTTGCCCTCGTACTCCTTCAGCCCGCACTCCGGCGCCGACGCGACGATCGCGACGGGGTCGTCGAAGTTGGCGCCCAGCGCGAAGCGGCGGCCCACGTCGTTCGGGCCGGCGGTGCCGGTCGTCTGGGACGGGGTACCGGGGGTGGCGGTGGTGGGCGTGTTGCGGGCGGAGGTGACGATCAGTACGGCCACCGTCACGACGATGGCCAGCACAGCGGCCGCGGCGGCGATGAGCCACCGGGTGCCCTTCGTCCTGGAGCCGCCGAGGGTGTCGGGTTCGTCGTTGCCCGCCAGGGTTTCGGGCGGCCGGGTGTTGTCGCCGGGCAGGCTGCCCTGACGCGGCTGCACCTGGGCTTCCGGTCCACCCGAGCGAGCCTGCTCCTTCTTCTTGGCCAGGGCTTCGGCCTGAGCCTGCTCCCGCTGCCGAGCCTGCGCCTCCCAGCGCGCGAACTCCTCCTTGGCGGCCTCTTCCTCCCTGCGCGCCAGCTCCTCGACCGACGGCTGAGGGGGCGCGCCCGCGTTTCCGAACGAGCCCGGCACACTGGGCGCACCCGAGGCGCTGGAGGCGCCAGGGATGCTCGGGTTGGGAGGGCTGACCGGATTGGCCGCGCTGCCCGGGATACTCGGGGTTCTACCGGTGGCATCGCTCGGCGGCGGTGTCGTGAAAGTAGCCGTGATATCCGGCTCATCCACGACATTCTGCGGCGGCTGCCATTCGTTGAGCATCTCGGTCGCGACCAAGGTGGGCGGATCGGCGGGGCGCGCCGGCGTACTGCCTCCCACCAGGGCGATCAGGAGATCCTGCGCTGACGGGCGCACGGTGGGGTCCATGGAGGTGGCCCGCCGTACTAACTCGTTGAGCGGCGCGGGCAGCACGCCCAGCTCGGGCGGGGCGTTCAGCACGCGCGTGGCCAGCGTGATGGGGTCGCCGCGGCCGAACGGGTGCCGTCCGTTGCCCGCGTACGCCACCAGGCAGCCCCAGGCGAAGATGTCGGCCGCCGGGCTGACCACCTCGCCGCGCACCTGCTCCGGGGCCCACCATCCGGGGCTGCCCAGCAGTTCGCCGGAGAGCGTGAACCCGGTCTCCCGGTCGAGCGCCCTGGCGATGCCGAAGTCGATCACCCTGGGTCCCGACAACGAAAGGATCACGTTCGCCGGTTTGAGGTCTCTGTGCACGAGCCCGGCCACGTGGATCGCCGCCAGCGCCGCCGCGACCCCCAGCGCGACGCCGTGCAGCGGCCCCGGTTCGAGGGAGCCGTATTTCGCGATCTGGTCCGAGAGCGGGGTGCCCGCGATGTACTCGGTCACCATGTACGGACGTCCGTCCCCGGTGTTGCCGTTGTCCAGCACCTGGGCAGTGCAGAACGACGCCACCCGGCGAGCGTTCTCGACCTCCGCATGGAACCTGGCCGCGAAACCCTCCTGGTTGGCGAACTCCGCCTTGACGACCTTGAGCGCGACGAATCGACCCGTCGGTGCCCGCGCGAGGAACACGGTTCCCATCCCGCCCTCGCCGAGCCGGCCGAGCAGCCGGTACGGTCCGATCTCCCGCAAGTCCGTCGGGCGGAGCGGCGCGGCGCCCGTTGGCTCCATGAGGGACGTCCCTTCCTGTTCCACGCCATCCTCTCCTTTGGTCTCCCCAAGCGCCATCGATGGTTCTTCGATGCGAGAGACTGGTTGGATGATGAGGCTGTTGGGCCCTGCAGAAATACGTATTTTGGCGGACAAGCTAGATCTTCGTCCGACAAAAAAGCTAGGCCAGAACTTCGTGATCGACGCAGGAACCGTCCGGCGCATCGTCCGCGTGGCCGATCTTTCGGAGAACGACGTGGTCATCGAGGTGGGGCCGGGCCTCGGCTCGCTCACCCTCGCCCTCCTGCCCTCCGCCGCGCACGTGGTGGCGGTCGAGATCGACCCGGTGCTGGCGGGCCAGCTCCCCATCACGGTGGCAGACCGCGGCGGGCTCGACAAGCTCACGGTCGTGAACGCGGACGCCATGCGGATCACCCCGGACGATCTGTCCGGATTCGCCCCCACCGCACTCGTCGCCAACCTCCCCTACAACGTGGCCGTCCCGGTGGTGCTCCACCTTCTCGAGGTCCTGCCGTCCCTGCGCAAGGGTCTGGTCATGGTCCAGTCGGAGGTCGCCGACCGCCTCGCCGCCGGCCCGGGCTCGAAGGTGTACGGGATTCCGTCGATCAAGGCCGCCTGGTACGCGGACGTACGCCGCGCCGGCCCGGTCGGCCGTACCGTCTTCTGGCCCATCCCCAACGTCGATTCCGGCCTCGTCTCCATGGTGCGCCGCGAGCCGCCCACGACGAGCGCGTCGCGCGAGGAGGTGTTCGCGGTGGTGGACGCCGCCTTCGCCCAGCGCAGAAAGACCCTGCGCGCGGCCCTGGCAGGCTGGGCGGGCAGCGCGGCCCAGGCGGAGGCGGCACTGAGGGCGGCTGGCGTTGACCCCTCGGCCCGCGGGGAGCAACTGGACATCACATCCTTCGCCCGCATAGCCGAACTCAAGCCCTAACCCCCTCCGCGTCCCCTCCCCGCGTCCCGCATCCCCCTCCCATCCGGCACCCTGCCCACCCCCCCGGATTCTCGGGCTCCCCGGACTCCCGTGCCACACGGGCCACCCGGGCCCCCGGGCCACCACCCCCCCCACCTCACCCTCCCGCCCGGTATCCTGCCCGCCCTCCGGCCCGGCACCTCCGGCCCGGCACCTCCGGCCCGGCACCTCCGGCCCGGCACCTCCGGCCCGGCACCTCCGGCCCGGCACCTCCGGGCCCCCACCCCCCACCTCACCCTCTCGCCCGATACGCTGCCCCGCCCGCCCGCCGGCCCGGCCCGGCACCTCACCTCACCCTTCCGCCCGGGTGCCCCGCCCACCGTCCCAGCAGGTGCCTAACCAGCCGTTCTGGGATGCCCCACGGCGCCCCTTCCGTCCGGTGCCCAACCCCGCGCTCTCATCCGGCGCCTCAACCGACTCTCCGGGTCGGCGCCCAATCAGCCCTCCCGACCGGTGCCCGACCCACCCCGCCCGGTACCCCCTCCCGGCCAGCACCCCATTCACCCGCGGTGCACAGATCCGATGTGGTCGTCCACAGCCCCACCCACCCAGCCTCCCGTTTTCCACAGAATCACGCTCGGCCCAACCCCATCTCCCGCCACCGAATGATCCTGGCCTCCACACCCACCACACGGTCAGGAGGCCACCATGATCACCCTCCCCACCTTCCTCAGGCTCACCCTCGGCGGCGTCCTCTTCGGCGGGCTCATCGCAGTCCTGACCCCCCTCCCGATCTCCGCCCAAGCAGCGGCGACCCGGCCCCGGCCCTGGCCCCAACCCAGGACCCTGACCCCCCTCCCGACCTCGGCCCAAACCGCAGCAACCCGTCCCCAACCCAGGACTCTGGCCACCGTCCCGACCTCCGCCCAAACCGCAGCGACCCCACCCCAACGCAGGATCCTGACTATCAACCCCGAAGCCGAGCCCCTTCAACGCACCTCAGACGGGAGGGCCACGGATCCCACAACCGGGCTCGATTCACTCCTACGCACCCCCGGCGGCAGGATCACCACCCTCACAAGGGGCCAGATCGCCGTCTCGGCCGCCCTGGACCAATTGGGAGTCTCCTTCTCCTGGGGCGGCGGCTCAGCGAAAGGCCCCACCATCGGCATCGGCAGGGGCGCCGGCACAAGGGGCTTCGACTGCAGCGGCCTGACCCTCTACGCCTGGTCGAAAGCCGGCATCGCCCTCACCCACTACACCGGCGCCCAGTTCCGCCAGGGCCGCAGGATCCCGTTCCGCGCCCGACGCGCAGGCGACCTGCTCTTCTTCGGCGGCGGCGCGGGCGACCCGACCCATGTGGCCCTGTTCCTCCGGGATGGCCTCATGATCCACGCCCCCAGAACCGGCGACGTGGTCAGAAAGACCAACTTCCTGGCCTCGCCGTATTTCCGCTCCGTCTACCGCGGCGTCGTACGTCCAGGCTGAGCACAGACCTTCACCAGCTCGCCGACCAACCCGGAGAGCAACTCCTGATCTTCCTGCCTGGACGGCTCGTACTCCGTGAGCCCCAACCCCGCCACCTCGAACCGCTCGGCAACGGCGGCGACGAGCGAGAGCAACTGTTCAGGCTGCAGCCCACCCGGCGTAGGACACCCCACGCTCCGGAAGACCAGAGGATCGAGCACATCGAGATCGATATGAACGTAGACGACAGGCTCGCGCCCCTCAGGGCCGTCATCCCCGAGCGCCCCAGCACCACAGTCCTCGATCGCCGCGACCAGCCCCGCGCCGTCCACCACCGGAAGATGCCGGACCCCGTGCTCCTCGACAAAGGCGGCCTCACCCGAATCGAGGTCCCGCACTCCGACGAGCACGATCCGCCCAGGCGCCACCGGCTCCCGAGCCACCAGCCCCTCGGGCCCTTCCCCGGTGAGCGCCCGCAGCACCATCCCGTGATAGGCCCCGGAAGGCGACGACTCAGGCGTGTTCAGATCCCCGTGGGCATCGAACCAGACCACAACGAGCCGATCCCCGTACCGCTCCCGAGCCGCCGCAACCGGCTCGAGCTCAACCCCGCAATCCCCGCCAACGGTGACCAGGAGCCCATGTTGAGCCTGCCCGACCGCCGCACGAACCTTCACAGCCGTCGAGCGAAGATCGTCATCAACTTCGACACGAACCCGCTGATCCGCCGCCCCCACCATCTCGGCCAGCAACCGCGCCCCTTCCCGCAGGCGCTCAGCCGTGGGAGCCCCGGACCCCCGCCACTGCCCCACCTCAACCACCGTCACCCCGGCCATCGCGGCCCTCCTCGTCACCTCAGCCTCATTGGTCACTCACGGGAGACCGGCTGCTCAGGCCGATACCCCGCAAACCAACGCTACGCGGGAGGACGAGAGTGCCACCAGGGCGGCATCCTGGAGCAGGGCGTGGGCGCCAACGTTGTGTGGGTGGCCGGGGATCAGGCCAAGTTGGCGTCCTGGACCGGCCCGTGGGCGCCAACGCTACGTGGGAGGACGAGAGCCAGACCAGGGCTGCATCCAAGACCGGAGCATGGGCGCCAACGCTATGCGAGAGGCCGAGTACCAGACCAGGGCGGCGTCCTAGACAGGGGCGTGGGCGCGGACGCTATGCGAGAGGCCGGGGATCAGACCAAGGTGGCGCCCTGGACCGGGCCGTGAGCAGCCACGGCCGTGTGTGCGGCGCCGGTGGTGGTCAGGCTGAGGGCCAGGTCGCGGGCGTGGAGGGCGTCGATGGCCAGGAAGGCGCACGTCGGGCCCGACCCCGAGACGATCGCGCCCAGGGCCCCGTGCTGACGGCCGGCGTCAAGCGTGGGCGCGAGTTCCGGCCGCAGGCTGAGCGCGGCCGACTGGAGGTCGTTGCTCAGGTGGGCGCCCAGGGAGTACGCGTCTCCCGTGCCCAGCGCCTCCATCAGGGAGGCGTCCAGCTGAGGCCACGGCACCTCGGCCCCTTCGGCCGCCCTGAGCCGGTCGCACTCGGCGTAGACGCTGGGCGTAGAGAGCCCGCCGTCCGCCAGCGCGAACACCCAGTGGAACGTCCCCCCGGTGGGCAGCTCGCTCAGCTGCTCACCGCGACCGGTGCCGACCGCCGTGCCCCCGAGCAGGGAGAACGGGACGTCGCTGCCGAGATCACCGGCGATCTCCATGAGATCTTCGAACGGCAGCCCCAGACCCCACAGCTCGTTGCACGCCACCAGCGCACCGGCGGCGTCGGCGCTGCCGCCCGCCATCCCGCCCGCCACGGGGATGTCCTTCTGGATGATCAGATCGACGCCGTACGTGCGACCCGCGTGCTTGGCAAGCGCCCGGGCGGCCCGGATCGCCAGGTTGCTCTCGTCTGTCGGCACCTGGTCGGACCACTTCCCGTTCACCGCCACGGTGATCGACTCGGACTCCTTGGCCACCACCTCATCGAAGATCGATACTGCGTGGAAGACGTTCACCAGGTCGTGGTAGCCATCTTCCCTGAGCGGGCCGACAGAAAGCTGTACGTTGACCTTCGCGGGCACACGTACGGTCACCGAACTCATCGATCTTCTGCCACTCTCATCACTTGCCGGGGTCAAGGACACTCGATGTTATCGAGGCCCGCCGCCCTGACATGCGGTTCTCGAAAGATGACCTCGGGAACGCCCAACTCATCAACACGCAGAGTCAAGTTCGTAGACATTTGCCCCAGATCCTCACTGGAGCATAGGCGGCCCCCGCGATGGACGTCTCCTGTGGCGAGGACGTCCTCTGCGATGGGGACGTCTCATGCGGTGGGGACGTCGCCTGTGACGTACGCCACGGCTGGCCGGAAGTGCTGCCGGGTGTTACGAGGTGCGGAGGTGGGCGGATCGTCGGGCGTTGGGTGGGCGGGGAGCCGATACCCTGGGGAGGTCATGAATCTGGTCAATCTTGAGTCGGTTTCCCATGCGTACGGGCCCAAGCCGCTCCTCAGCGACGTATCCCTGGGTGTCGAGGCAGGCGAGCGCATCGGCGTCGTCGGTCGTAACGGGGGCGGGAAGACGACCCTCCTGTCCGTGATCGCGGGAGCGGTACAGCCTGACAAGGGGCGGGTCACGCATAACCGGGGCCTGCGGGTCGGGTTCCTGTCGCAGCAGGACACGCTCGACGCCGGCACCGCCGTACGCGAGATCGTCCTCGGCGAGCGGGCCGAGCACGAGTGGGCGGGGGATCAGCGCGTACGCGAGATCCTCGCCAACCTGATCGGCGATCTCGACCTCGACGCCAGGGCCGGCGATCTGTCCGGTGGGGAGCGCAGGCGTACGGCGCTGGCGCAGCTGCTCATCGACGACCATGACCTGATCATGCTGGACGAGCCCACGAACCACCTCGACATCGAGGCCATCGCCTGGCTGGCCGGGCATCTGGCGGCGAGCAAGAGCGCGCTGGTGGCCGTGACGCACGACCGGTGGTTCCTCGACGCCGTGTCGAGCCGTACGTGGGAGGTCGTGGACGGGCGGGTCGAGCGTTATGAGGGCGGCTATGCCGCTTACGTGCTCGCGAAGGCCGAACGGGCGCGGATCGCGCAGGCCGCCGAGGAGCGCCGCCAGAACCTCATGCGCAAGGAGATCGCCTGGCTGCGCCGTGGTCCGCCTGCCCGCACGTCCAAGCCGAAGTTCCGCATCGAGGCCGCCCAGGCTCTGATCGCGAACGAGCCTCCGGCGCGCGAGACCGTCGAGCTGATGAAGTTCGCCGCGGCCCGCCTCGGCAGGACCGTTTACGATCTTGAGGACGTCACGCTGCACGCCGGCGGGCCGGACAGCGGGCCGCTGGTGCTTGACGATCTCACGTGGCAGTTCGGCCCGGGCGACCGCATCGGGCTGATCGGGGTGAACGGCTCCGGCAAGTCGTCGGTGCTGCGCCTGCTCGCCGGCACGGTGGTGCCCGACTCCGGGCGCGTGATCAAGGGCAAGACGGTACGTCTTGCGCACCTGTCCCAGGAGCTGGCCGAGCTGGATCCGGCGCGGCGGGTGCTGGAGTCGGTGGAAGAGGTACGCAAGTATCTCCAGGTCGGCAAGCGGGAGTGGACGGCCTCTCAGCTGCTCGAACGCCTGGGGTTCAAGGGCGAGGCGCAGTGGAAGGTGGTCGGCGATCTGTCCGGCGGTGAGCGGCGGCGGCTGCAGCTGCTCAGGCTCCTCATGGACGACCCCAACGTCCTGCTGCTCGACGAGCCCACCAACGACCTCGACATCGAGACGCTCAACGAGCTCGAGGACCTGCTGGACGCCTGGCCCGGCACACTGGTCCTGGTGAGCCACGACCGCTACTTCCTGGAGCGGGTGACCGATCGCTGCGTGGCGCTGCTCGGTGACGGCAAGCTCTCGCTGCTGCCCGGCGGGGTGGACGAATACCTCGAACGCCGCGCGGCCGGCACGGCCCTGACCGCCCGCCTCGGCACCTCGGCCAATGCCACTATCGCGCAGGCGCCCAGTGCCGCCGTCGCATCGGGGGGCGTCGCGGGTACGTCCACGCCCGATGAGGGGCTGTCGGCCAAGGAGGAGCGCGAGCTGCGCAAGGAGCTCAACCGCCTGGAACGCCAGCTCGACAAGCTGAGCGACCAGGAGTCCCGCCTCCACGCGGCCATGGCCGATGCGGCCAGCGACTACGAGAAGCTGGGCTCCCTCGATGCCCAGCTGCGCGAGATCAACACCCAGAAGGACACGATCGAAGCGGAGTGGCTCGAGGTGGCAGACCGCCTGGGCGACTGAGGCTTCCCGTCACACGGGGGCGGAGCGGCTTGGGGCTGTCGATCGTGTGGGTGGCTGGGGCTTCGCGTCGCCCGAGATGGAGCGGCTTGGGGTGGCTGACCGCTTGGGCGACTGTCGCTTCGTGTCATTCGAGGTGAAGTGGCGTGGGTTGGTCGCTTGCTGGGGTGGCTGTCGCTTTGCGTGTCCCGAGATGGAGCGGCTTGGGGCGGCAGACCGCCTGGGCGACGGTCGCTTCGCGTTGCCCGGGTGAAGTGGCTTGGGGTGGTCGATCGCTTGGGTGGCTGACGCGCAGCAGCACACCCGCCCGATGGGGGCTGGAGGGCGGGTTGGGGTCGGATGGGAAGGGATGCCTGCCGGGCGTAGAGCTGGTGGGCTAGTGGGGGGAGTCGAAGGGGGCGAGGAGGGTGCGGAGGAGGCCTGAGAGGGCGCGTTGATCGTCGGAGCCGAGGCCGGACAGGAGCTCGTGTTCCCGCCGCAACAAGTCCGCGAAGGCCGCGTCCACGCGGGCGAGACCCGGGTCCGTCAAGGACACCAGGACGCCGCGCCGGTCCTCGGGGTCGGGCCGGCGGCGCACCAGGCCTGCCTGGGCGAGCCGGTCGATGCGATTCGTCATCGTCCCCGAGGTGACGAGCGTGGCCCGCAGCAGGGCGCCGGGGCTGAGCTCGTACGGCTTGCCGGCCCGCCGCAGCGCCGTCAGCACGTCGAACTCCCAGGGCTCCAGGTCGTGCTCGGCGAACGCCGCCCGCCTGGCCCGGTCGAGATGCTTGGCCAGCCGTGACACCCTAGAGAGAACCTGGAGCGGCTCGACGTCGAGGTCGGGGCGCTCCGCACGCCAAGCCGCGACGAGGCGGTCCACCTCGTCTCTAGCATCCTCCGTCATGACACAAGAGTGTACTGTCTTGACATCGAGATATCTCTCTCGATATCAATTATCTTCATGTCAAGAGATATTTGGGACCCGGTAACGTACGCGGTCTACGCCGACGAGCGGTCGCGGCCGTTCATCGAGCTGATCTCCAGAGTGGGGGCGGTCGACCCCGATTATGTCGTGGACGCGGGCTGCGGCAGCGGTGAACTCACCGTTGAGCTGGCCAATCGCTGGCCCCGCGCGACCGTGGAGGGCTACGACTCCTCGCCCGCGATGATCACCAAGGCCCGCGGGCTGGGGTCCAGGGTGCGGTTCGCGGTGGCGGACGTGGCCACGTGGCGTCCCGACCGGCCGATGGACGTGATCGTCTCGAACGCCGTCCTGCAGTGGGTGCCGGAGCATCGCGAGGTGCTGGAGCACTGGGTCGAGGATCTGGCCCCGGGGGGCTGGCTGGCTTTCCAGGTGCCGGGCAACTTCGGCGCGCCCAGCCACGTCGCCATCCACGAGCTGTGCGCCTCCCGCGCCTGGTCCGACAGGCTCGACGGCGTCCTCAGGGCGCACCCGGTCGACGACCCGATCGACTATCTGGACCTGCTCAACCACGGCGGTGCACAGGTGGACGCGTGGGAGACGACCTACATGCACGTGCTCCAGGGTGAGAACCCGGTGCTCGACTGGGTCTCCGGCACCGCCCTGCGCCCGGTCTTCGACCGGCTCGACCCGGACGAGCAGCGGCGGTTCAAGCAGGACCTCGCCAAGTCGCTCGCCGAGGTGTACCCGGCCAGGAGCTACGGGACCCCCTTCCCGTTCCGGCGGATCTTCGTGGTGATGCAGAAATGATCCAAGCACTGCATCACGTCCAGCTCGCCGCGCCCAGGGGCAGCGAACCGGAGCTGAGGCGCTTCTACGAGGGCGTGCTGGGGCTGCGGGAGGTGCCCAAGCCGCCTGAGCTGGCCAAACGCGGTGGGGTATGGTTCAAGGGCGAGGGTGTGGAGGTCCACCTCGGCATCGAGGACGACTTCAGGCCCGCGCGCAAGGCACATCCTGCCTTCCTGGTGGACGACCTCGACGCGTACGCCCCCGGCATGGAGCCCGACCTTCTCTTCCCCGGCTACCGGCGGATCTATCTCTCGGACCCCGTCGGCAACAGAATCGAGCTCCTGCAGGTCGTGTGATGTTCACCTCAAAGTGGCATGATGTTCCGAAATCGGACTCTTGCGAGGTGTAGTGGGCATCGAGATCGAGGACAAATTTGACGTTCCTCCCGACTACGCGATTCCGGACCTGAGCCGTGTGGCCGAGGTCATGGGGCCGAAGAGCTATCAGCTGGTGGCTCTCTATTACGACACCGCCGATCTGCGGCTGGCCACGCGAGGAGTCACGCTTAGGCGGCGACGAGGCGGCGACGACGCCGGCTGGCACCTGAAGCTGCCCAAGGCCAAGGGGGTGCGGCAGGAGATCACCCGTCCCCTCACCCGCAGCGCCAAGGTCGTGCCCGCGGAACTGGCCGAGCTCGTCCGCGCCTACACCCGCGGCGCCCCGCTCGTGCCGGTCGCCGAGCTGGACACCCGCAGGAGCGTCACCGTCCTGCTCGACGGCGACGTCAAGCTCGTCGAGGTCGCCGACGACCGCGTCAAGGGCACGGTGTACGGAGACGAGCCCACGATCGTACGGTGGCGCGAGGTCGAGGCCGAGCTGCTCGCCCCCGATCGCCAGGGCGTTCTCGCCAAGGTCGGCAAGCGCCTCAGGAAGGCCGGCGCGACGCCCTCGGCGGCCACCAGCAAACTCGCCAAACTGCTCGAACCCGCCCCGCTCCCCAAAGCCCCCACCGAGCCGGACACGGCGGGCGAGATCGTCGTCGCCTACCTGGCCGGGCAGGTCAACGCCCTCCTCGCGCAGGATCCGCGGGTCCGCAGGGCCGAGGACGACGCCGTGCACCAGATGCGCGTGGCCGCCCGCAGGATGCGCAGCGCGCTCAAGGCGTTCAAGAGCGTCATCGCGGACACCGCCCAGGTGCAGGACGAGCTGCGCTGGCTCGGCAACGTGCTCGGTGAGGCCCGCGACCTGGAGGTGATCAGGGCCAGGTTCGCCAAGGAGCTGGCGAGGCTGGAGCCCGAGCTGGTCCACGGCCCCATCCAGACCCGGCTCGGTACGGATCTGTACGAACGCGAGCAGGAGGCGTACGGCCGCATCAAGGAGGCACTCAGCGGCGACCGCTACTACACCCTCCTCAACGCGCTTGATCAGCTCGTCTCCGCCCCGAAGCTGGAGAAGGCGGCGGCCAAGCCCGCCCAGGAGAAGCTCAGCGCCATCGCCGCGGCCGGCTGGAACCGGGTGACGAAGGCCTACGAAACCGCTCAGGCCATAGAAGACCCGGAACGTCGTGAAATAGCCATGCACGACGTGCGCAAGGCCGCCAAACGCGCTCGCTACACCGCCGAAGCGCTCCAACCCACTCTCGGCGCGAACATGGGCAAGCTGGCCAAACTCTCCGAGAACGTCCAGGAGATCCTGGGCACGCACCAGGACGGCGTGGTGGCGCAGGAGACGCTGGCGAAGGAGGCCGAGAGCGCCCGCCAGGCAGGCGAGGACACGTTCACGTACGGAGTGCTCATCGGCATCGAGCGCAGCGCGGCCGAGCGGGCGTACGCGGAGTTCCCCAGAGTCTGGGCAGAGACGGTCGGGGCGGTTATGAAGGTTCTATGAGGAACCTTCCCACCATCCCCTTCGAACGCGGCAACCTGCTGGAGGTGCCCGCCGCGTACCGCGAGCTGCGGGCCGAAGCGGGCATCGCGAAGGTACGCACCCAGACGGGCGACGAGGTCTGGCTGGTCAGCGGCTACGAGGACGCGCGCAGTCTGTTCAACGACCCCCGGCTCGGGCGCTCGCATCCCGAGCCGGACAAGGCCGCCAGGCTGTCGGGATCGGCCATACTCGGCGGCCCCCAGGGCGACATCGCCACGGAGAAGGCCGAGCACGACCGCATGCGCAAGCTGTTCATGCCGTCCTTCTCGGCTCGCCGGATGAAGGCGCTCAGCGACCACGTCGGCTCGCTCGTGGACGAGCGGCTCGACCACCTGGCCAAGCTGACGCCGCCGGTCGACCTGCACGCCGAGCTCTCCTTCCCGCTGCCTGTGCTGGTCATCTGCCGGCTCCTCGGGGTGCCGTACGAGGACAGGGAGTACTTCGGGGGCGTGTCGTTCCGCCTGGGCGACATGCTGGACCTGGAGAAGGGCCAGGCGGCGCGCGACGAGCTGAGCGCGTACATGGCCGGGCTCATCGAGCGCAAGCGGCGCGAGCCGGCCGAGGACGTGCTGTCCGACCTGGCGAACGAGCTGGACGACGACGGGAAGATCGCCGAGCTCGCCGGCGGGCTGCTGTTCGCCGGCCACGAGACCACGGTCAACCGCATCGACTTCGGTGTGCTGCTCCTGCTCGCCAACCCCGGCCAGCGCGACCTGCTCATCGCCGACCCGGGGCTGGCGCCCGGCGCGGTCGAAGAGATCCTGCGGATGGCCACGCCGAGCCTGCACGGCCTGCCCAGGTACGCCCACGAGGACATCGAGATCGGCGGCCACACGATCCGCCGGGGCGAGGCCGTGGTGCTCACCCCGGGTGCGGCCAACCGGGATGAGCGGATCTATCCGGATCCGGATGTGTTCGACATCCGCCGTCCGCCGTCCGACCCGCATCTGAGCTTCGGGTACGGCCCGCGCTTCTGCATCGGCGCCAGCCTGGCCAGGGTCGAGCTGGTGGCGGTGTTCGGCAGGCTGTTCCAGCGCTTCCCCACCCTGCGGACGGCCGTACCCGTCGAGGAGCTGCCACGCAGCGAGGGGAGGATCGCCGACGGCTTCGCGAAGCTGGAGGTCACCTGGTGAGCGGCGCGGCCTCCAGGCGCTCGGTCAGGCCGCGTAGCGCTCGACGCTGACGACGTGCCCGCCCGCCCGCTGCAGCACGGCGAACGCGCCCTTGCGCAGGTGCAGGTCCTTTCCGCTCAACGTCCTGATCAGGTCGGGGAGCACCTTGCGGTGGCTGCACACGGCCGCGGGCACGGCGATCTCCCTGACCATGGCGGGGGTCTTCTGCGGGTCCTGCCCCTCCTCGCTGAGGAGGGGCTCCAGCTTGAGTTCGACCCCGTACGGCTCCAGGGTCTGGACGCATCGGGCACTGGGGGAGCTGATCAGCAGCTCGGGCCGGTAGGCGGGTAGCGCGGTGGCCAGGTGCGCCGCCTGCGACCGGCCGTCGGTGTCGAGCGGGCGCAGCTCGTCGTCGCCCTGCCACTCGTTCCTGGAGCCGGCCGAGCCGTGCCGTACGAGGACGAGGGGCACGGTCTCGAGCGGCGCGGCTTTCAGCGCGCGCAGCAGCCCCACATCCCATTCGTACGTCAGCAGCCGCCTGGCCTCCTCTAACGGCAGCCAGCGCAGTTCGTCCACCTCGTCATCGGGGGAGAAGCCGTCGTCGGCGGCCACCCGCGCCGTCCAGTAGTCGACCCGCTTGAGCCGCCCGGAGCTGAGGTAGTGGACCGGTGGCAGCGCGCGGCCGAGCAGCACGGTCAGTCCGGTCTCCTCCAGCACCTCGCGCAGGGCGGCGGCGATCACGTGCTCGCCGGACTTGAGCTTGCCCTTGGGGAAGGTCCAGTCGTCGTAGTTGGGACGGTGGATGACGGCGACCTCGGGGCTGCTCTCCTCGCCCCTCCAGACCACGGCTCCGGCGGCGCGGAGCAGGTCAGTCATCAACGGTCCTCCAGCGGCGCGTGCTGATGAGATGGCTCTGCGGGTCCTCGCCCGGGTGGCGGGCCCACGTGCCGTCGGAGTGCAGCACCCACGCGTTCGTGGTCTCGGCCATGGCCAGGTCCATCAGCTCGATGAGGTAGGCCTTGTGCTGCGGTGAGGTCACCTTGACCAGGGCCTCGACGCGGCGGTCGAGGTTCCTGCGCATGAGGTCGGCGCTGCCGATCCAGATCTCGGGCCGGCGGCCCAGGCCGAACTCGTACACCCGGGAGTGCTCAAGGAAGCGCCCCAAGACCGACCTTACGCGGATATTTTCGGACAGATCTGGAATGCCTGGGCGGAGGCTGCAGATGCCCCGTACCCACAGGTCCACCGGGACGCCCGCCCTGGACGCCCGGTAGAGGGCGTCGATGATCGGCTCGTCCACCAGGGAGTTCGTCTTGATCCTGATCCGTGCCGGGCGCCCCGCCTCCTGGTGGGCGATCTCCCGCTCGATCCTGGCCAGCAGCCCGCTGCGCATCGAGTGGGGCGCGACCAGCAGCCGCCGGTAGGCGGAGTGGTTGGAGTAGCCGGTCAGGTGGATGAACAGGTCCGTCACGTCCTCGCCGACCAGCGGGTCGGCCGTGAGCAGGCCGAAGTCCTCGTACTGCCGGGCGGTCTTGGGGTTGTAGTTGCCGGTGCCGATGTGGCAGTAGCGGCGCAGCTCGCCCGAGGGCTCCTGACGGACCACGAGCGCGAGCTTGCAGTGGGTCTTCAGCCCGACCACGCCGTAGACGACGTGGCAGCCGGCCCGCTCCAGCTTGCGTGCCCAGGAGATGTTGGCGTGCTCGTCGAAGCGGGCCTTGATCTCCACGACCACGACGACCTGCTTGCCCGCCTCGGCCGCGTCGATCAGCGCGTCCACGATGGGGGACTCGCCGCTGGTGCGGTAGAGGGTCTGCTTGATCGCCAGAACCCTGGGGTCGGCCGCGGCCACCTCGATGAAGCGCTGCACGCTGGTGGCGAACGAGTCGTACGGGTGGTGCAGCAGCACGTCGCGCTCGCGCAGGATCGAGAAGAGGTCGTCCTCGGCGCTGATCACCTCGGCGGGCACGAACGGCCGGTAGCTCAGCTCGCCCCGGTCCAGGTCGGCGATGGCGTGCAGGCCCGACAGGTCGAGCGGCCCCTGCAGCCGGTAGATCTCGTGCGGCGCCAGCTCCAGCTCCTCGATCAGCGGCGCCAGCACCTCCGGGGTGATCGTGTCCTCGACCTCAAGCCGCACGGGCGGGCCGAACCGCCGCTTGAGCAGCTCCTTCTCCAGGGCCTGCATGAGGTTCTCGGTGACGTCCTCGTCGACGTCGAGATCCTCGTTCCTGGTGACGCGGAAGACGTGGTGCTGGAGGATCTCCATGCCCTTGAAGAGCTGCCCCAGATGGGCCGCGATGACATCCTCAAGAGGGACGAACCGGTCCTTCGAGGCCTGCACGAACCGCGGCAGCTGCGACGGCACCTTGACCCTCGCGAAGACCGTGTGATCGGTCGCCGGATTCCGCACCAGGACCGCGAGGTTCAGGCTGAGCCCGGAGATGTAGGGGAAGGGGTGCGCGGGGTCCACGGCCAGCGGC
The DNA here is from genome assembly GCF_044593615.1 of Nonomuraea sp. NPDC051941. Lineage (NCBI taxonomy): Bacteria > Bacillati > Actinomycetota > Actinomycetes > Streptosporangiales > Streptosporangiaceae > Nonomuraea > Nonomuraea sp. NPDC051941. The sequence continues at coordinate 91,657 of NZ_JBIUCF010000036.1, forward strand.
GTCAGCACGGGCCTGATCCGCTCCCTGAACAGCTTGCGCAGCTCCGTACGCTCCTCGCGGCCCAGCTCGTCCCACCGGACGATCTCGATGCCCTCGGCGGCCAGCTGAGGGGAGATGTGGTGGTGGAAGGCCGCGGCGTGCCGGATGGCCAGATCGTCCGCGATCGTGGCGATCCTGGCCAGCTCCTCGCGCGGCTTCAGCCCGCTCTTGGTGCGCAGCAGCAGGCCCGTGGCCATGCGCCGTTTCAGGCCCGCGACCCGTACGCGGAAGAACTCGTCGAGGTTGCTGGCGAAGATCGCCAGGAAGCGCACCCGCTCCAGGAGAGGGGTCGATGGATCTTCGGCGAGATCGAGCACGCGCTCGTTGAACTGGAGCCAGCTCTCTTCGCGATTGAGAAACCGCTCCTGAGGCAGGGGCAGGTCGTTGGCGGGTTGGAACGGTTCCGCGGACATATGGCCTATATTGCCCCGTTTGGTTGAACAGAACGTTAACGCGGTCGCAACGGCTTATCCCGGAAAGTCAACCACGCTCTACCCAATCGTCACTCAAGACATCCCCCCTGTTCAAGCCCACCGCCGGACAGTCTTCCCACATCCGCCCCTCCCGCCGACGCCCTCCGGACCGGGGTTCTAACGGCGGATTACTCCTGGTGGTCCGCCTGTTCGAGGCGGGCGGTGCGTTCGGCGAGGCGGGCCTCGCGCTGGCGGATCTTCTCCTCGCGCTCCCGCGCCTTCTCCGCCTCCTTCAGCACCCGCTCGCGCTCCTTCTCGGCCTCCTTGAGCAGCCGTTCCCGCTCCTTGAGGTCCCGGACCCGCGCCTTCTCCGCCTCCTTGAACTCCCGCACCCGTGCCTTCTCGGCCTCCCTGAGCTCCTTGTCCCGCGCCTTCTCCAGCTCGCGCAGCTCCTTCTCGCTCGTGCGCGGCTTGGCGGGGACGGGGGCCGGGGCGGGGACGGAGACGGGCTGGTCGCGGGTCGCCGCGGTGATCGCCGGGTCGGGGTTGAGCCCGGTCAGGCCGTTCCAGGCCAGGTTGACGAGGTGGGCGGCGACCTCCTCGCGGCCCGGCTTGCGTACGTCGAGCCACCACTGCCCGGTCAGCGCGACCATGCCGACCAGCATTTGGGCGTACATCGGCGCGAGCTTGGGGTCGTAGCCCCGGGCCGCGAACTCGTCGGCGAGGACGTCCTCGACCTGGCTGGCGATCTCGCTGATCAGGCTCGCGAACGTGCCGGTGCCCGAGGCGGCGTGGGAGTCGCGCACCAGGATGCGGAAGCCCTCGCTGCTCTCCTCGATGTACTGGAGCAGCGCCAGCGCGGCCCGCTCCAGTTTGATCAGTGAATGGGACGCGGCCAGCGCCTCGGTGATCATGGTGAGGAGCTTCTGCATCTCGCGGTCCACGACGACCGCGTAGACGCCTTCCTTGCCGCCGAAATGCTCGTAGACCACGGGCTTCGACACCTGTGCGGTAGCGGCGATCTCCTCGATAGAGGTCCCGTCGAACCCCTTCTCCGCGAAGAGGGTGCGGCTGATGCTGATCAGCTGCTCTCTGCGCTCGCTACCGGACATGCGCCTGCGAGATCGGGGTTCGGTCACGGTCTCCATAATGACGGCCACGGGTGCGCGGCCGCTCACCGGCTGATCTACGTCAGGCAATGCGCTTCGCCGCCAGGCGTTCGGGAGTGGGCCAGCGTACGTCGTACACCCAGCCCAGCTTCTCGAAGATCCGGATGGACCCGGCGCTCAGGTCGATCTGGCCCTTGAGCGCACCGTGCCGGGCGCAGGTCGGGTCGGAGTGGTGCAGGTTGTGCCAGGACTCGCCGAAGGACGGGATGGCCAGCCACCAGACGTTGCGCGACTTGTCGCGCACCTGGAACTCCTCCTCGCCGAAGACGTGGCAGATGGAGTTGATCGACCAGGTCACGTGGTGCAGCAGGCCGATGCGGATGAGCGAGCCCCAGAACAGCGCGGTCAGCGCGCCCTGCCAGGACCAGGTGACGAGCCCGCCGATCACGCCGGGGAGCACGATGGAGGTGATGGCGATCGTGCCGAACCACTTGTGCAGCTTCATGACGTCGGGGTCCTTGACCAGGTCGGGAGCGTACTTCTCGCGGTTGGTCCGCTCGCTCTCGAACAGCCAGCCCATGTGGGCGTACAGGAGGCCCTTGGACAGGGACTTGAAGCCGGGGCCGAACCGCCACGGCGAGTGCGGGTCGCCCTCCTTGTCGGAGAACTTGTGGTGCTTGCGGTGCGTGGCCACCCAGTCGAGTACGGACATCTCCAGCGACAGGCTGCCCGCGATGCCCAGCGCGATCTTCAGCGGCCGCTTGGCCTTGAACGAGCCGTGGGTGAAGTAGCGGTGCAGCCCTACGGTCACGCCGAGCCCGGAGATCACGTAGAAGACGAAGGAGATGACGATGTCCGACCAGCCGAGACCCCATCCCCACGCGAACGGCACCGCGGCCGCGATCGCGATCAGCGGCAGCCCGACGACGAGCGTGAAGGTGACCAGTTCTGCCTTGGATCGGGGCTCGGGTTCGAATTCGGGCTTCGGCGTCGGGGAAGAACGCTCGGCGACAACGGTCATGGACGACCTCCAACGGCATGTATGAGGATGTATGTCCGGGCTACGCCACCGTAACCTACGCTAGCGTAAGTAAGGAAGCCCTAAGCCGTTAATGGGGGGAACGTGACGCTCTGCAGAACAAGGTGGGTGGGGTTCGCGCCTTGCGCCTTTTAGGGCGGTCTGTTATACGGTCGGCGTGCCGCGTACCTGCCGTTACCTGGGACTTCACGCCCGAGCCGGGTGTGGGACGCAATTACGGGCGCGCGCCGGGGTTCGGGATCGGTATCGTAGGGATGTGTCGGACGCCACGTGTCCGATCTGTCCCGGATCGTCTAATCGGCAGGACAAGTGGTTTTGGTCCACTTTGTAGGGGTTCGAGTCCTCTTCCGGGAGCTGTGACCTGCTCCCCCGGCGAGAATGTTCGGGGTGCGTCCAGGTATCCTCACGGTGTCGGGAGGGTAGCGGTGCGGTAGACGTACCAAATGCCCTGATCCGTCCAGTCACAGGGAGCCTCAGTCCGTGAGTGTGCCGCGCCCGGCAGCCGTCATCGTCCTCGCCGCGGGCGAGGGTACCCGGATGAAGAGTCAGACCCCCAAGGTCCTGCATGAGCTATGTGGCCGTTCGCTGGTCAACCACATGCTCGCAGCCGCCCGCGACCTCGATCCGCAACAGCTGATCGTCGTCATCGGCCACGCGCTGGAGCAGGTCGGCGGCCACCTGGCCGCCACCAGCCCCGACGCGCGCGCCGTCGTCCAGCATGAGCAGCGTGGCACCGGTCACGCGGTCCGCACCGTGCTCGAAGAGGTCGGCGTGATCTCCGGCACCGTGCTGGTCACGTACGGGGACGTGCCGCTCATGCGCCCGCGAACCCTCGCCGAGCTGCTCGAACGGCACGAGGCCGAAGGCAACGCGGTCACCGTGCTGACGGCCAACGTGCCCGATCCGACCGGATACGGGCGGATCATCCGCGACGAGAGCGGCGCCGTGCTGGAGATCGTCGAGGAGAAGGACGCCAGCCCGGAGCAGCGCGCCATCAAGGAGATGAACTCCGGGATCTACGCCTTCGACGGCTCGCTGCTCGCCGACGCCGTCAAGCGCGTGTCCACCGACAACGCCCAGGGTGAGGAGTACCTCACCGACGTCCTGGCCATCCTGCGCGGCGACGGCCACCGGGTCGGCGCCTGCGTCGCGGGCGACTTCGTCGAGGTCGAGGGCGTCAACGACCGCGTGCAGCTCGCCGCCGCCCGCAAGGTGCTCAACCTGCGCCTGCTCGAAGACCACATGCGCGCCGGGGTGACGATCATCGACCCCGGCAGCACCTGGATCGACGTCGGCGTGCGGATCGCGCCCGACACGGTCATCCACCCCGGCACCCAGCTCCACGGCGACACCGTGATCGAGACCGGCGCCGAGGTCGGCCCCGCCACCACGCTGACCGACACCCGCGTCGGCGAAGGCGCCGTCGTCCGCAACGCCGTCTGCGACAGCGCCGACATCGGCCCCGAGGTCAGCGTCGGCCCCTACGCCTACCTCCGCCCCGGCACGGTGCTCGGCCGCAAGTCCAAGGCCGGCACGTTCGTCGAGATGAAGAACACCAAGGTCGGCGAGCGCTCCAAGGTGCCGCACCTGTCCTACGCGGGGGACGCCACGATCGGCGACGACGTCAACATCGGCGCCTCCACCGTCTTCGTCAACTACGACGGGGTCAACAAGCACCAGACGACCATTCGCGACGGGGTGTTCGTCGGCTGCGACACCATGCTCGTCGCTCCGGTGACGGTCAATGACGGCGCCTACACGGCGGCGGGCTCGGTGATCGTCGACGACGTGCCTCCCGGCGCCATCGGCGTGGCGCGTGCGCGGCAGCGCAACATCGAGAAATGGGTCTTGCGCAGGCGCGCGGGCACGAAGTCGGCCGCGGCCGCCCAGCGGGCGCTGGCCGAGCAAGAGCAGCAGGAGAGTGGCACGTGAGCAGCATCAAACAGCCGGGCGAGAAGAACCTCATGCTCTTCTCGGGCCGGGCCTACCCTGAGCTCGCCGACGAGGTGGCTCATCACGTCGGCGTCTCCCTCACCCCCACCAAGCTGATCGACTTCGCCAACGGCGAGATCTACGCGCGCTATCTGGAGTCCGTACGCGGCTGCGACGCCTTCGTCATCCAGAGCCACACCGCGCCCATCAACAAGTGGATCATGGAACAGCTGATCATGGTCGACGCGCTGAAGCGGGCCTCCGCCAAGCGCATCACCGTGGTCATGCCGTTCTTCGGCTATGCCCGCCAGGACAAGAAGGGCCGGGGCCGCGAGCCCATCACGGCCCGGCTGATGGCCGACATGTTCAAGACCGCGGGCGCCGACCGGCTCATGTCGATCGACCTGCACACCTCGCAGATCCAGGGCTTCTTCGACGGCCCGGTCGACCACCTGTTCGCGATGCCGGTGCTGGAGAGCTACCTCAAGAACAAGCTCGACCTGGAGAACACCACCGTCGTCTCGCCCGACACCGGCCGCGTCCGGCTGTCGGAGCGCTGGGCCGACACGCTCGGCACGCCGCTGGCGTTCATCCACAAGCGCCGCGACCTCGACGTGGCCAACCAGGTGAAGGTCAGCGAGGTCGTCGGACGGGTCCGCGGCCGCACCTGCGTGCTGATCGACGACATGATCGACACCGCGGGCACCATCTGCAAGGCCGCCGACGCCCTCTACGAGCAGGGCGCCACCAACGTGATCACCGCCGCCACCCACGCGGTCTTCTCCGACCCGGCCGTCGACCGGCTGAAGAACTCCCGGATCTCCGAGGTCATCGTCACCAACACGCTGCCGCTGGCGGAGGCCAACAGGTTCGACAAGCTGACGGTGCTGTCGATCGCGCCGCTCATCGGCCGCGCGATCACCGAGGTCTTCCAGGACGGCTCGGTCACGAGCTTGTTCGAGGGTGACACCTGAGTTGTGATGGATCCGAAGCGAAGTGAGGACATCCATCACAGCCTTCCGAGCGGAGCTCGGCAGACAGCGCTGTAGACTGGCCCGGTTGCGCTCGTAACGCCTTCCGCTAGGGCGGGTGAGGGAGAGCGCCGACACCCACCAGACTCCAAGCATCCCTAGGAGATGTCATGTCCGAAGTACGTATCGCCGCCGAGCCGCGCAGCGAGTTCGGCAAGGGTGCCGCTCGCAAGATCCGCCGCGCCGACAAGGTGCCCGCGGTTCTCTACGGTCACGGCATCGACCCCAAGCACCTGACCCTGCCCGGCCACGAGGTGCTCCTCGCGCTCCGCACGCCCAACGTGCTGATCCACCTCAAGGGTGAGGGCGTCGACGAGCTGGCCCTGCCCAAGGGCGTGCAGCGCGACCCGATCAAGGGCTTCGTCGAGCACGTCGACCTGCTGCTGGTCAAGCGCGGCGAGAAGGTCACGGTCGAGATCCCGGTCAACACGGTCGGCGACGTCCACACCGACGGCCTGCTCGACCTGCAGCTCGTCGCCGTCGCCGTCGAGGCCGAGGCCACCCACATCCCGACCGGCGTCGAGGTCGACGTCGAGGGCCTGGAGGTCGGCACCGCCATCACGGCCGCGCAGCTCGCGCTGCCGAAGGGCGCCACGCTGGCCGCCGACCCCGAGTCCGTCGTGCTCCAGGTGATCGCCAAGCCGGTCGAGGCGCCGGAGGAGGCCGAGGAGGCCGCCGAGGGTGTGGTCGCCGAGGGCGAGACCGCAGAGGCTTCCGCCGAGTAACGGTCCGATTCGTGAACGGGGCGGCCGGACTCGAGCCGCCCCGTTCCGCTGTTAGGGGTGCAGATGGATCGCTGGCTGATCGCCGGCCTGGGCAATCCCGGGCCCGAATACGCGGGCAACAGGCACAACGCGGGCTTCATGGTGCTCGACGAGCTCGCGGCCAGGGCCGGCGGGCGGTTCAAGGCGCACAAGAGCAGGGCTGAGGTGTGCGAGACCAGCACCGCGATCCTGGCCAAGCCCCTCACCTACATGAACCTCTCCGGCGGGCCCGTCAAGGCGCTCTCCGACTTCTACAAGATCGGCCCGGAGCGGCTGATCGTCGTCCATGACGAGCTCGACGTGCCCTACGGCGCGCTCAGGGCCAAGCTCGGCGGCGGCGACAACGGCCACAACGGCCTCAAGTCGATCACCAAGGTCCTCGGCACCCGCGACTACCTGCGGGTCCGCTTCGGCATCGGGCGCCCGCCCGGGCGCATGGACGCGGCCTCCTTCGTGCTGCGGGACTTCGCCACCATGGAGCGCAAGGACCTGCCCTTCCTCGTGGACCGGGCGGCCGACGTCGTGGAGTCGCTGATGTCCCGCGGCCTCGAAGTGACCCAGAACGACTTCCACCGGTCTGATCTGCATATTTCGGGCCCTCCACGCTGATCGCCACATAGGTCCGTTCGCCGGTTCCCTGCCTCTCTCGCAGCTACCATCTGTGACTGTCCGTTCAGGAATGGTCACCTGGAGGCATGCGTGCGGGGTGAGGGCTTCATGGCCGTCGTCGGACCGGGCCATGTGGCCTCCTGGCGAGTCAGCCCACGCACGCCTTCCTGGGTCCGCTCCTACCGCTTCCGCGCGGTGCTGGGCGACCTCTGCGGGGCCTGGGTGGGGTCCGGGCTCGCCTTCTACGTTCGCTTCGGCGAGCTCACGCCGTACGTGCTGCCGTACCTGCTGGTCAGCCTGGCCCTGCCGGTGGTGTGGGCGTTCGCGGTGGCGCTCAACCGCGCGTACGAGCCGCGCATGCTCGGTGTCGGGTCCGAGGAGTTCCGCCGGGTCGTGCAGTCGGGCGTCGCGCTGACGGCGGGCACCGCCATCGGCTCCTACCTGACCAAGACCGACGTCGCCCGGGGCTACGTCGTGCTCGCGCTGCCGCTGGTGACGTTGCTCACGCTGCTCCTCAGGTACGCCCTGCGCCGCTCCCTGCACCGGCGCAGGGCGGCGGGGGAGTGCATGCGCAAGGTGGTCGCCGTCGGGCACGAGACGTCCGTCGAGGAACTGGTGCGGCTGTTCCAGAAGGAGCGCTACCACGGCATGGACGTCGTGGCCGCCTGCCTGCCGGGGGGCGTGCCGGGCGACTTCGTGGGCGAGGTGCCGGTCGCCGGCGACCTCAGCGACGTGCCGATCGTGGTCGACCAGTTCCGCGCCGACACCGTGGCCGTGCTGGCCTGCCCCGAGATGGACGGGCAGGCGCTGCGGCGGCTGGCTTGGCGGCTGGAGCGCACCCACACCGATCTGGTGGTCGCCCCGGCGCTGATGGACGTGGCGGGCCCGCGCACCATGATCAGACCGGCCGCCGGGCTGCCGCTCCTGCACGTGGAGCACCCCGAACTGGGCGGGGCCAGGAAACTGGTCAAGAACATCTTCGACCGGCTGGTCGCCACCGCGCTGCTGGTGCTGCTCTCGCCGCTGCTGGTGGGACTGGCGGTGGCCGTACGCGTGACGAGTCCGGGGCCCGCGCTGTTCAGGCAGACCAGGGTCGGCAGGGACGGGAGACCGTTCACGATCCTGAAGTTCCGCACCATGCGGCGCGGCTCCGAGCAGCAGAAGATCACCTTGGTCAGCGACCGCGACAGCGTGCTCTTCAAGATCAGGAACGATCCCCGGGTCACGCCGCTCGGCACGCGGATGCGCCGCACCTCGCTGGACGAGCTGCCGCAGCTCATCAACGTCGTACGCGGCCACATGTCGCTCGTCGGCCCCCGGCCCCCGCTGCCGGAGGAGGTGGCGCGCTACGGCGACGACGTGCGCAGACGGCTCCTCGTACGCCCCGGGATGACGGGCCTGTGGCAGGTCAGTGGTAGATCTGACCTATCGTGGGAGGAATCCGTGCGCCTCGATCTGCGTTACGTGGAGAACTGGTCCCTCACGCTCGACCTCCAGATCCTGTGGAAGACTTGGTCGGCCGTCGCCCGCGGGCAAGGAGCTTATTGATGACGATTCGCGACGACCACGCACTCGCCGCTGATCTGGCCACCGAGGCGGGCGAGCGGCTGCTGCGCATTCGCGAGCGCACCGGGTTCGGCGACTCCTCCGCCCTGCGCGCGGAGGGTGACCGGGCCTCCCACGTCTTCCTCATGGAGTCGCTGGCCAGGCTCCGTCCCAGTGACAGTGTGCTGTCGGAGGAGGCCACCCGCGAGGAGCGGCTCGACCCGCGCCGGCTCAGCGCGTCCCGGGTGTGGATCGTGGACCCGCTCGACGGCACACGCGAGTTCGCCGAAGAGGGCAGGTCCGACTGGGCCGTGCACGTGGCGCTGTGGGAGGGCGGCAGGCTGACCGCGGGCGCCGTGGCTCTGCCCGCCCAGGGCCGCACGCTGGCCACCGCGGAGCCGCCCGGGCCGCGCTCCTTCGACGGGGGGCGGTTCCGCATCGCGGTGAGCCGCACGCGCCCGCCGGAGTTCGTGCAGAAGCTGGCCTACCTCCTCGGAGCCGACCTGGTCCCCATCGGGTCCGCCGGGGCGAAGATCTCGGCGGTGCTCACCGGCGAGGTCGAGGCGTACGTACACGCCGGGGGGCAGTACGAGTGGGATTCCGCCGCGCCGGTCGCCGTCGCCCAGGCCGCCGGGGCCCACGCGAGCCGGATCGACGGCTCCGAGCTGACCTACAACCAAGCCGACCCGTCACTACCGGATATCCTGGTTTCCCTACCTGAGCTAGCGACATCGCTGCTCAGCGGGATTCGGGACCTGCACCGCTAAAACCGCCGGAGGAAGCTCCCATGCTCCAGCGCGACTACACGACGTCGCAGCTCGACGTGCTCGAAGCCGAAGCCATTCACATCATGCGCGAGGTTGCGGCCGAGTTCGAGCGTCCCTGTCTGCTCTTCTCCGGAGGCAAGGACTCGATCGTCATGCTCCGCATCGCGGAGAAGGCGTTCTGGCCCGCGGCCATCCCGTTCCCGCTCATGCACGTCGACACGGGCCACAACTTCGACGAGGTCATCGACTTCCGCGACCGCCGCTCCACCGAGCTCGGCGCGCGGCTGATCGTGGCCAGCGTGCAGGACTCCATCGACGCCGGACGCGTGGTCGAGGAGACCGGGCGGCGCGCCTCGCGCAATCGCCTGCAGACCACCACGCTGCTCGACGGGATCGAGGAGCACGAGTTCGACGCGGTCTTCGGCGGCGCGCGCCGCGACGAGGAGAAGGCCCGCGCCAAGGAGCGGGTCTTCTCCTTCCGCGACGACTTCGGCCAGTGGGACCCGAAGAACCAGCGCCCCGAGCTGTGGAACCTCTACAACTCGCGCATCCGCAAGGGCGAGCACATCCGCGTCTTCCCGCTGTCCAACTGGACCGAGCTCGACGTCTGGGACTACATCAGGCGCGAGGGCATCGAGATCCCCTCCATCTACTTCGCCCACACCCGCAAGGTGTTCGAGCGCGACGGCATGCTGCTGCCCGACTCCGAGGTCGTGCAGCGGGGTGACGACGAGCCGCTGTTCGAGGCCGTGGTGCGCTACCGCACCGTGGGCGACATGACGTGCACGGGCGCCGTGCAGTCCACGGCCGCCACGGTCGAGGAGATCATCGAGGAGATCGCGGCCACCCGGATCACCGAGCGCGGGGCCACCAGGGCCGACGACCGCGCGTCGGAGGCCGCGATGGAGGACAGGAAGAGGGAAGGCTACTTCTAATGGACATTCTTCGCTTTGCCACAGCGGGAAGTGTCGATGACGGTAAGTCCACCCTCATCGGACGGTTGCTCTTCGACTCCAAGGCGATCTTCGAGGACCAGCTGGAGGCGGTCGAGCGCACCTCGCGCGACCGGGGCACCGAATACACCGATCTGTCGCTGCTGACCGACGGCCTGCGGGCCGAGCGGGAGCAGGGCATCACGATCGACGTGGCGTACCGCTACTTCGCGACGCCCCGGCGGAAGTTCATCATCGCCGACACGCCCGGCCACATCCAGTACACCCGGAACATGGTCACCGGCGCCTCCACGGCCGACCTGGCGATCATCCTCATCGACGCCCGCAAGGGCGTGCTGGAGCAGTCGCGGCGGCACGCGTTCCTGACCACGCTGCTGCGGGTGCCCCACCTGGTGCTGGCCGTCAACAAGATGGACCTGGTGGGCTACTCGCAGGAGCGGTTCGACGAGATCAAGGAGGAGTTCACGGCGTTCGCGTCCAAGCTGAACGTCGCCGACCTCACCTTCATCCCGATCTCCGCGCTCAACGGCGACAACGTGGTCTCGCGCTCCGAGAACATGCCGTGGTACCTCGGCACGTCGCTGCTGCACCACCTGGAGAACGTCCACATCGCCTCCGACCGCAACCTGGTCGACGTGCGCTTCCCCGTCCAGTACGTGATCCGCCCGCAGCGGGCCACCGAGCAGGCCTTCCACGACTACCGCGGCTACGCGGGCCAGGTCGCGGGCGGCGTGCTGAAGCCCGGCGACGAGGTGGTGCACCTGCCCTCGGGCCTCACGACCCGCATCGCCTCGATCGACACCTTCGACGGGCCGGTGGAGGAGGCGTTCCCGCCCATGTCGGTGACGCTGCGCTTCGAGGACGACCTCGACATCTCGCGCGGCGACATGATCGCCCGGCCCAACAACCAGCCGCAGGTGGCGCAGGAGCTGGAGGCGATGATCTGCTGGATGGCCGACGGGCTCAAGCTGACGCCGCGCTCCAAGCTGACGATCAAGCACACCACCCGTACGGCCCGTGCCATGGTGCGCGACCTGCACTACCGGCTCGACGTCAACACCCTGCACCGCGACGAGGAGGCGACCTCCCTCGGCCTCAACGAGATCGGGCGGGTGTCGCTGCGGATCACCCAGCCGCTGTTCGTGGACGACTACGCGCGTAACAGGCTCACCGGCGGCTTCATCCTGGTTGACGAGGCCACGAACGGCACCGTCGGCGCCGGCATGGTCATCGACGCCCGTTAGGTAGATCTTTCCGGGTTCCCCGACCCTCGGTTACTCTCCGCGATAGGGTCTTCGCGTTCCGTGTTCACGACGTGAAGGCCCTTTTTCGTGACCGACCGCGAAAGCACCACCCGGGTCATCTACCTGGGCGGCCTCGGGCGCAGTGGCACCACACTGCTCGAGCGGCTCCTGGGCGAGCTGCCGGGAGTGGTCGCGCTCGGTGAGGTCGTGCACCTCTGGGAGCGGAGCGTGCTCGCGGGGGAGCTGTGCGGGTGCGGCGTGGCCTTTCCCGACTGCCCCTTCTGGCGGCAGGTGGGGGAGCGGGCGTTCGGTGGATGGAGCCCGGCGCTGGCCGGGAAGGTCCTGACGCTGCGGCGCCGGGTCGACCGCACGCGCAGGATCGCGCGGATCGCGCATCCCGACCTGGCCGAGTACGTGCAGGCCTACCGGCTCCTGTACGAGGCCGCGGGCGCGCCGGTCGTGATCGACTCCAGCAAGCACGCGTCGCTGGCCTGCTGCCTGGTGGCCGCCGGGGTGGACGTACGGATCGTCCACGTGGTCAGGGACCCGCGCGCCGTCGCCCACTCCTGGGCCAGGACGGTGCGGCGCCCCGAGGACGGGCGGCCCATGACCCGGTGGCGGCCCGCCCACACGGCCGTCCACTGGACGGCCCAGAACGCCGCGCTGGAGCTCCTGCCGGGACGCGGGGCCCGCGTCACCAGGGTCCGCTACGAGGACCTTCTCGCCGCGCCCGGGCCCACGCTCAGCTCCCTGGCGCTCGGGCTCGGCCTGGCGGAGCCGGAGCTGTCGTTCCTGGACGGCCGCACGGCCTGGCTCGGGCCCTCCCACACCGCGTCCGGCAATCCGATGCGCTTCCACGTGGGGCGGATCGAGCTGCGCCGGGACGACGCGTGGGTGACGGGCCTGCAGGACGGCGACCGCCGGGTGGTCAACGCCCTCACGTGGCCGCTCAGGGCCCGCTACGGCTATCGGGGGTTCGCATGACTCCCTCCGTAGGCGTGGTGATCCCCACCCGGGGTGACCGTCCGGCGCAGTTGCGCGAGGCGGTGGAGTCGGCGCTGGCCCAGGACCACCCCGGGCGCCTGTCCGTGATCGTGGTCACCGACGGCGTAGCCCCTGGGGACATCGAGGTGCCGTCCTCCGTCCGGGTGCTGCCGAACGCGCTCACCCCGGGCCTCCCCGGCGCCCGCAACACCGGCATCGCGGCCTGTGACACCGACCTCGTCGCCTTCTGCGACGACGACGACGTGTGGCTGCCCGGCAAGCTCGCCGCCCAGACGCGGGCGCTCGCCGAGCGCGGCGGCGAGTTCGCGAGCTGCGGCATCGAGGTGGAGTACGGGCACCGCCGCGTGGCCCGCCTGGCCGGGTGCGACACGGTGACGGCGGACGACCTGGTCCGCTCGCGCATGGTGATGGTGCACTCGTCGACGTTCCTGTTCGAGCGCGGCGCGCTGCGGGTGGACGAGAGTGCCCCGGGCGGCCAGAACGAGGACTGGGACCTGGCCCTGCGCGCCGCCGGACGCCGGCCGATCACCCATGTGGACCGCCCGCTCGTCCGGGTGCGCTGGGGTGGATCCCACTATGTCGCCCGATGGGCGGACCGCATTGCCGGGCTCGACTGGATGCTCGCCCGGCACCCCGAACTGGCCGTGGACCCGCGCGGCGCGGCACGGGTCTACGGCCAGCTGGCCTTCGGCCACGCGGCGCTCGGCCACCGCCGCGAAGCCGTCCGCTGGGCCGTGCGCGCCATGGGGGCCCGGGCCGGGGAGCCGCGCGCCCCGATCGCCCTGGCGGTGGCGGCCGGCCTCATCTCCGCGCCGGCGGTTCTTTCCGCACTTCACCGTAGGGGGCACGGCATTTGACTCGCACCGAGACCACCACCCCGCACGTCCCGCTCCAGCGCCTCCCCAAGGCCCCGCGCCAGGACGCCACCCCGTCTCCACCCACCCTCCCCGACGCACCGCCGCGCGCGCGGGCGGCGGCGTCCGTCCGCTGGTGGGATCGGGTGCGGGTGGGCGGGATCGGGGTGGACGCGCTCACCGAGGACGAGGTGGTCCGGTGGGTGGAGACCGAGCTGGAGGCCGGCAGGGGCGGCCGGATCGTCACCCCGAACGTCGACATCTGCCGCGCCGCCGCCACCGACCCCGCACTCCGGGAGCTCGTGTGCACCGCCGAGCTGGTGGTGCCCGACGGGATGCCGCTGGTGTGGGCGGCCAGGCTGCTTGGCACCCCGCTCCCTGAGCGGGTCACGGGCGCGGACCTCATCTGGTCGCTCAGCAAGCTCGCCGCCCGCCGGGGCTGGCCCGTCTACCTGCTGGGCGGCCCTCCCGGCGTGGCGCGCAGGGCCGGCAAGGAGCTCACGAGCTGTCATCCCCGGCTGCAGGTGTGCGGGGTGCACGCGCCGCCGTACCACTTCGACACCACCCCCGAGGGGAGCGCGCGCGTCCGGAGGATGGTGGCCGCGGCCCGGCCGAGGGTGGTGTTCGTCGGGCTCGGGTTCCCCCGGCAGGACCGGCTCATCGCCGACCTGAGGGAGGAGCTGCCGGAGGCGTGGTTCGTGGGGTGCGGGGCGGCGATCGCGTTCGCCGCCGGCACGGTGTCCAGGGCGCCGGAATGGATGCGCAGGGCCGGGCTGGAGTGGGCGTACCGGCTGGGCTGCGAGCCGGGGCGGCTGGCGCGCCGCTATCTGGTCGACGACCTGCCCTTCGCGGTACGGCTGCTGGGAGGCAGCCTGGTCACCCGCCTCATGAGGTGAGGGCGCGGACCCGGGCCGCGTCCCGCGGGCTGAGCCCCCGGGCGGCGTCGTCGAGCGCGCGGCGGGAGTCCATGGGGCGGTAGGCCGTGCGGGACAGGCCCGACCAGGCGAACCCCGTGCCCGCCCCGGACGGGCCCGTGCAGGCCCGCGTGATGCGGCGTTCGGCCGCGGGCGTCCATGGCAGGCCGGCGTAGGCGTACAGGCCGCGGAAGCCGGTCAGCGGGTCGGCGGCCAGCGACTCGTACGAGGTGACGCGGACGCCGGGCGTGCGGTCCAGGATCGCGCGGGTCGCCCGCCACAGCGCGGCCGCCTTGGCGAGGCGGTCCTGGGAGCCGACGAGCGCGCGCAGCTCCAGCAGCTCGGGGTGGTCGCGGACCAGGAGCGGCTGTTCGAGCAGCTCGTGGAAGTAGACCGTCCAGCCGAGCCGCTGCCAGCTCGCCACGAACGACACCGGGTCCCGCACCAGCGCGATCACCCGGCAGCCCAGGGAGGCGGCGAACCAGCCCGCGCTCAGCACCGCGAACGGGTCGTCCAACAGCGCCCGGCGGCCCGTCAGGCGGCCGACGGCGAAGGCGGTGCCGTAGCGGAGCAGGCGGGCCAGGTCGTACGGGGTGCGGTTCGCGCGCAGCTCGGAGAGCCAGCGGTAGCGCAGGGCCACCGTGTCGCGGAAGGCGGGCAGCCAGTCGGCGGCGTTGTCGTCGCAGATGTACTGGAACCGGTGGGTCACGGTGGCCCTGAGCACCCCCGGGCAGCGGCCGGGCGGGTGCTGCGGGTTGAGCGGCTCGTTGACGTAGACCAGGTCGCCGCCGGCGGCGAGCATCTTGCCGGTCCAGCTCGTACCGCTCCTGGGCAACCCCGTCACCAGCACCGTCATACGGTCCTCCGGTGAAGGAGTGCAGGCAGGGTGTGGCGGCCGAAGGGGTGGAGGCCGTAGCGGCGGTGCAGTTGCCACAGCGGGAGGAGGTTCTTGACGAGCACGCCGCCCGACCAGCCGATGACCGCCCCGAACGCGCCGTGGACGGGGATCAGGGCCACGTCCAGCGCCACCGTGCAGGTGATCGCCGCCACCAGGTTGAGCAGGCTCGTGCCCGTGTGCCCGGCGGCCGTCAGCACGACGTCCACCATCCCGCAGGCCGTCGCCACCATCATCGTGCCCGCCAGCACGAGCGCCACCGGGACCGCGGACCCGTACGTGGGGCCGAAGAGCCGCAGCAGCCACGGCGCCAGCGCCGCGTACGACAGCCACACCGGCCACGTCAGCAGCACCAGCCAGATCGTGGCGGTCTGGTACAGCTCACCGGCCCGCGCCCGCTCGCCGTCCGCGAGCGCGCTCACCAGCCGAGCCTGTACGGCCTGCGCCAGCCCCTGGCTCGCGAGCTGCCCGACCACCTTGAACCGGGTGGCGGCCGTGTAGACGGCGGCCTGCGCGGGCCCGCCGAGCAGCGCGACGACCACGATGTCCAGCCGCTGGAACACCGCCTGGATCGCCCCCGCGACCGACCGGGGAGCCGTGTGCCGCCACAGGTCGCGGGTCGTCCCCGGCAGGTACGGGCTCCGCGGCACCCGCCCGCGCAGCTCCGCCCAGGCGATGACCGCCACCAGCGCGTACGGCGCCCCCCACGCCACCGGCAGCCACGAGACCGCCCCCGCCAGCGCGGCGCAGGCGACCAGCGCGAGCTGCGAGAAGGGCACCAGCAGCCCGTCCACGAGCACGGTGGGCCGCATGGCCCCGAACCCTCGGGTGGCGGCCAGCAGCACGTCCCCCACCACCATGACGGGCAGGATCGCGGCGAGCGGCCCCAGCCGCGGGTAGAGCACGACCCCCGCGACGCAGGAGGCCACCACACAGGGCACGAGCGCCGCCCGGATATATCCGGATATGCCGAGATAGTCGTACGTCTTCGCCCGCGCGATGAAGAACACGAGCCCGTTCCCCGCGTCCAGCTTGGCGATCCCCGCCGCCATGAGGGCCACCGCGGTGACCGTGAAGAACGCCCCGGCGTCGGCCGGACTGAACGCCCTGGTCACGACCATCACGAGCACGAACTGCGCGACCGCCCCGCAGCCCGCCCCCAGCACCCCCGCGATCCCGCCACGCCGCAGCCGCCGGTCCGCGACCGCGGTCACCGCCGCCACGAAGGCTCCCCGCCCAGCCACCGCACCAGCCGGGCGTCGTACGGCTCGAAGTGGTCGCGCAACTCCCGCGCCAGCACCCGCGGCACCGGCCGCGGCAGGGGGCGGCCGTTGTGCCGCTCGAACAGCGGATAGCCGAGATGCGGCACGCCCAGGAACGCCAGCACCCGGTCGTACGCGGTCTCCGGCTCGGCGAAGAACCGATGGCTGTCGAGCACCAGGATCCGTTCGCGGCCGACCAGGGCCTCCAGCCGGTCGAGCTGGTCGGCGTAGCGCCCGCGGGCCACATAGGCGTGGTGGCGGTGGGAGTGGTGCAGGGAGAAGGGTGACTCGCGCAGCGCCTCCTCGGCCCCCGCCAGCCGCTCGGGCTCCAGCTCGATCGCGTGCTCGAGCAGCGACTCCGTCTCGTAGCCCCTGGCCAGCTCGTGGGCGTGGGCCGAGCAGGCGCGCTCGACCGGATCGCGTACCAGCACGATCAGCCGCACCTCGGGCAGGTCGGCCGCGATCCGCTCACCGGCCAGCGGATGGAACAGGTAGTAGGGGGACGACTCGAACGCCAGTGCCCGCGAGCCGTACCGGTGCTCGACCAGCCCGGCGCTCATCCGCAGCGGGAAGTGCGCCTGATACCAGTGCTGTCCCCGCGCGTAGCCGACGTCGAAATAGTGCACCCCCTTGTGCAGCACCGGCTTGAGCAGCAGCGGATGCTGGGCCAGTGCCCGGTACAGCGAGGTGGTGCCGCACCGCTGCGCCCCCGTGATCAGGAACGACGGCAGCACCCGCACCCCCGACGTGATCCTCCCCGTGGCGCGTGACAGCGACAGGACCGACCGTTTCATGGTCTTCACGTGAGCAGCTCCTCGTGGTCGACGACCGGGTTGAGCCAGGTGTCCGGCGGCCCGAGCGGCGCGTGCCCGTCGGCGGCGTGCCGGTCGGCCAGCGCGATGAGATAGCGCAGCGCGGTCTGCCTGGCCACCACGGCCGACACCCCCAGAGGCGCCAGCTCGCGGAAGGCCCGCGCCACGCACGCCCGCGCCGCGACCCGCGGGGACATCCTGCGCAGGGCCCGCTGGAAGAAGTGGTGCACGGCGTCGAAGCCGTAGGGCACGCCGAGCTCGTACCGCTCCCAGTCCCACACCAGCAGCCGGCCGTCGGGGGACGGGCACATGTTCCACGGCGCGAGATCCCCGTGCCAGGCCGCGCGCGGCCCGCCGGTGGCCGCGATCTCCCTGACCGCGTCGAGCAGCAGCGGCCGCGGCACCCGGCCGCGCCGCACCGGCAGCGGCGACAGCGCCAGCACCGCCAGCCCCCGCCAGCTGCCATGGTGCAGCACGGCGGGCGGCACCACCGTGTTCAGCTCCAGGCCGGCCAGCCTGTGCAGGGCCGCCGCCTCGGCGGTGATCAGCGCGCGCGCCCGGGCGCTGTCGCCGATCTTCACGAACGCCAGCAGCCGCCCGCCCGAGCGGGCCTCCAGGACGGGCTTGCGGTTGGCCCGCGCGGCCGGCCGCACGTGCAGGACGGTCTCGACGGGCTGCCCGAAGACCTCGCCCAGGTACGTGGCGATGGACCCCTCACCCGGCACGACGACCGGGGACCAGGGATGCCACCAGCGGCGCGGCACCATGCGGCGGGGCACGGCGGAGTGCGGCAGCACGGTGTACGCCCGGGGCGACCCCGGCCCCGGATACAGCAGCCGCACGGTCTTCTCGAGATAGTCGAGCCGGATGGCGGCGTCGCTCACGTGACTTCCCCTCGGCTGTTGCGCCACAGCAGGGCGAACGAGATGAGATAGAGGCTGAGCGGGGTGACCAGGCCGTCGTAGACGAACATGTAGAGCAGCACCAGCCCCATCACCAGCACCCCGGCCAGCCCGATCGGGCTGCGGTCGGCCCAGTGGCGCCGGATCGCGCCCGCGAAGAACGCCACGTAGAGCACGGCCCCGGTGAACCCCTGCGTGATGATCAGCAGCCAGAGCTGGCCGTCGCTGCCCAGCGGCGGGTGCCCGCAGCCCTCGCACCACTCGGTGCGGCCCGTGGTGATCGTGCGATGGTTGCCCGTGGCGTTGCGCGTGTTGCCGTACCCGATGAGCGGCGAGTGGCCGGCGGCCGCGACGGTGGCCGTCACGGTGAAGGCCCTGATGTCGTTGGAGTGCGGCCGGTCCAGCCGCTGCGCGACCAGCGGCGCGAGCGGGCTCAGCGCGAACGCCACCGCCGCCACCGCGACGGCCCCGCAGAGCGCTGCCCTGGTCCGGCCGCGCACCCGGACGATCAGGTACGCCACGGCCAGGCCGAGCCCGATCCACAGGCCGCGGTTGAGCGAGTAGACGACGGGGATCGCGGCCAGGGCGACCACGGCGGCCACGAAGGCCTTCCGCCGTCGCCCCCCGTACACCCACCACCCGACCACGAACCACACCAGCAGCACCGACACGTTGCTGCCCCACGCGTTGGCCCACTCGAACGGCGCCTCCGGCCTGGGCGAGGCGAAGCCCAGCACCTTCTGCGTCTGGGCGGCGGTGGGGTGGATGAGGTTCTGCACGAACGAGTTGGAGGCCACCCAGTCGGGCAGCAGCAGCTCCACCGGCGAGGTGAACGCGAACGACGGGACGAACACGCCGAGCAGCCCGCCCGCGACCGTCGTGACGAACAGCACGCCGAGCATCCGCACCAGGCGCAGCTGCGGCAGTTCGTGCTCGGTGAGGTTGCCCAGGTAGAGCACCATGATCAGGATGGCGGTGTAGAGCGCCAGCCGCATGGCGTAGCCGACGATCCGGCCGGGCCCGATCTCGCCGTACGTGCCCGGCGGCATCTCCGACAGCATGAGCCCGCTCACGAGGTAGCCGGCGATCAGCAGCAGCCACAGCCCGAACCCGCGCGGCACCCTGATCGGCCGGCGCCGCCACAGGATCACCGCCATCGGCACCGCCACCACGATCACCGACAGCCCGCCGAACCCCAGCGCCCACCACACCGGATAGCCGACGAGCAGCGCCGCGATCGGCCACGCGGGCCCTCTCACGTCGGCTGGCCGGGGCGCCGCGGGTGCATGGGCATGGGGGTGGTCTCGCCCAGGTCCAGCTCGCCCGTGGCGACGAGCTTGCCGAGCGGGGTGTGCGTGCGCGGCTCCAGCAGCGGCACGAACGACGGCAGCGCGTCGCTCACCGTCACCACGCCGATGACGGGTACGTCGTGCCTGGCGAGCCGCCGTACGGCGGCCGCGACGTGGACCGAGGTGGCCCGGCCGAGCCCCACCAGCAGCAGCGCCGCGTCGGCCCTGGACAGGTCGCGTACGTCGCAGCCGTCGAGCACCGTCAGGGGCATGCTGACGGCCACCGGGTCGGCGGACTCCTCCAGGTCGGGCGGCAGGATCCGGACCAGCAGCCGCTTGCCGGGACACGCGGCCACCGCGGCGCAGGCCAGCTCGTGGGCCACGCCGGGCTCGCGCGGGCTCGACAGGTCGCCCAGCACGGGCAGGCCGGTCAGCCGTTCGACGTCGGCGACCGTGCGCAGCCGCCGGTCGAGCCGGTCACGGGAGTAGGCGGCGGCCGAGCCCGCGAGCAGGCCCGCCATGAGCCCGGTGCCGAGGTAGAGGGGCAGGCTGGGCGAGCTGGGCGCGGTCGGCGGGACGGCCTGGCTGATGATCGTGCCGGGGGTCACCGCGACCGTCCTGAGCCCGTCGTACCTCAGCGCGAGCCCGGCGGCCTGCCGGTTGAGCACGCTCTCCCGCTGGGTGGCGATCGTGTGCTCGGGAGTGCCCTTGGACAACCCGGCAAGTTGCTTGATCACCGCGTCGAGCGCGGTGTTGACCTGCTTGAGCTTGCCCAGCACCACCTGCTGCTGGGCGGTCAGCGCGGCCAGCGCGCTCTCGCGGCGGTTGGCCAGGTACGCCTGTGCGTACGCGCGGGACTGGGCCGCGGCGACGCCGGCGTCGGCGGCCGTCACCGAGATCCACAGCACCGCCGAGTTGGGCGGCACCGAGACCTCGACGGGCTCCGGGGTCTCGACCCGCAGCGTCCTGGCCGCCCGCGCCGCGACCACGGCGGACTGCGCGACCTGGGCCTCGGTGTCGAGGTTGAGCGCCTCGCGCTGGCGGCTGGTCACCTGGTTGGCCGGCTCCTGCGGGCCTACCGGCATGACGAGCACCTGCGTGGTCGCGGTGTAGGCGGACGGCGTGAGCCGCATGAGCGCGAGGCCGGCGGTGCCGCCGAACACGACGCAGCCCACCAGCAGCAACCATCGCCTGCGCAGCAGTGAGAGGTGCTCGTCCAGGTCCGTGCCGGAGCTCATTGGGGAGGGTCTCCTGGAATTGCGTCGAGATGTGCGCCCACTATAGGGCGGACGATTATCAGCCAAGCCTAATACCCAAGATTTTCTGCAGAACGGCACAAGGTAAAGGCAGCTATAAAAGGAAATGTCCGGAAAATTCCTTGGGTCATATACCCATCGCGAGCTGCTGAGACACGGCACACTTGCTGAAGTTCCCGGAACGGCATGGCAAGGATCCGGTTTGATAGGCGGGGGTCGTTCGACGAGGGGGTTGAAAGGCTTTGCAGCTACGGGGAATTTCTCATAACACCACCAACGCGGCGCTTATTCTGGCCGTGATCGTGATGCTGGCCGCCTGTTCCACGGCGGAGGGCTCCAACGCGCGCGCGCCCGTGGCGATCAAGGAAGCCTCGGGCTCGCCCTCCTGCACGGCCACCTCCAGGCTCATCCCGTCCTGCGGCGCCTGGTGGGGCCTCGCGCCGGAGGTCTTCAGCGGCGCCCCGCTGGATCAGGCCCTGCACAGCGCCGAGTCGCGCATGGGCGCCGCCGCCGACGTGGTGCACGTCTACCACCGGGGCAGCGAGCTGTTCCCCACGCCCGCCGAGATCAGGCTGGCCCGCGACCCGGCCAGGCCCCGGCTGCTCATGGTCAACTGGAAGCCCTCGCTCGACCACACCTGGGCCGAGATCGCCGACGGGGCGCTCGACGCCCGGATCGACCGGCTGGCCGGATACCTCAGGCGCACCTTCCCCGAGCGGTTCTTCCTCACCCTCCACCACGAGCCGGAGAACGACGTGGACGAGTCGTCGGGCTCGGGCATGCAGGCCACCGACTACGCGGCCATGTTCCGGCACGTCGTGGCCAGGCTGCGGGCCGAGGGGGTGAAGAACGCCGTCATGGTCATGACGTACATGGGGGCGCCCAACTGGGCGGCCGAGCCGTGGTTCGAGGACCTCTACCCGGGTGACGACGTGGTCGACTGGGTGGCCATGGACCCGTACGCCGACGGCAAGGTCGAGGACTTCGAGGGGCTGGTGAACAAGACCCGCAAGGAATATCCGGACTGGCCGGGGTTCTACCGGTGGATGCAGGCCCGCTTCCCCGGCAAGCCGGTCATGGTGGCCGAGTGGGGGGTGTTCGAGCGGAGCGACGACCGGGGGTTCAAGCGGGCGTTCTACGAGTCGGTGCGGCGGCAGATCAAGCGATATCCGCAGATCAAGGCGCTGCTGTACTTCGACTCGCCGCAGGCGCCGCGCGGCGACACCAGCTTCGACACCGGCTCGGGGGCCGACCGGGCGTTCACCGAACTGGCTCGGGATCCTTACTTCCGCTCGACACCCGTCCCGAGGCCGTGAGGCGCCAGCCGACGACGGTGACGACCGTGGCGGCCACGAGGGCCCAGACGGTGAGGGTGTTGCTCACGTTGAGCAGCTTGAGCGCGGAGGCGAGCAGGACGATGGCCAGCAGCGCCCGGATCAGGCCGCCGGGCGCGCGCGAGGAGATCCGGGCGCCGAGGTAGACGCCCGGGATCGAGCCGATGAGCAGCGACAGCGTGAGGTCCAGCTGGAAGTCGCCGAACAGCAGGTGCCCGAGCGCGGCGGAGGCCACCAGCGGCACGGCCTGGACGAGGTCCGTGCCGACGAGCTGGTTGGCCTTGAGCGCCGGGTAGAGGACGAGCAGGGCCACGATGATCAGCGATCCGGATCCGACGGAGGAGACCCCCACGACCAGTCCGCCCACCGTACCGACCAGTAGGGTCGGAATTGGGCGCACGGCGATCTCATGGGCGCTCGACGTGCCTCCCCGCGCGCCGAGCCAGCTCTTGAGCGCCATGCCGGCCACGGCCAGCAGGAGCGCCACGCCGAGCGCGTACTTGACCGCGTCGGTGACCGCGAACGCGCGGGCCAGGAACACCCCGCAGAAGGCGGCCGGCACCGAGCCCGCGCACAGCCAGCCGACCAGGCGCAGGTTGACCGTGCCCCGGCGCAGGTGCACGGCGCTGCCGACCGGCTTCATGACGGCCGAGGCGACCAGGTCGCTGGAGACCGCGGCCAGCGGCGGGACGTTGAAGAACAGCATCATCATCGGCGTCATGAGCGCCCCGCCGCCCATCCCGGTCAGCCCGACCACGATCGCGACGAGGAAGGACCCGAGGATCAGGGGGAAGTCGATCACCGAACCCAGCCTCCAGACCGCAGCGTCCCCAGGACCTGGGAGACGGCCGCGTCGATCGAAATGTGCGTGGTGTCGATCACCAGCTCGGCGTCGTCCGGCTCCTCGTAGGGGTCGGAGACGCCGGTGAACTCGGGGATGAGGCCGGCGCGCGCCTTGGCGTACAGGCCCTTGCGGTCGCGCCGCTCGCACTCCTCCAGCGGCGTCGCGACGTGCACGAGCAGGAAGTCGGCCCCGACCGACTCGACCATCTCGCGCACCTCCTCGCGGGTGGCCGCGTAGGGGGCGATGGGGGCGCAGATGGCCAGGCCGCCGTGGCGGGCGGCCTCGGCGGCGACGAAGCCGATGCGGCGGATGTTCAGGTCGCGGTCGGCCTTGGAGAACGTCAGGCCCTTGGACAGCAGGTGGCGTACGACGTCGCCGTCGAGGTAGGTCACCGTGCGGCTGCCGAGCTCCAGCAGCGCGTCGCGCAGGCCGCGGGCGATCGTGGACTTGCCGGAGCCGGACAAGCCGGTGAAGAAGACCACGAGGCCGCGGCGGTGCGGCGGGCCCGGGATGTGCACGGGGTCGGGGCCGGCCAGGTGCTCGGCGGCGCCGAAGGCGGTAGCGACGTGCTCGCGCAGCTCCAGGTCGATCTCGGGCTCCTCGCGGGGCGCCAGGGGCACCGAGACGACGATCGTGTCCTCCGGCAGCTTCTCCTTGGCCCGGAGCGCGGCGCGTACGACCGCGGGGCCCGGCTCGCCGTACGAGAGGGGGAGCAGCATGATCAGCGCGTCGAGCTCCTTGGCGGTGGCGACGATCTCGGAGAGGTCGTCGAGAGGCCCACGCATGGTGACGGCGAGCGCGGGACGCCCGCCGAGCTCCGCCTTGACCTCGGCCGGAGTGCGCCGCAGGCGCGCGAACGGGCCGTGTTCGGGCGTGCCGAGGCCCTTGACCGGCCCCGAGGTCAGTCCGTCGGGCTCCTGGGCGGCCACCGTGAGGGCGGCCAGCGGCAGGCCCTCGGGGTCGAGCAGCGTGACCTCGTCGCCGGGCGAGAGATCGGCGGACACGTGGAGCGTGACGGATGCGGGCCACGGCGTGCCGTCGGCGAGAGTGCCCCGCTCGTGCACCGCGTGCAGGTCATCGTGGCCCAGGAACCCGGTCAGCGGCTCGAAGACGCCGGAGAGCAGCAGCTCGAGGTCGGCCAACTCGCGCGCATCGGGGGTCCACTCCACGGCTCCAACATCCCAACTATTCCGATTGAATTGGTAGGGATGGAGTCTACCGATTGATGCAAGTGTGCCGCTAGAGGACCCGGGCGAAGTGGTGTTGCGGCTTCCTGATCACCATGGTGATCTCGTCATGGGTGGCAGGGTAGCGGCCGTTGCTCAGCTTGGAGGCCAGCGCGACCGCGGCGACGGTGAGCTTGCGCCGGCGGGCCGGGCCGCTGGTGTTGCGCTGGTCGTCGGTGATCATGAGGCCCCGGCTGAGGCAGAAGGCGTAGATGCCGTCGCTCGACGCCAGCGGCTCGTACACGCCGGGCAGCGGGCCCGGGGTGCCCGGGGTGACGAACATGCGCCAGAACACGCGGCGCAGCAGCGACGGCGTGATCCGGTCGAGCAGCCCGTAGGCCGACTTGCGGTCGCGCATCCGCAGCAGCACCAGGCCGCCCGGGCGCAGGGACTGCAGCAGCCGGTCGAAGACCAGCTCCGAATGCTTGATGCGCTCCAGCAGGAAGGACAGCTGGATCACGTCGTACGACCTGGGCGGCAGCGGCACGCAGCGCAGGTCGCCCAGCGACCACGACACCAGGTCGGCCCGCTCCCCGAGCACCGCCCGGATGGCGGGGATCTCCTCGTCGGCCCCGGTGGCCCTGGTCTCGATCTCTTCCAGGTTGAGCGGTTCGTCGTGCGCGCACCCGGCGACCAGCACGTCGAGCCGCCTGCCTGGCAGCCCGGACCAGTGCTCGCGGACCCGTTGACCGAAGACGTCGCCCCGCTGGGCGACCGATCGCACCTCAGACATGTCACCTACAGTAATCACTCGAACGGTTTCAGTGAGCCATTTCCTCGCTAGCATCCTTCCCCGTGAACGGCGAGGTTTACGTAGGAAATGCGGGCGTAGATGCGGCCATGGACCGGGGCTGGTTGCTGGGTCATTTCAAACCCCTCGGCGACCCAAGGCACAGTGACGACGTGGAGATCAAATGGGGGGTGCACACGCCCGGCGAGGAGCGCGCGGAGTGGGTCAAGGGGGAGGCGCGCACGGCCCTGCTGGTCCTGATCAGCGGCCGGTTCCGGGTGGAGCTGCCGGGCCGCAGCGTGCTGCTGGCCGAGCCGGGTGACTACGTGGTCTGGGGCAAGGGCGTCGACCATTCGTGGCGCGCGGAGGAGGCCTCGACCGTGCTCACCGTCCGCTGGCCGTCCGTGGCCGGCTACCGGGTCGGCTGAGCTGCGCCTGCGAGTACCCTTGGAGAGAACCCCCGCGACCTGACCCGGCCGGGGGTAGTCGTGTTGCCGTCGTGGGGCTGTGGGCGTATCTGATGAGTCTTTCCGGGCTACTTGACCTTGTTCGCGCCGACCCGAAACTGACCGCCGCTCTCGAAGAGGGCGGCGATGTCGCGCTGGTCGCGCCCGTCGCGCTGCGGCCGTTCGGCGTGGCCGCGCTGGCCACGCACGACCAGCGGGCCGTGCTGGCGGTCACCGCGACGGGCCGCGAGGCGGAAGACCTCGCCGCCGCGCTGACCAGCCTCATCGAGCCCAGCTCGGTGGCCGTGTTCCCGGCCTGGGAGACGCTGCCGCACGAGCGGCTCTCGCCGCGCAGCGACACCGTGGGGCAGCGGCTGGCGGTGCTGCGGCGGCTGGCGCACCCGATCAAGGGTGACAGCGCGGCCGGGCCGCTCAGCGTGATCGTGGCGCCGATCAGGGCGCTGCTGCAGCCCATCGTGAAGGGGCTCGGCGACCTGGAGCCCATCAGGCTGCGCGCGGGCGACGACGCCGACCTCGACGAGGTCGTCGACCGCCTGGTGACCAACGGCTACCACCGCGTCGACATGGTGGAGAAGCGCGGCGAGGTGGCCGTGCGCGGCGGGCTGCTCGACGTGTTCCCGCCGACCGAGGAGCACCCGCTGCGGCTGGAGTTCTGGGGCGACACGGTCGAGGAGATCCGCTGGTTCAAGGTGGCCGACCAGCGCTCGCTGGAGGCGGCCGAGGAAGGGCTGTTCGCGCCGCCGTGCCGCGAGCTGCTGCTGACCGACGAGGTCAGGGCCCGGGCGGCGGAGCTGGCCGAGGAGCACCCGGCGCTGGCCGAGGTGCTCGACCAGCTCGCCGAGGGCTCGCCGGTCGAGGGCATGGAGGCGTTCGCGCCCGTGCTGGCCGGCGAGATGGACCTGCTGCTCGACCACCTGCCGGTCAGGTCCGCGGTGTTCGTGTGCGACCCCGAGCGGATCAGGGGCCGGGCCGAGGAGCTCGTACGCACGTCGCAGGAGTTCCTGGAGGCCTCCTGGATCAACGCGGCGGCCGGCGGCGAGGCGCCCATCGACCTGGGCGCGGCGGCGTTCCGCACGCTGGAGGAGATCCGCGACCACGCCGACGCGCTGGGCCAGCCGTGGTGGACGATGGCGCCGTTCGGCGGCGGGGTCGAGCTCGACGCGCAGGACTCCGAGGCCTACCGGGGCGACACCGCCAAGGCGCTGGCCGACATCAAGGGCTGGCTGGCCGAGGACAAGGCCGTCGTGCTGCTCAGCGAGGGCCACGGGCCGGCCGAGCGGATGGTCGAGCTGCTCAAGGGCGTCGACGTGCCCGCCAGGCTGCGGCAGTTCCTGGACAAGGCGCCCGAGCCCAAGGTCGTCCACGTCAGCACGGGCCTGATCGAGCACGGCTTCATCACGTCCAACCTGGCCGTGCTCACCCACCTCGACCTGGTCGGGCAGAAGGCGTCCACCAAGGACATGCGGCGCCTGCCGTCGCGCCGGCGCAACATGGTCGACCCCCTCCAGCTCAAGGTCGGCGACCACGTGGTGCACGAGCAGCACGGCGTGGGCCGCTACATCGAGATGGTCCAGCGCACGGTCCAGGGCGCCACCCGCGAATACCTGGTCATCGAATACGCCAAGGGCGACCGGCTCTACGTGCCGACCGACCAGCTCGACGAGGTCACCCGCTACGTCGGCGGCGAGGCGCCCACGCTCAACCGCATGGGCGGCGCCGACTGGGCCAAGGCCAAGTCCCGGGCGAAGAAGGCGGTCAAGGAGATCGCGGGGGAGCTGATCAGGCTCTACTCCGCCCGCATGGCCTCGCCGGGCCACGCGTTCGGGGACGACACGCCGTGGCAGCGGGAGATGGAGGACGCCTTCCCGTACGCCGAGACCGGCGACCAGCTGGAGGCCATCGACGAGGTCAAGCGCGACATGGAGCGCGGCGTCCCGATGGACCGGCTGATCTGCGGCGACGTCGGCTACGGCAAGACCGAGATCGCGGTGCGGGCGGCGTTCAAGGCGGTGCAGGACGGCAAGCAGGTGGCCGTGCTGGTGCCGACGACGCTGCTGGTCCAGCAGCACATGTCCACCTTCACCGAGCGGTTCTCCAGCTTCCCCGTCACGCTCAAGCCGGTCTCCCGGTTCCAGACCGACGGCGAGGTCAAGGGCACGCTCGAAGGGCTCAGGTCGGGCGCCGTCGACGTCGTGATCGGCACCCACCGGCTGCTCAGCCCCGAGGTCCGCTTCAAGGACCTGGGGCTGATCATCATCGACGAGGAGCAGCGGTTCGGCGTCGAGCACAAGGAGGCGATGAAGCACCTGCGCACGCAGGTCGACGTGCTGGCCATGTCGGCCACGCCGATCCCGCGCACGCTGGAGATGGGCCTGACCGGCATCCGCGAGATGTCCACGATCCTCACGCCGCCGGAGGAGCGGCACCCGATCCTCACGTTCGTGGGGCCGTACGAGGAGAAGCAGATCGGGGCGGCGATCCGGCGCGAGCTGATGCGCGACGGGCAGATCTTCTTCGTGCACAACCGGGTGGCCTCGATCAACCGCGTGGCCGCGAGGCTGCGCGAGCTGGTGCCCGAGGCGCGCATCGCGGTGGCGCACGGGCAGATGAACGAGCACCAGCTCGAGAAGATCATGGTGGGCTTCTGGGAGCGGGAGTACGACCTGCTGGTCTCCACCACGATCGTCGAGTCCGGGCTCGACGTGCCCAACGCCAACACGCTGATCGTCGACCGGGCCGACAACTACGGCCTGTCGCAGCTGCACCAGCTCCGCGGGCGCGTCGGGCGGGGCAGGGAGCGCGGTTACGCGTACTTCCTCTACCCGCCGGAGAAGCCGCTGACCGAGACCGCCCACGAGCGGCTGGCCACGATCTCGCAGCACACCGAGATGGGCGCGGGCATGTACGTCGCCATGAAGGACCTGGAGATCCGCGGCGCGGGCAACGTGCTGGGGGCCGAGCAGTCCGGGTTCATCGCGGGCGTCGGCTTCGACCTGTACGTACGGCTGATGGCCGAGGCCGTGCAGGAGCAGAAGGCCAAGCTCGAAGGCGGCGAGGCGCAGGAGGAGCAGCAGGACGTCAAGGTCGAGCTGCCGATCAACGCCCACATCCCGCACGACTACGTCACCTCCGAGCGGCTGCGGCTGGAGGCGTACAAGCGGATCGCGGCCATCGCCGCCCCCGCCGACATCGACGAGGTGCGCGCCGAGCTGACCGACCGCTACGGCAAGCCGCCCGCGGAGGTGGAAAACCTGCTGGAGGTGGCCAAGTTCCGGATCAAGGCGCGCCAGGCCGGGCTCACGGACGTGACGCTGCAGGGCCAGAACATCAAGTTCGGCCCGGCCAGGCTGAGGGAGTCGCAGCAGGTCCGGCTCGACCGGCTGTACAAGAAGGCGATATACAAGCAGGCGGCCGAGACGCTGCTGGTGCCGGTGCCCAAGACCAAGCCGCTCGGTGGGCAGCCGCTCCGGGATCTCGACCTGCTCAAATGGTGCGGTGACCTGGTCGAGGCGATGTTCCTCGAGCCAGCGCGGGTAAGCTAGCGGCGGTTTTCGGTCGGAAAGGGACGCACGTGAAGTCGATACGAGTGGCTGTGGCCGCTGCCGCGGTGGGCATCGCGCTTACCGCCTGCTCTTCCCCCATGCAGGCCGGCGCCGCGGCCGTGGTGGGCAAGGAGCGCATCTCGACGGGTCAGCTCAACAGGGACGCGGAGGCCTACAAGGCCGCGCTGAAGCAGAACAAGCTGGACGAGACGGCGCTCGGCGTGCCGGTCAGCCAGTACGTGCTCCAGCGGCTGGCCGACATCAGCGCCGCCAAGCAGCTGATGGCGCGCAACAACGTCCAGGTGACCGACAAGGAGATCGACGCCAAGCTCCAGGACCCCGGCCAGTACCAGTCGCCCCAGATCAACCTGCTGGCCCTGGGTGTCGCGCCCAGCTACGCCCGCGAGTACGCGCGCACGGCGGTCGGGATGGCCAAGCTGCAGCAGCAGGCCGGCCAGGGCGGGCTCGACAAGCTCCGCCAGGACTTCGCCTCGATCAAGACGATCTTCAACCCCCGCTTCGGTGTGGTCAACGCCAACCCGTCGCAGGAGAACCCGTCGCTGTTCGTGGACGCCGGCAGGTTCGGCAAGGCCACCCCGCAGCAGGCGCCTCAGCAGCAGCAGCCGCAGGGCTGAGCCGTGCCGCTGACCGTCGTCACCACCTCGCCCAGGGTCCCGCCGGGCCTGCTGAGCCATCAGGCCTGGCAGGTGCTGCGCTCGGGCCCGGTGCTGACCGGGTCCGCCGCGCATCCGCAGCTGCCCTACCTGGCGGAGGCGGGGGTGACGGTCGAGGTCGTGGAGCCCGACCCGCGCGGGCTGGCCGCGCGGGCCGTCGGCGAGAGCGTGGTGTGGCTCGCCTCGGCCTCCGAGAAGGAGGACGAGGAGTTCATGCGCGCGGTCGGGCACGCCGCGATCGCGCTCGAGGAGCCGCCGCTGATCGAGGTGGTGCCGGGCTCGTACGACCTGCCGGGGGCGCGGGTGCTCGACCTGGTCGCCGTGATGGACCGGCTGCGGACCGAGTGCCCGTGGGACCGCAAGCAGACGCACGAGTCGCTGGTGCCGTACCTGCTCGAAGAGGCGTACGAGGTGCTGGAGACCATCGAGCAGGGCGACTACCCGGCACTCCGCGAGGAGCTGGGCGACCTGCTGCTCCAGGTGGTCTTCCACGCGCGGGTGGCCGCGGACTTCGACATGGACGACGTGGCGGCCGGGATCGTCGAGAAGCTGGTGCGACGCCATCCGCACGTCTTCGGCTCGGTTCGCGCGGAGAGCGCCGACGAGGTCAACGACAACTGGGACGCGATCAAGGCGGCCGAGCGGGCCGCCAAGGGCCGGGAGTCGGTGCTCGACGGCGTGCCCATGGGGCAGCCCGCGCTGTCGCTGGCCGCCCAGCTGGTGCGCCGGGCCGAGCGGGCCGGGGCGCCCGACGCGCTCGCGGCGGCCGTCGGGCAGGGGGTGGCCCGGGAGCTGTTCGACCTGGTCCGCCGGGCCGCGGAGGCCGGTCTCGACGCCGAGGCCGAGCTGCGGGCGGCCGCCCGTACGTACCGGGACCGGGTGCGCGCCTGGGAATCGGCCTGACCCTGCGGTGCCCGGTTCGGTGTCTGGTGACCGTGCGGTCCCGCGTCCGGGTGTACCGATAGGCTCTGATGGCATATCGCCTTTCACTTAGGAGCGCAATCCCGTGGCTACTATCGAGGTCGTATACGCCCGCGAGATCCTCGACTCCCGAGGCAACCCCACGGTCGAGGTCGAGATCGTGCTCGACGACGGCAGCACCGGCCGCGCGGCCGTGCCGAGCGGGGCGTCCACCGGCCAGTTCGAGGCGGTCGAGCTGCGTGACGGCGGCAAGCGTTACGGCGGCAAGGGCGTGGAGAAGGCCGTCCTCGCCGTGACCGACGAGATCTTCGAGGAGATCAACGGCATCGAGGCCGAGGACCAGCGCATCATCGACCAGATCATGATCGACCTGGACCGCACGCCCAACAAGGCCAAGCTCGGCGCCAACGCCATCCTGGGCGTCTCGCTGGCCGTCGCGAAGGCCGCCGCCGACAGCGCCGACCTGCCGCTCTTCCGCTACGTCGGCGGCCCCAACGCCCATGTGCTGCCCGTGCCGATGATGAACATCCTCAACGGCGGCGCCCACGCCGACACCAACGTGGACATCCAGGAGTTCATGATCGCGCCGGTCGGGGCGGAGACGTTCCGCGAGGCCGTGCGCATGGGCACGGAGGTCTACCACGCGCTCAAGGGCGTGCTCAAGGAGAAGGGCTACGCCACGGGCCTGGGCGACGAGGGCGGCTTCGCGCCCAACCTGCCGTCCAACCGCGACGCGCTCGACCTGATCCTGGTCGCCATCGAGCGGGCCGGCTACGTGCCGGGCGAGGACGTGGCGCTGGCGCTCGACGTGGCCGCCTCCGAGTTCCACAAGGACGGCGTCTACACGATCGACGGCAAGGGCCTGTCGGCGCAGGAGCTGATCGAGTTCTACGCGGACCTGGTCGCCAACTACCCGCTCGTCTCCATCGAGGACCCGCTCGACGAGGAGGACTGGGCCGGCTGGAAGGCCATCACCGAGGCGCTCGGCGACAAGGTGCAGCTCGTGGGCGACGACCTGTTCGTCACCAACCCCGAGCGGCTGGAGCGCGGCATCAAGGAGGGCACCGCCAACGCCCTGCTGGTCAAGGTCAACCAGATCGGCACGCTGTCGGAGACCCTCGACGCCGTGGACCTGGCCCACCGCAACGGCTACAAGTGCATGATGAGCCACCGCTCCGGCGAGACCGAGGACACGACGATCGCCGACCTCGCGGTCGCGGTCAACTGCGGCCAGATCAAGACCGGCGCCCCGGCCCGTTCGGACCGGGTGGCCAAGTACAACCAGCTGCTGCGCATCGAGGAGCTCCTCGACGACGCCGCCCGCTACGCGGGTCGCGCCGCCTTCCCGCGCTTCCGGCGCTAGGTTTTTGCGAGGGAGCGCCGTCGTTTTCCTCGCCATGGAGGGAGCGAAGCGACCGGAATGGTGAGGAAAACGACGGCTCCAGGGCGACCGAGCCCGCCTCACGAAGTGAGGCCATAGGCAGGGAGTGCAGCAAATGGCGAAAAGGCCGCAGCTGACCGGGCGGGCCGCCATCCTGGCCGTCGTGGTGTGCGCGATCGCGATGAGCCTGGCCTACCCTGTCCGCGAGTACATCAGCCTGCGCCGCAGCATCGCCGAGCATCGGGCGGAGAAGGCCAGGGTCGAGGCGGAGAAGCAGACGCTGCTGGAGCGCGACCGGCAGAGCGACGATCCCAACTGGATCAAGAAGACGGCCAAGGAGCGGCTGCACTACTGCGGGCCCGGCGAGAAGTGCTACGTGGTGATGGACCAGCAGCAGATCAAGGAGCCGGCGACCGTGCAGCAGGCGCCGGCGCCGCCGCCGTGGTACCAGACGCTCTGGGAGTCGGTGGAGGCCGCCGACAAGGGCACCGGCCGCCGGGCCGTGACGGGGAAGGAAAGTGTTGGACGGTAAAGACGTCGAGACGGTGCGACTGCAGCTCGGGCGGCCGCCCAGGGGGCTGCGCGGGGTGGCGCACCGCTGCCCGTGCGGCAACCCCGACGTGGTGGAGACCGCGCCGAGGCTGCCCGACGGCTCGCCCTTCCCGACTCTCTACTACCTGACCTGCCCCAAGGCGGCCTCGGCCATCGGCACGCTCGAAGGCTCGGGGCTGATGCGGGAGATGCAGGCCCGGCTGGCCACCGATCCCGAGCTGGCCGCCGCCTACCGCGCGGCGCACGACGACTACGTCGCCAGGCGCGACGAGGCGGCGAAGGAGGAGGGCATGGAGCCGCTCCCGCGCGACATGCAGAGCACGGGCGGCATGCCGCTGCGGGTCAAGTGCCTGCATGCGCTCGTCGCGCACGAGCTGGCGGCGCCCGGGAGCAACCCGTTCGGCAGGGAGGCGCTCGACGCCCTCCCCGACTGGTGGGGTGACGGACCATGCGTGTAGCCGCCGTCGACTGCGGCACCAATTCCGTACGTCTGCTCATCGCCGACGTGGGCGACGATCTCATCGACGACGTCGAGCGGCGAATGGAGATCGTCCGCCTCGGCCAGGGCGTCGACAGGACCGGCAGGCTGGCCCCTGACGCCCTTGAGCGCACGTTCAAGGCCATGAGGGTCTACCGGGAGCTGATCGACCGGCACGGCGCCGTCAGGACCCGTGTGGTGGCCACCAGCGCGACCCGGGACGCGGCCAACAGGCAGGAGTTCGTGGACGGGGTCCGCGAGATCTTCGGGGTGGAGCCGGAGGTCGTGTCGGGGGCGGAGGAGGCCGAGCTCTCGTTCGTGGGGGCGACCAAGGGGCTGGTCCGGCTGTCGCCGGAGACCGAGATGCCGCAGGGGCCGCTGCCGCCGTACCTGGTGGTGGACATCGGCGGCGGGTCCACCGAGTTCGTGGTCGGCTCCGAGCACGCCGAGGCGGCGCTGTCGGTGGACATCGGCTGCGTGCGCCTGACCGAGCGGCACCTGAAGGACGCCGGCGACCCGCCCTCCGCGCCCGCGCTGGAGGCCGTGGTGGCCGACATCGAGGCGGCGCTCGACAGGGTCGAGGCGGAGGTGCCCGTGCAGCGGGCCCGCACGCTGGTGGGGCTGGCGGGTTCGGTGACGACGGTCGCGGGGATGGTGCTCGATCTGCCCGCTTACGACTCGGCCAGAATTCACCACTCGCGGATTTCGGCTGGACAGGTACATGAAGTGACGCGGCGGCTGCTGGCGATGACCCATGGTGAGCGTGCCGAGGTTCCGGTGATGCACCCGGGAAGGGTCGACGTGATTGGCGCCGGCGCGCTAATTCTTGACCGGATCATCCGTCGTTTCGCGTTTTCGCAGGTCGTGGTCAGTGAACACGACATTCTTGACGGTATCGCCTGGTCTATCGCCCGATAGCTGAAGAAATCCGGACATTTCAGGTCTATGGCCTGTGTTGAGCGTGCAATCAGTATTGTGGTTAGGTAAAGGGGCATTACGGGGGCTTTGCCATATTGCTGTGCACGGAAGGTGCCGGCGTGGCGACCGTTCCCGAGCGCGTCTCTTCCCTCAAAGGAATGGAGCACTCTCACATGATGTCTGTTGGGTTAGCACGTAAGGCGGCGGCGTTCGGCGCGTCCGCCGCGGTGCTGGCCGCCCTGGCCGCGGGCCTGGTCGCCAGCCCCGCCCAGGCGGCGACGGCCGCCACCACCAAGGCCGCTCCCAAGGTCTCGGTGTCGACGCCCGCGGTGTCCGCGGGCGACTACGAGGGAGCCTGCCCGGTCAAGGTCAACTTCTCGGCCAAGATCAAGGTTCCCGTCCGGGGCAAGACGGAGCTGGCCTACCGCTGGCTCCACGGCGACGGGTCCAAGGGCAAGGTCAAGGTGCTCAAGCTCTCGGGCAAGGGCACCAAGTCGGTGACGGTCAGGCAGTCCATCACCTTCAAGGAGAACGTCAAGGGCTGGGAGGCCGTTCAGGTCCTCGGTCCGAAGAAGGTCACCTCGAAGAAGGGCTACTTCTCCGTCTCCTGTGAGGAGCCGAAGGACGTGGGGCGTACGCAGCTCGACGTGTCGGTGTCCGCCCGCGCATGGGCCAGCCCCGACTCGTACTCCGGCGTCTGCACCCCCGGTGACAAGATCGACTTTGTCGGCCTGATCGAGGCCAACCGCCCGACGTGGGTTCGCTACCGCTGGATTCTCAACGGTGAAGTGGCCGACTACGGCAGGGTCAAGGTCTACGACACGCGCAAGGTCGGCTTCGGCATCTCCCCGCGTCACAGCCAGCGCGGCTGGGCGCAGCTCGAGATCCTGAGCCCCGAGGGCGCCTCCTCCAACCGGGCCTACTACAAGGTCTGGTGCAAGGACGCGGAGGCTCCGGCCCCCGCCCCCAAGGTCTCGGTTTCGGGCGCGACGGTCGCCGGTACCCGGCTTGACATGTGCAACGACGGCCGTGGCCCCGGGGTGGACTTCAAGGCCACGCTGACCAGCACCGGCCCCACCACCGTGCAGTACTACTGGGTCGTCAACGGCGTCCGTGACCACAACACGCTTGAGCGTACGGTCAACGGCAGCCTCGACGTGACCTGGGGCATCGGCGGAGCGCAGAACTCCACCAAGACGGAGGGCACCGTAGAGCTCGTCGTCACCAGCCCGAACGCCGCGTCCTCGGGCGTCGCCTCCTACTCGGCGACCTGCCCGCCAAAGGCCGCAGCCTAGGCTGATCGGACCGGGTGGCAGCCCTCGCGGGCGCCACCCGGTTTTCTCGTTGCCACTATTGTGCTTTGCACAGTAGTGTGCATTACGTGGATAGCAGCCAGCTCCTCAAGGGCGTGCTCGACCTGGCCGTGCTCGCCGTGCTCAACGAGCGCGACGGCTACGGCTACGACGTCGTGCGCCGGCTGAGGGAGGCCGGCCTGGAGGAGGTGGGCGACGCCTCGGTCTACGGCACGCTGCGCCGCCTGTTCAAGGCCGGGGCGCTGACGTCGTACGTGGTCGCCTCGGACGAAGGGCCGCACCGCAAGTACTACGGACTCAACGAGGTCGGCCGGAGCATGTACGCCACCTCGGCCAAGACCTGGACCTCGTTCTCGGCGACCATGGCATCCCTGCTCAAGGAGGGACAAGCATGACCCCCGAACAGTACGCACAGGCCGCCGAGGCCTCGTCCAACGACGGCGTCTACCAGAATGTGGGGCAGGGCCCCGGCGTTTACGCCGGGGGTGAAGGCCCACGCGGGAGTGCCCGCTAGGGGCGCGAGCGTGCCCTGACCTTTCAGGTTTGTCGGCGGCTTCACTCACACAGGTCGTTTCTGCTGCTCGATGTACTGCTCGAGCATGGTCAGCGGGGCTCCGCCGACCGATCCGGCGAAGTAGGAGCCGGACCAGAAATGATCAGCCCATAGGTGCTTGCGGACGTGGGTGCCGAACTCTTTGTGGAGCATCCGAGCCGAGACCCCCTTCAGCGAGTTGACCAGCTTGGACAGGGCGACCTTGGGGGGATAGTGGACCAGTAGGTGGACGTGGTCGTCCTCGCCGTTGAACTCGCGAAGTTCGGCCTCGAAGTCGGCACAGACCTTGCGCATGATCTGTTCACATCGGACCAGCATCGGGTCGGTGAAGGCTCCACGCCGGTATTTGGTGATGAACACCAAATGTGCGTGAAGGTGATGAACGACGTCCCGCCCGGAGCGCACATCGGGGTTTGGATTCCACCTCGGTGACATAAACCAAACGATAAGATCAGTGTGTGGAGAAGGTGAAACAGACGCGGGCGCATGTGGCCCGCCTGGAGTTGAGCGCGGCCCAGGCGGTGGTGCTGGACGGACAGGCGCACACCGCCCGCGTGCTGTGGAACCTGCTGCACGAGTACTTCACCTTCCGGCAGGTCCGGTTTCCGACGCTGAAGGAGTGCGACGCGGCGATCCGGGTGGCCCGCCATGAGATCGAGTGGATGGGGCAGCTGCCCGCTCAGGCCGCGCAAGCCGTACTGAAGACCTACCGGCAGGCGTGGGCGAACTTCTTCAACCCCGGCCACCCGGCCAAGCGCCCGACGTTCAAGAGCCGGTTGCGGTCCCGGATGGCCGTGGACGTCCCTCAGGCCCGCGACTTGCAGATCAGCCGGATCAACCGCAGGTGGGGCGCGGTGAACCTGCCCAAGGTCGGTCGGGTGAAGTTCCGGTGGACGAAAGACCTGCCCGGCCTCACCAAGGGCGGGCCACCCGGCAGGGTCACCGGGGCTCGCCTGGTGAAACAAGCCCACGGGTGGACCATCGTCTTCCGTACCGAGCTGCTCGTGTCCGCCCCTGTCGCGCACGCCGGGCCGAAGGTTGGCATGGACCGGGGCGTCACGGTCCCCCTCGCTCTGTCCAACGGGCAACACCTTCGGCACGGCTCGTGGCTCACCAGCGGGGAGAGTGAGCGGTTGTTGCGTCTGGAGCGCAAAAGCGCCCGTCAGCGTGCCACCCGCGAGAAGGGCGGCCCGGTCTCCAATCGGGTACGCCGCACCTACGACCAGATCGCCCGGCTCCGCGCGACAGCCAAGCGCCGAGCCGTCGACTGGCAGCATCAGAGCACGACCGACCTCGCGCGGCGATTCAGCGCGATCGTGGTCGAAGACCTGAACATCACCAACATGATGGCCTCGGCGTGTGGGACCGTGCAGGAGCCGGGGGTCAACGTCGCCCAAAAGCGGGGCCTGAATCGCTCGATCGCGGGCCAGGCGTGGGGCCGAACGGTGGAGTTCCTGACCTACAAGAGCGCCGATCGCGGCGGCCTGGTCGCCATGGTCCGCCCGCACGGCACCAGCCAAGAGTGTCACCGCTGCCACACCACCACTGCGGGATCACGCGAAACGCAGTCGCGGTTCGCGTGCAAGAACCTGCCGTGCGGATGGATCGGCAACGCCGATACCAACGCCGCCCGAAACCAGCTTCATCGGTACAACTCTGCCGCCGGACGGGCGGTCACAGGACGTGGAGACTCCGGGATACCGGGGCCTGTGAAGCGTCAAGCATCCTGTCCCACAGTCTCGCCCGCACCTGCGCTGCGAGCTGCTGCGTAAGCAGCACAGGAATCCTCCACATTTATGTGGAGGAGCACGTCAAAACATCAAGCCGTACGCCCACGTCGGCGCCGAGGCCGATCTGCCCGACCCCCACGCCCGGTCCGAAGCCCGCCAAGTGATCGGGCACCATCGGTGTCATGAGCTTCGTACCTCCTGGCACCGGCTGGCCGGAAGACCCGGCGACCGCTGACACCCCGGTCGCCCACGACCCCGCGGACGTGCGCCGCCTCGCCGCCACCAGTGACACCCTCGCGGAGCTCACGGCCGGACAGTCCGTCTGCCGTGCCTGTCCCCGCCTGGTGGAGTGGCGCGAGCAGGTCGCCGAGGCGAAGCGGCGCGCGTTCGCGGACGAGACGTACTGGGGCCGCCCGGTCCCCGGCTGGGGCGCCGAGCGCCCGCGGATCCTGCTGGTCGGCCTGGCCCCGGCGGCCCACGGGGGCAACCGCACCGGGCGGATCTTCACCGGCGACCGCAGCGGCGACTGGCTGTTCGCCTCGCTGCACCGCACCGGCCTGGCCGCGCAGGAGACGAGCACGCACGCCGGGGACGGGCAGCGGCTCATCGACACGCGGGTGGTGGCCTCGGTGCGCTGCGCGCCGCCCGCGAACAAGCCGCTGCCCTCGGAGAAGGCCGCCTGCTTCCCGTGGATGGCCAGGGAGGTGGCGCTGGTGGCGCCGTACGTACGGGTGGTCGTGGCGCTCGGCGGGTACGCCTGGCAGGCCGTGTGGCCCGCGCTCAAGGACGCCGGCTACGAGCTGCCGCGCTCCAGGCCGCCGTTCGGGCACGGGGCCGAGGTGGAGGTCCGCCACGCCGGCGTCCCCGTCACGCTGATCGGCTGCTACCACCCCAGCCAGCAGAACACGTTCACCGGCCGCGTGACCGCCCAGATGCTCGACGATGTCTTCACCAGGGCCAGGTCACTGGCTGTGTGACGCGTTCCACCACCCCCGGGTTGGATTCATCAAGCGCGCTTGACGTAAGCTTGTGAATGCTTTCACAAGCACTCCACGAGGGATGGGGCCTCAGGATGAACAAGCACATCTTGATCGTCGGCGGTGGATACGTCGGCCTGTACACAGCGCTTCGGCTGCAGCGCAGACTCCAGCGTGAGCTGCGCGGCGGCGAGGCACGCATCACGATCATCGACCCCCAGTCCTACATGACCTACCAGCCCTTCTTGCCTGAGGCGGCGGCGGGTAACCTCTCGCCCCGGCACGTGGTGGCCCCGCTGCGGCGGATCCTGCCCAAGGTGCGGATCCTCAACGGCAGGGTCACCGAGGTCGACCACGCCGAGCGCACCGTCACGTTCCAGCCGCCCGAGGGCGCGCCGCGCCAGGTGGCCTACGACGTGATCGTGATGGCCGCCGGATCGATCTCGCGCACGCTGCCCATCCCCGGCCTCACCGACATCGGCATCGGCTTCAAGGCCGTGGGCGAGGCCATCGCCCTGCGCAACCGCGTGCTGCACCTGCTCGACGTGGCCGAGTCGACCGACGACCCGGAGGTGCGGCGCAAGGCGCTCACGTTCGTCGTGGTCGGCGCCGGGTTCGCGGGCGTCGAGGCGCTCGCGGAGCTCGAGGACATGGCCAAGGACTCGACACGCTACTACCGCAACATCAAGCCGTCGGACCTCCGCTGGGTGCTCGTGGAGGCCTCGAACCGGGTGCTGCCCGAGGTCGGCCCCGAGATGGGCAAGTGGACCCTGGAGCAGCTGCGCGAGCGCGGCATCGACGTCAAGCTCGAGACCCGCCTGGAGTCCTGCACCGACGGGCACGTGATCCTCTCGGACGGCTCGGAGTTCGATGCGGAGACCCTCGTGTGGACCGCGGGCGTCAAGCCCAGCCCCGTGGTCAACGACAGCGGCCTGCCGCTCGACGAGCGCGGCCGGATCAAGTGCACCGCCATGCTCACCATCGCCGGCACGAACGACGCCTTCGCGGCGGGAGACGCCGCGGGGGTGCCCGACGTCACGAACCCCGGCCAGTACTGCGCCCCGAACGCCCAGCACGCCGTCCGCCAGGCCAAGGTGCTGGCCGACAACATCGTCCGCCACCTGCGTGGCCAGCAACTGGTCGAATACCGCCACAAGTATGTCGGATCGGTTGCCGGTTTGGGCCTGCATCAGGGCGTCGCCAATGTCTATGGCGTCAAGCTTCGCGGATTCCCTGCGTGGTTCATGCACCGGACCTACCATCTGTCGCGGGTGCCGACGCTGAACCGCAAGGTCCGTGTCGTCGTCGACTGGACCCTGGCCCTGTTCTTCAAGCGCGAGACGATCTCGCTGGGTGAGATGGAGCACCCGCGTGAGGACTTCAGGGCCGCAGTCGCGACGACCCGTCGCTAGCCCAGGAACGGCAAGCGCCCCGGCGAACCTCGCCGGGGCGTATTCGGCACCCCTGGTCGCAAGCGGAAGGGGTAGCACGGATGGGGCTCTCAGCGGTGACCGTGCTCGGCGTCGACCGGCCCGGCGTGATCGCCGCGGTCACCGGTTCGCTCGCCGACTGCGGAGCGAACATCCAGGACTCGACGATGACGTTGCTCGGCGGTCACGTGGCGATGATGCTGCTGGTGTCGGGCGATCTGGACTCGGCCGAGCTGCTGAAGCGTCTGTGCGCGCCCGATCTCGTGGTGACCGCCTCCGCCATCGAGGCCCAGCGGCACTTCTGCGAGGAGGGCGGCGGTCTCGGTTACGTGCTGACCGTGCACGGGCCCGACCGGCCCGGGATCATCTCGGCCATCAGCGCCGTGCTCGCCGCTGACCGAGGCAACATCACCGGGATGAGCACCAGGCTCACCGGCCGTCTCTACGTTCTGATCGCGGACGTCGAGCTACCGAAGGAGGTGGACGTGGCGGCGCTCATGCGCAGGCTGGCGGCCGTCGGCGCCGGACTCGACTCGGAGATCACCTTCCGCCCCGTCGAACCGGACCTGCTGTGAACGGGCAGGAGGACAGATGAACGGATGGGGCGGCGAGCCTTGGAGGGCGCCCGGCGGCAGTGATGTGCTCGGCGGCCGCGTGGGAACCCCGCGCGAGGTCCTCGGCGCCCCGCACCCGCTCCTGTCCGCCGCCGCCGAACCGGTCGACCCCACCGCCCCCGAGATCGTGGCCGCCGCCGCCGATCTCCTGGCCACCCTCCGCCGGGAGACCGCCACGACCGGGCTGGCCGCCCCTCAGATCGGCCTGAGCTGGCGCCTGATCGCCTTTGATGCCGGACTCCACCCCCGGAGCCGTTCGTGGGCCGGAGAGCTCGTTCTGGCCAATCCACGCCTCGCCAGAGCGTCCCACTGGGACCCGGGGCGCGAGGGCTGCACGTCCATCACGGGACTCACGGCAGATGTCCTCCGCGCCACCCGTATCACCGTACGTGGGCATTTGCCAGGTACGGGAGAGCCCGTCACCATCGAAGCGGACGCCTTCGAAGCCCGCTGCATTCAGCACCAACTCGACCATCTGGACGGTCTACTCTTCTTGGACAGAGTGCCTGGAGCCCTCTCACTTCACCGCAGACTTCACAGTTGTGACGCCTGATGCGAAGTTGTGCTCCTCTTAACCATGGTCTGTTTCGTATGATTGCGGCGCCCCCGTAGCCCAATGGCAGAGGCAAACCCCTTAAAAGGGTTGACGTGCGGGTTCGAATCCCGCCGGGGGCACTTGCCGTCTTCATCGCCTTTGGGTTCCTGACCTGGAGGTTTACCGCGATCGTCGGACGGGCCTGTTGCGGCCGATATCGAGTTGTTACGGTGTCGCGCCGCCTGCGGGCGCTTCGCCCCTGCTGGAAGGGCCTGTGGGCGCCGACGCCGGACCGGTTGAGGCCGACGTGGAGCGGCCGAGTAAGCTCAGGTGGGCGTCGTTTACTTTTCGCCTTCGGCATATTGACAACGGGCTGTCTTTCTGCCTCTCCGGGCTTCTCCCGAACGTTTCTTTCTGTGAATGCTTGACTACGCCATTACTGCCGGTCTTTTCTCGTGGACGCACAGTAAATAGGACGCGCCGAGACCCTGGGGCCGGGGCTGCGGATGATCTTGAAGGGCGAGCTCGATGACCTTGGGAACTCTGGGCCGGGCACGTTCGTTGGGAAGCTGCCGAAGTCCCGAATGAACATCGATCTAACACGTCAGTTGACCAAGGTGTCGCCGCGCCCCGTAGGCTCGGCGTCACAGGAGGCAGCGATGGAGAGCAAGAACCCCGTTTTCAGCAGGTCGCGGCAGCAGTCCGCGGGCTGGGCCGGGCCGTCCCCGACCCCCGACCAGCTGCAGAACATGTACGACGCGCCGTCGTACGCGCAACCCACTCGGCCCGCGTACCGCACCATGACGCTAGACGACGTCGTCGTGCGCGGGTTTCTCACCCTCGGGGCTCTCGTCGCGGCCGCCGCCGCGGCCTGGGTCCTCAACGTCCCGCCAGGGGTCGCCATCGGCGCCGCGGTCGTCGCGCTGATCCTCGGGCTGATCGCCTCGTTCACGCAGAGCACCAACCCGGCGCTCATCCTGGGGTACGCCGTCTTCGAGGGCGTGTTCCTGGGCAAGATCAGCTCCGTCTTCGAGGGCA
This sequence comes from Nonomuraea sp. NPDC051941, assembly GCF_044593615.1. Classification (NCBI taxonomy): domain Bacteria; kingdom Bacillati; phylum Actinomycetota; class Actinomycetes; order Streptosporangiales; family Streptosporangiaceae; genus Nonomuraea; species Nonomuraea sp. NPDC051941. The sequence goes on from NZ_JBIUCF010000036.1 coordinate 133,548, forward strand.
TGATCAGCGGCATCGTGCTGCAGGCCGTGCTCGGCACGGCGTTCGCGTTCGGCGCGGTGCTGACGGTCTACTCGTTGCGGATCATCCGCGTCACACCCAAGCTCGTGAAGTTCGGCCTCGCGGCCGGCATCGCGGCGCTCGGGCTGCTGCTCGTCAACCTGGTCCTCGGCTTCTTCGTCGACGGCGGCCTCGGCCTGCGCACCGACAGCCCGATCGGCTGGGCGTTCAGCATCGTCATGATCCTGATCGGCTGCTTCTTCCTGCTGCTCGACTTCGACTCGATCGAGCAGGGCGTGCGGGAGGGGGCGCCGGAGAAGTTCGCCTGGCAGTGCGCGTTCGGCCTGACGCTGAGCCTCGTCTGGATCTACCTCGAGGTGCTGCGGTTCGTCAGCTATTTCACCAGTAGTGACTGATCGTTAACGTCTGCGTCACCCCCGAGGGCTCCGCCGTTCCGGCGGGGCCCTCTCCTTGTGTGACCGAAAATCTACGTGCCGTCACAAAATGATGCCTGGTTGGGGGCTTGCCATTCGGACGCTGGTGTTGCAGGGTCGAGCAAAGGACCCTTATTCGCGGAGGTGCCCATGTCCTTGAACCACTCACCGGAGACGCAGACGAAGCTGATCGCAAGAGTCCCGTCCATAACGGGGCGCGAACTCCCAGAGTGGTTCCAAGCCATCGACAACGGCCCGGCTTTCCTGAGGTGTGACGAGCGGGCCAACTGGCTTGCCGACGAGCACGGGCTATCCCACGGCTACGCCGCCGCGATCGTGCACGAACACGAGCGGCACCGCCGTAACCGCATGGGCTTCATCTAAGCCCATCCATCCTCGCGCCCGTGCCCCAGGCGCGGGCGCGTCCTCATGGGCGTCATCATGAGGAGATGGACCTCGACAAGGCACTCGCCTTCCTCCGCACCCACCACCGCGCCGTCCTGCTCACCAGGCATCGCGACGGGCGCCCGCAGATGTCCCCGGTGACCGCCGGCGTCTCGGGCGGCCAGGTCATCGTCAGCACCCGCGAAACGGCCGCCAAGGTCCGCAACGCCCGCCGCGACCCGCACGTCTCGCTGTGCGTCTTCACGGACGGTTTCTACGGCGAATGGATCCAGGTGGACGGGACGGCCGACATCCAGTCGCTCCCGGACGCCATGGAGGGCCTGGTCTCGTACTATCGCGACATCTCCGGCGAGCACCCGGACTGGGACGACTACCGCGCCGCCATGACCCGCGAACGCCGCGTCCTCCTCCGCATCACCCCCCACCACGCCGGCCCGGACACCCACGGCTGACCATCCCGACCACCTCCCGCGGCGCTCGGGCCCCCGGTCGGCGGGGCGTCGTGCGGTGGTGCCCGGCGCAAGCCGGGCGGTGGGCAAGGTGGGGGAGCGTAGCCGGGCAACCATGGGCTCGCGTAGCGGCGCTCAGCCGGTGAAGGGTCAGCGGCCGTTTCCCTGGAGGGGCCCTGCTCATGGTCGCGCTCGCACGGGGCTCCGCTGGTCACGCAAGCTGCCGTTCTCCGCCCCAGGCTCGCCGCTCCGTCAGCCGGAGTACGGCGGGTGGTTGCCCGGGCAGCGCGTAAAAAATGGATGGGAAGTGGTCAGAGGCGTTCGAGGATCATGGCCATGCCCTGGCCGCCGCCCACGCACATCGTTTCGAGCCCGATGCTCTTGTCGTGGTGCTGCAGGCTGTTGATCAGCGTGGACGTGATCCGCGCCCCCGTCATCCCGAACGGATGCCCCACCGCGATCGCCCCGCCGTTGACGTTGAGCCGGTCCAGCGGGATCCCCAGATCCCGGTAGGACGGGATCACCTGGGCGGCGAACGCCTCGTTGATCTCCACGAGGTCGACGTCCTCGATCGCCATCCCCGCCCGCGAGAGCGCCTGCTTCGAGGCCTCCACCGGCCCCAGCCCCATGATCTCCGGGGACAGCCCGGTGACCCCGGTCGAGACGATCCGGGCCAGCGGCGTGATCCCGAGTTCGGCGGCCTTGACGTCGCTCATCACGATCACGGCCGCCGCCCCGTCGTTCAGCGGGCAGCAGTTGCCGGCGGTCACGGTCCCGTCGGGCCGGAAGACCGGCTGGAGGGTGGAGACCTTCTCGTACGTCGTCCCCGCCCGAGGCCCGTCGTCCTTCTCCACCACCGTCCCGTCCGGCAGCGTCACCGGCGTGATGTCCTTGGCCCAGAACCCGTCGGCCAGCGCCTTCTCGGCCAGGTTCTGCGAGCGCACCCCGAACTCGTCCTGCTCCTGGCGGGTGACCCCCTTGAGCTGGGCGAGGTTCTCGGCGGTCTGTCCCATCGCGATGTAGATGTCAGGGACGACGCCGTCCTCGCGCGGGTCGTGCCACACCTTCCCGCCCTCGCCGAAGGACTTGGTACGTGCCAGGGCGTCCAGGAAGACGGGGTTGTGCGTGTCGGGCAGCGAGTCGGAGTTGCCCTTCGTGAACCGGGACACGGTCTCCACCCCGGCCGACACGAACACGTCCCCCTCGCCCGCCTTGATCGCGTGGAAGGCCATCCGCGTGGTCTGCAGCGACGAGGAGCAGTAGCGCGTCACGGTCGTGCCGGGCACGTTGTCCAGCCCGAGCATCACCGACACCACCCGGGCCATGTTGAACCCCTGCTCGCCCCCGGGCAGCCCGCACCCCAGCATGATGTCGTCGATCGACGAGGGATCGAGCTGGGGCACCTTGGCCAGCGCCGCCTGGATCATCTGCACGGTCAGGTCGTCGGGGCGGATCTCCTGGAGCGAGCCCTTGAAGGCCCGGCCGATCGGGGAACGCGCGGTCGCGACGATGACTGCCTCGGGCATGGCCCCTCCTTTGTCGGGTGCTACAGATAGAACTATATTCCGGTCCTATCCATACATGCCGGGCGCGGTGGAGGTTTGGTCGTTGATGGCGTGGATGGCCCCCTTCTCGTCGCGCCACAGCCGCCACCCGTCCTGGCTGCCGGTGAACCAGGGAGGCGGCACGACCGCACCCTTGACCTGCTTGCCGGTGGCGAGGTCGTACTCGCAGACGGCCGCCGTCGAGTAGAAGCCCGGCGCCTGCCCGCGCAGCGGCAGCGGCTTGGGGTCGGTCACGCAGAAGGACCAGCCGTGCTGCTCCTCCACCGGCACCGGCTTGCCCGAGACCAGGTCGAACGCCGTGCCCTTGGCGTCGTGCTTGAGGAAGCCCAGCTTGTCCATCCGGTCGGGGAAGGCCAGCCACCAGCCGGACCCGGGCACGTCGGCCGCGGTGACCTGCCCGACCACCCGGCCGCTCTCCGAGTCCAGCCGGGCGAAGCCGCCGTAGGCCCCCTGGCGGTCGACGGGGCGTACGACGGGGGCGTAGCCGGGGCTGCCGCTCGGATAGACGCGTACGACCGAGGGCCGCATCCAGTTGATCGTCCCGTTGGGGATCTTGACGGAGAAGAGGCCGAAGGCGGAGACCTTCTTCGTCTGGGGGTTCGTGTAGGGGGCGACATAGCCGACCAGATTGTCGCCGGTCGCCCCGAACGCCCACCCGCCCGACATGTCGATCCCCGGGCCGAGCGCCTGCTCGATCGGCTGCTGCCACTGCAGCTTGCCGGTCTTGAGCTCGTACGACTCGATCATGGGGCTGGCGGCCAGCCTGAGCAGCAGGACCCGGCTCGGGTCGGACCACTCCACCTCGGAGATCCCCGGCAGCTTCCACAGGGTCTTCCCGGTGGCCGGGTCGAGCACCACCATGCGGGCCTTGGCCAGGGCCGTGTGCTCCGACACGCAGACGTACGGCCCGCACCGCTGCGGCCCGAACGTCGAGTGCACCGGCCTGCTCCACTTCTGCGCCCCCGAGCGGGCGTCGCGGGCGATGAGCGTGGCGTTCCAGTGGCCGCTCTTGGCCGGGTCGAGCGCGACGACCACGCCCTGGCCCGGGGACGTCTCGACGACCGCCGGGGCCGAGACACCCATGCCGGGCAGGCGGCCGGCGATCGTGGCCGGGTAGGACCACAGCCGCTTGCCGTCCCGCAGGCCGACGGCGACGGTCTCCAGCGAGCCGTCGGGCTTCATGGAGGTGGCGGCGACGACCCCGCCCGCCACCGCCATCCGGCTGACGGCGTTGACCTGGGTGTTCTGCCAGGTCGGGAAGTTCGGGGTGGTGGCCGCGTCGCTGCCGGAGCAGGCGGCCGCGGAGAGGACTCCGACGAGGGTTCCGGCGAGGGCTACGGTCGGTTTCCAGAGGGGTCGCTGCACGGGCAATCCACTCCAAAGGGGACGAGGAGTGGCGACGCGGGCGCGCAGAGTAACCGACACTGGCACTCGGCGGGCCTTGACGGGGGACGTCAGGCGTCGTCGAGCGTCTCGCCGAGCCGGGACGTCAGACGCCGGGCGTCGTTGAACGTCTCGCCGAGCCGTCGGCGGAACAACGTCGCCCACTTTCCGTGCAGGCCCGTCGCCCGTCCGTCGACCCGGGTCGCGGTGACCTCGGTGCCGGGCTCCTCCGCGGCCGTAGCCGCCGCAAGGTAGATCGGTTGTAGTGCTTCGCCGCGTGCGGGGCGCGGCTCAGGCCACAGCCCCAACGCAGCGCACACTGACGGTAGCACCGCGTAAGCGGCCTGCGCGTAACCTCGGGCAGATGGATGGAAACGATCCGGTCCGAACATTTCTGCCGGATTTGTTGCGAACTCGGGGCCCAGGAGGTCGGCGAACGCCACCGTACGGCCGCCCGCGTCCACCACCGCCACCGTCTGCGCCGCGGCGAGCTGGCGGCTCCACCGCCGCGCCACCCAGCGCAGCGGCTGCCCGATCGGCCGCACCGTGCCGAGGTCGGGACAGGTGCCCACGACCACCTCGACCCCCGCGTCCCGCAACCGCCGCACGGCTTTGGCCAGATGGCGTACGGCGACGGCGGGCGGCGTCTGCGTGATGATGTCGTTGGCCCCCACGAAGATCACCGCGATGTCGGTCTCCATGGCCAGGGCCTTGTCCACCTGGTCGCCCAGCTCGGACGAGGGCGAGCCCGACTTGCCGACGACGAGCAGGTGTACCGGGCGTTCGGCGACCGAGGCCAGGCCGTGCGCGAGCAGCGCGCCGGGGGTCTGGGCGGGGTCGGTCATGCCGAGCCCGACCGACGTGGAGTCGCCGAGCATGGCGATCTTGAGCGGCTCGCCGGGAAAGTCACCGTACGTGCCGTCGGAAGGCGGCCCGTCCAGGCCGTGCGGTTGCCCGATGGCCCGGCGCGCGAGCAGCCCTTCGGCGACCAGCAGCCCGTACGCCGTCGCGCCGAGGGCCGTAAGCCCGCCACCTCCGAGCGCCGCGGCCGTGGCGATCTTGCGTGCCGCGCGCGCCATACCAGCTGGCCAGACCACCGTACGTGCCCTCCTAGTCGAACTCAGCGGTAGCGTTTGCTTGAAAACTAGCCGAGTGCCGGCCACCCCCACTGGATCTCGGCCACTGGCAAGCTGACCAAGCTTCGGTAAAGAAGGTGAACACCGCGGTGCGCGTTTACGATTCCCTGGTTGATCTCATGGGGAACACTCCGCTCGTCCGGCTGCACAAAGTCAACGCGGGGTTGTCCGCACAGGTGCTGGCCAAGGTCGAATATTTCAACCCGGGCGGCTCGGTCAAGGACCGCATCGCCGTACGGATGATCGAGGCCGCGGAGGCGTCCGGCGAGCTGCGTCCGGGAAGCGTGATCGTCGAGCCGACCTCCGGCAACACGGGGGTGGGCCTGGCGATCGTGGCCCAGCAGAAGGGTTACCGGTGCCTGTTCGTGGTGCCGGACAAGGTGGCCCAGGACAAGATCTCGGTCCTGCGGGCCTATGGGGCCGAGGTCGTGGTCTGCCCGACCGCCGTCTCGCCCGACCATCCCGACTCGTACTACTCGGTCTCCGACCGGCTGGCCCGCGAGGTGCCGAACGCCTGGAAGCCCGACCAGTACTCCAACGTCAACAACCCCGACTCCCACTACCACTCGACGGGTCCGGAGATCTGGGAGCAGACCGAGGGCCGGATCACCCACTTCGTCGCGGGCATCGGCACCGGCGGCACCATCAGCGGCACCGGCCGCTATCTCAAGGAGGTCTCCGGCGGCCGCGTGAAGATCATCGGGGCCGACCCGGAGGGCTCGGTCTACTCCGGCGGCACCGGCCGGCCGTACCTGGTGGAAGGGGTGGGCGAGGACATCTGGCCCGCCACGTACGACACCAAGATCTGCGACGAGATCATCGCGGTGTCCGACAAGGACTCCTTCACCATGACCCGCAGGCTCGCCCGCGAGGAGGGGCTGCTGGTCGGCGGCTCCTGCGGGATGGCGGTCGTGGCGGCGCTGCGGGTGGCGGCCACGGCCGCGCCCGACGACGTGATCGTCGTGCTGCTTCCCGACGGCGGGCGCGGCTACCTGTCCAAGATCTTCAACGACGACTGGATGGCCGACTACGGCTTCCTGACCACGTCGTCCGAGGAGGGGCTGGTCGCCGACGTGCTGGCGCGGAAGGGAGCGGGGCTGCCGGAGTTCGTGCACGCGCATCCGCACGAGTCGGTGGGCACGGCCATCTCGATCATGCGGGAATACTCGGTGTCCCAGCTCCCGGTGATGAAGGAGGAGCCGCCGGTCATGGCGGCCGAGGTGGTCGGCTCCATCGTCGAACGCGACCTCCTCGAAGCCCTCTACCACGGCAGACTCTCCTCCGACGACCAGATCGGTGATCACATGTCGGCGCCACTACCCATGATCGGCAGTGGTGAACCTGTGGCCCGTGCGGTCGAAGCGCTGGAGAAGGCCGATGCGGCCGTTGTGCTGGAAGACGGCAAGCCCTCGGGCATGATCACCCGCCAGGACCTGCTCGCCTTCCTCGCCAATCACTAGGGCTTTCGGATCGACTCGATCACGGTGCCGAGCCCCTCGTGGCCCCGGCCCTCGGCGTCGGCGCGCTCGAACAACGCCTTGAGCGCGCCCGGGACCGTGGTCTCCAGCCCGGCGTCGGCCAGCGCCTCCACGGCGTGGCCGATGCCGACGGCCTGCATGTGCAGGGAGTTCAGCTCGCCCGGATACTTCCCGGCCGCGAACTCCTCGGCCAGGATCTTGGCGTACCCCATGGGTCCGTCACCGCCCAGCTGGGTGAACAGGTCCCGGGCGAACGGCAGGAACTCCGCCGGCGCGGTCCCCGCCGTGCGCAGCATCGCCATGGCGTGCATGAAGCTGGTCAGGCTCGACCAGAAGATCAGGAGCTGGGCCTGGTAGTACATCATCGCCAGCGCCCGGTCCGCCCCGACGTAGGTGACCTCGCTCAGCGCCTCCAGCGTCCCGGCGTGCCGGTCGAGGACGTCCTTGGGGCCGCTGTAGAAGGTGTACGCGCCCGGCTGCCCGATCCCCGGCGGCGGCACCATGATGCCCGCCGTGATCAGCGTGCCGCCGCGCTCCTCCACCCACCGGGCCGCTCGGCGCAGCGCCTCCGGGGTGTCGGAGCTGAGGTTGACCACCACCTTCCCGTCCAGCCCGGCGTCGCCGAAGCTGTCGTACATCGCCTGGTAGCTGATCTGGCTGACCACCAGCAGGTCGCCGTCCGCCGCGCTCGCCGCCTGCCTGGCGCCCTGGGCGACCAGCGGTGCCGTCCTGCTCGCCGTACGGTTCCAGACCGCCACCTCGTGCCCGGCGGCCAGGAACGTCTCGGCCATCTTCGAGCCCATCGGGCCCATTCCCACGACTGTCACTTGACTCATGCCCGACACCCTCGGACACGCCGCTACGGAAATCCTTCCGCCCCGCCACGGGTTGAGTACTGACGTGGTGCGATTCGGGGTGCTGGGACCGCTGGAGGTCCGGGCCGAGGACGGCAGGCCCGTCCCGGTGGCCGAGCCCAAAGTACGCGCGCTCCTGGCCGACCTGCTGGCGCACGGGGGCGGGCCGGTCTCGGCGGACCGGCTGATCGACGACCTCTGGGGCGCCGCGACCGGCCGCAACCCGGTCGGCACCCTCCAGGCCCGCGTCTCCCAGCTGCGCCGGGCCCTCGGCGACCCCGGCCTGGTCGTGCACGGGCCCGCCGGATACCGGCTGGCCGCCCACGACTGCGACGCCGGGCGATTCCGCTCCCTCGTGGAGCGCCGGTCCCCTGATCCGCGCACGCGCGCGGCCGAGCTGGAGCAGGCGCTGGCGCTGTGGCGCGGGCCCGCGTACGCCGACTTCGCCGACGCCGCCTTCGCGCTCCCGGAGGCCGCGCGCCTGGAGGAGACGCGCCTCGCGGCCCTGGAGGAGCAGGCGGAGGTACGCCTGGAGCTGGGCCGGCCCGTGGACCTGGGCGACCTGGTGGCCCGCCACCCGTTGCGCGAACGGCTGGTCGCCGCCCACATGACGGCGCTCTACCGGGGCGGGCGGCAGAGCGAGGCCCTGGCCGCCTACGAGGGCCTGCGCAGGCGGCTGGGGGAGGACCTGGGGCTCGACCCGTCGCCAGCGCTGGCCGATCTCCACCAGGCCATCCTGCGCCAGGACCCCGGCCTGACGCCGGCCTCCTCGGTGGCGCCCGCCACCAACCTGCCCGCGCCGCTCACCGACCTGGTCGGCCGGGAGGGGGAACTGGCCGACGTCCGTGCGCTGCTCGCCGCCTCCCGCCTGGTGACCCTCACCGGGCCGGGCGGCGTCGGCAAGACCAGGCTCGCCCTGGCCGCCGCCGCCGACGCGGGGCCGGACTTCCCCGACGGGGTGTGGCTGGCCGAGCTGGCGGGGGCGGCCGAGCCCGCCGAGGCGGTCGCGGCCGTGCTCGGCGTGCGGGACGACGACGCCGCCCCGCTCGCGCCCAGGCTGGCAGGAGCGCTGGCGGGCAAGCGCATGCTGCTCGTCCTCGACAACTGCGAGCACCTGGTGGAGCAGGCGGCCGAGCTGGCCGCCGCCCTCCTGCGCACCGCCCCGGGGCTGCGCGTGCTGGCCACGAGCCAGGAGCCGCTGGGCGTGACGGGCGAGTCCGTACGCGCGGTGCCGCCCCTGCCCGAACCCGAGGCCGTACGGCTCTTCACGGCCCGGGCGAACGTCCCGCCGAGCGAGACCGTGGCCACCATCTGCCGGCGCCTCGACGGCATCCCGCTGGCGCTCGAACTGGCCGCCACCCGTGTACGCGCCCTCGGGGTGCGGGAGCTGGCCGACCGGCTGGACGACCGGTTCAGGCTGCTCAGCGCGGGCATGCGGGACGCGCCGGCGCGGCAGCGCACGCTCCGGGCGATGATCGACTGGAGCTGGGAGCTGCTGAGCGAACCCGAGCGCGTCGTGCTGCGGCGCCTGGCCGTGCACGCCGACGGGTGCACGCTGGACGCGGCCGAGGAGGTGTGCGCCGAGCCCGGCGTGGACGTGCTCGACACCGTGGCCAGGCTGGTCGACCGGTCGCTGGTGGTGCGCGTGGCCGGGCCGCGCTACCGGCTGCTGGAGTCCGTGACGGCGTACTGCGTGGAGCGGCTGCGCGAGGCGGGCGAGTACGACGCGATCAGGGAGCGCCACGCCCGCCACTACACGGCCCTGGCCGAACGGGCGGACCTCAAGGGGCCCGGGCAGCGGGAATGGCTCGCCCGGCTCGACGCCGAGAGCGCCAACCTCCGGCTCGCCCTCGCGGGACCGGAGCCGCTGCGCCTGGCCAACGCCCTGGCCTGGTACTGGTTCCTGCGCGGGCGCCTGCGCGAGGCCCGCCGCTCCCTGTCGGCGGCCCTGGGGACGCACACCGCCTCCGGGGCGGAGGCGGCGCGGGCGTCGGTCTGGCTGGCCGGGATCGAGCTGCTGATCGGCGAGCCCGCCTCGCCGGTCCGGCGGGCCGAGCTCGACCCGGCGGGCGCGGCGCTGGCCGACTGGTTCCTGAGCCACGTCCGGTGGGCCTACGGCGACCGGCGGGCGCACGAGGTGGCTGCGGAGCGAGCGCTGGCGGCCTACCGGGAGCTGGGCGATCGGTGGGGTGTGGCGGCGGCGCTCTGCCTGCGCGGGAAGCTCGCCGTCGTCCGGGGCGACCTGGCGGCCATGGAACGCGACGGCGAGCGGGGCCTGGCGCTCTTCAGGGAGCTCGGGGACGAGTGGGGGCAGATCGAGGCCATGGACGTGCTCGACCGGGCGGCGGAGATCCGCGGCGACTACGCCAGGGCCGCCCGGCTGCGGGAGGAGGCGCTGCGGCTGGCGGAGGAGCTGGGGTTCGAGGTGTCGTTCAGGGTGGCCGCGCTGGGCCGGATCGCGATGTTGTCCGGCGACTACGGGCGGGCCGACGACCACCACGAGCGCGCCAGGCGGCTGGCGGTCGAGCAGTCGTACAAGTCCGCCGAGGAGAACGCCGTGCTCGGCCTGGCCCTGAGCGCCCGGCGGCAGGGCAGGTACGAGGAGGCGGAGTCGTACCTGCTGTCCCTGCTCGACTGGCTGCGGCAGGTGCGGGGGACGCCCGGGATCGCGTTCGTCATGGCGGAGCTGGGCTTCGCGGCCGAGCAGCGCGGAGCCGCGGCGCTCGCGCTGGCCAGGCATCGCGAGGGGTACGAGGCCGCGCGGGCGAGCGGCGATCCCCGGGCGGTCGCGCTGGCGCTCGAGGGCCTGGCGGGCGCCATGTCGCTCGACCTGTCGCTCGACCAAGGGGGCAGGCCCGTGGAGGCGGCCAGGCTGATCGGGGCGGCCACGGCCATGCGGGCGGCGGCGGGGGCGCCCCTGCCGGTGGGCGAGCGGCTGGACGTGGAGCGGATCGGCGGGCGGCTGCGGGCCGTCCTGGGCGGCGAGGCGTTCGAGCGGGCCCTACGGGAGGGGGAACTCGGCGACCACCTCCCAGGCGCCCTCGGCGGACGGGCCCGCGTAGAGCCTGCCGCCCAGCGCCTCCACCCGCTCGGCCATCCCGACCAGCCCGAACCCGCCGCCGAGGCGCGACACCTTCGGATCTGACCCCGACCCGAAGTTCCGCACCCGCAGTACCACCACCCTCTCGAAGCGCCGCAGACCCGCCTCGACCCAGGCGGTACGGGAGGCGTGCTTGCGGATGTTGGTCAGCGACTCCTGGAGCACCCGGTGCAGGGTTGTCATGACCTCGGGCGGCAGCGTGCGATCGTCCAGCCCCTGCCCGATCTCGAACGCCACCTTCGGCCCTTCGGCGGAGAACCGCTCGGTCAGCATCCGCAGGTCGGCCAGCGTGACGCCGGGTTTGCGGGCCGCGTCGTCCTCGGTGCGCAGCACCGTGACCATGCGCCGCATCGAGGTCAGCGCCTCCGACCCGGCCGTGGCGATCGCGTCGAGCGCGGGCGCCACCGCCTCCGGCTTGGTCTCGGCGACCGTACGCGCGGCCTGGGCCTGGACCACGATGCCCGTGATGTAGTGGGCGACCAGGTCGTGCAGCTCCCTGGCGAGTTCGAGGCGTTCGGCCCGCCGTACCGAATAGACGGCCTCCGTGCGGCGCTCCTGCTGGAAGCGGAGGTAACCGCCGACCCCGGCCGCCGTCGACCACCCCGCGAACAGCAGGAACGAGAACGCCAGCCCCGAGTCGTTGTACTTGCGCCCGACGGCCTCGGCCAGCAGCACGATCAGGCCCACGCACGCGAGCACGGCCGCCCGCCGCACCGGCTCCACGTGCCGCAGCACGCCGATGATCAGGATGAGCAGCGATCCCGTCTCCGCCATGCCGGGCACGCCCCGCAGCTCGGTGCTGCCGATGACGATCGACACGCTGAACGACAGGGCCAGCATGATGCTGAACCCCTCGATCCGGTAGCGGCGCCGCAGCACCACGGCCGCGATGCCGGCCGCGCCGCAGAACGGCACGAGCCACTGGACGCCTCCGGTGACGCCGGCCAGCACGAGGTCGAGCAGCAGCATCATGCCCAGCCAGCCGATCATCGCGATCTCGCTCAGCCGCCGGATCCAGTACACGATGCGCTTGCTCTCCACCACGGCCTCGAGCCTAGGCCGGAAGTCGGACATCTCGTATCAGCCGTTCGGCCGAGAGGGGTGGCAGGAGACCAGTCCTTCAGCGGAGGCGGGAGCCATGGGGTGTCGCCGATGCTGGGAGATGTCGGAAGGGGACAGGAAATGGTTGCCATCGGATTCGTGCTGCTGGGTCTCGGGCTGCTGGTGGGGGTGCTGCTCGCGCTGGCCGACCCGGTGCTGCTCTCCCGCATCAACGGGGAGCCCGCGGAAGGCGGCAGCGGCCGGTTCATCGAGGCGGATGTCGTACGGCTCCGGCCTCGCTCAGAGGGCCACGAGTTCAGGGCGGCCTGAGGACCCGGCTCGCGCGGGCATGGTGCGCGAGCCATCGCGGGGGCCGTTGGGGGACGGTGCCCGCGAGCGGGGGGGGGGGGGGGGGGGGGGGGGGGGGGGGGGCGCGGGGGGTAAATGTGGGGGGGGTGTGGAGGGGTTTTTTAGGAGGGGTGGCGCACGCCGGAAGGA
>NZ_JBIUCF010000037.1:0-145798 GCF_044593615.1 Nonomuraea sp. NPDC051941
GGGGTGGGGGGGGGGGGGGGGGGGTGTCCCCCCCCCCCCCCCCCCCCCCCCCCGCCCCCCCCCGGGGGGGGGGGGGCGGGGGGGGCCGGCCGGGCCCCCCCCCCCCCCCCCCCCCCCCCCCCCCCCCCCCCCCCCGCCGGAGCAGATAGCCGGGCTGGAGCCCCTTCAACGCGGCGGTCAGGTTTGAAAGAGGACGCGCGGAGAAACTTGACGGTGGGATCACTTCGCGGGCTATTGTTGTTTATATGAATAGCTCTTCAAGTGAGCGAGTCGTCTTGTCGCCGGACGGCTGCGCGGTCCGGGTCGTCGACCCCGACCGGGTCGCCGCCGTGTGCGAACGGATGCCGGCGGCCGACGATCTGGCCGACACCGCCGACGTCTTCAGCCTGCTGTCCGATCCGAACCGGCTGCGGCTGCTCGTGGCGCTGCTGGACGGAGAGCTGTGCGTGTGCGACCTCGCGGCCGTGACCGGCCAGAGCGAGTCCGCGGTCTCCCACGCCCTGCGGCTGCTGCGCGCCCACCGCATCGTCGTCGCCCGGCGCGCCGGGCGGATGGCGTACTACCGGCTGGACGACCCCCACGTACGCATGCTGCTCGACCTGGCGCTCGCCCACACCGAGCACACCGAGGCCATCCACCCCGAACGGGACGGGGCCGACTGATGGGCGCCGGGCACGGACACGGGCACGCCGGCGCCCAGCACCGGTGGCGGCTGGCGGTCTCCTTCGTCCTCATCGGCGCGTTCTTCGTGGTCGAGCTGGTCTACGGCCTGATCTCCGGCTCGCTGGCGCTGATGTCGGACGCCGGGCACATGGCCGCCGACGTCGTCACCCTGGGCGCCGCCCTGGTGGCCACCCGCATCGCCACCCGGCCGGACGCCACGGGAAGGCGCAGCTACGGCTCCTACCGGGCCGAGGTGTTCGCGTCCCTGCTGGCCGTGGTCATGATGCTCGGCGTCGCGCTGTACGTGGTCTTGGAGGCCATCGGGCGGATCGGCGGACCCGCGGAGGTCTCCTCCGGCCCGATGCTCGTCGTCGGCGGCATCGGCCTGGTCGTCAACCTCATCGCCCTGTTGCTGCTGCGTGCCGGGGCCGCCGAGAGCCTCAACGTCAAGGGCGCCTACCTGGAGGTCGTGGCCGACACGGCCGGGTCCGTCGGCGTCATCGTGGCGGGCTGGCTGATCACGGCCACCGGTCAGACGTTCTGGGACACCGTCGTCGCCCTCGCCATCGGCGTCTTCGTCGCCCTGCGCGCGATCTCCCTCGGCCGTCAGGTCTTCGCGGTGCTGGGGCAGCACGTGCCCGAGGGCATGGACGCGGCCGCGGTGGCGGCCGACCTGGCGGCGCTCGAAGGCGTACGCGACGTGCACGACCTGCACCTGTGGACCCTCACCTCCGGCATGAACGTCGCCACCGCCCACCTGGTCACCGTCGACCCGAAGGACCACCACGCCATCCTGGACCAGGCCCGCGACCTGCTGCTCCGCCGCCACGGCGTGGCGCACGCGACCCTTCAGGTGGAGCCCGCCGACCACACCGGCTGCGACGAGCTCGGCTGGTGACCGCCCCCGCCCCTGAGGGACTCTTCAGGGACGTCTCAGGGAACTCCCCGACGCCCGGGCGGGGCCTGGTGAACCACACTTGGGCGTCATGGGCATGAAGAGAGCGGGCATGATCGCAGGGCTGCTGGGGGTCGCGGCGGTGTTGACCGGGTGCGGCCTCGCCGGCCCCCTCGATGAGGACACCAAGTCCTACGACGTCACCGACAAGGTGGCCGGCATCAGGATCGGGTCCGACTCCGGCACCGTCGAGGTGGTGGAGTCGGACCGCCAGGGCATCCGCGTGACCGAACATCTCGTCTGGCGCAAGAACAAGCCGGAGACCAGCCACGGCGTGGAGGGCGACACGCTCGCCCTGACGTACAAGTGCCCCCGCAGCTGGGGGCTGGGGAGCGGGGCCGCGGCCTGCGACGTGAACTACAAGGTGGAGATCCCCAAGGGGCTCCGCGTCAAGATCGACTCCGACTCCGGGGACCTGACGCTGAAGGACCTGTCCGGCGAGGTGGACGTGCACAGCGACTCCGGGGTGATCGAGGCCGGCGGGCTGTCGGGCAAGCGGGTCGTCACGGAGACCGACTCGGGGGACGTCGAGCTGGTCTTCACCGCGCAGCCGGACAAGGTCGTGAGCTCCTCGGACTCGGGCTCGATCACGGTCCGCGTGCCGCAGGGGCCGTACAACGTGATCGCCAAGACCGACTCCGGCAGCAAGGACGTCACGGCGGCCACCGACGCCTCGGCGCCGCGTACGATCGAGCTTTCCAGCGACTCCGGCAACCTGGAGGTCGCCACCCCCTGAGGGCACAGGTCCGGCCGAAAGTACTGTCGCGAACCCTGCTTCCGGCCGAAGCCGCCACCGGCATGAGGCCCGCAGGATGAGGCGTCATGCCACCCGAAACTCCCGATTCCCGAAGAAGGGCGCGGATCACCGCGCTCGACGTCATACGCGGCTTCGCGCTCTGCGGGATCCTCCTGGCCAACGTCCAGCCGATCTCCCACGTCGGCGACGCCCTCGTCCCCGTCCAGCACGCGGCGGAGACCCCTGGCGCGATGTGGATGGGGCTGCTGGTCGAGCAGCGGTTCTTCCCGATCTTCTCGCTGCTGTTCGGCATCGGCTTCTCGCTGCTCCTGGAGTCCGCGGCAGGGCGCACCGCCAGCCCGCGGCTGCTCCTGCTGCGCCGGCTCCTGGTGCTGCTCGCGATGGGCCTGGTGCACATGTTCGCGCTCTGGCGGGGCGACATCCTGACGATCTACGCCGTCGTCGGCCTGGTGGTGCTCCTGCCCTCGACCTGGCTGCCGCGCCGGGCCGTGGCGGGCGTCGCCGTCGCGTTCCTCGCCGCGGCGCTGGCCTTCGGCGGCGGGACCGCGCTGGTCCCCGGGCTGTTCCTGGCCGGGTCCGCGCTGACCCGGTACGGGGTGATCGACCGGATCGAGCGTTCCGCTCCCGTGGTGCTGACCGTGCTCTTCGCGGCCGGCGCGGCGGTCGCCCTGTGGCTGCAGGCCCGCGCGCAGGACGGATCGCTCGCCGTCGGCGGGCTCCTGATGGCGGGCGTGTACGTGTGCGGCCTGCTGGTCCTGCTCAGGACGCCGCTCCGGCCGGTCCTGCAGGCCGTCTTCGCCCCGCTGGGCCGGATGGCGCTGACCAACTACCTGTCCGCCACGATCCTCGTCCTGGTGATCTCCAGGGCCGTGGCGAGCCCGCCGGAGACCTGGCCGGTGACGACGGTGCTGCTGATCGCCGGCGCGATCCTCGCGGCCCAGTGGCTGGTCTCCACCCTCTGGCTGCGCCGCTTCCGGTACGGCCCCATGGAGTGGCTCTGGCGCTGGGCCACCTGGCTGCGCCGCCCGGCGATGCAGCGGATCGGGGACGGTGCGCGTTCCTAAGGCATGAACGGTGAGACAGTCGCTCGCGCGCCCGCGCCGCCCGAAGCCGAGGCGGTGCTGGCGAGTCTGTACCGCGAGCACTGGCTCGCCCTGGTACGCCTGGCCGTGCTGCTCGTCGGCGACCGGGAGAGCGCCGAGGACGTCGTGCAGGACGTCTTCTCCAGGTTGCACGGCAAACGCCCCGGGAAGCTCACCCTGGCCTACGTCCGCGTCTGCGTGCTGAACGCCTCCCGCTCGGTCCTGCGCAGGCGCGGCGTGGCCGCCCGGGCGCCGCTGGGCGGGCCGGGCGAGCCGGTGGACTCCGCGGAGACGGCGGCGCTGCTGGGAGAGTCGCGCGAGGAGATGCTCGACGCGCTGGCCCGGCTGCCCAGGCGGCAGCGCGAGGTCCTCGTCCTGCGCTACTACCTCGATCTTTCCGACGCCGAGATCGCGAAGGCGACGCGCGTCAGGCAGAGCACCGTGCGGTCCACCGCCTCCAGGGCTCTGGACCGGCTCCAGCGCGAACTGGGAGG
Source organism: Nonomuraea sp. NPDC051941 (assembly GCF_044593615.1). NCBI lineage: Bacteria > Bacillati > Actinomycetota > Actinomycetes > Streptosporangiales > Streptosporangiaceae > Nonomuraea > Nonomuraea sp. NPDC051941. The sequence goes on from NZ_JBIUCF010000037.1 coordinate 3,952, forward strand.
CAAGGCATGACCGGCATCGAGGAACGCCTCAGGGACGCGCTGGCCGCCAGGGCCGAGTCCGTGCGCGACGACGGGCGGCCCCGCCGGCTGCCCGCGCCGCGCGAGCGGTCGTCCGGCGCGAGGTGGCGGGCGCCGCTGGCGGTGGCGGCCGCGATCCTGATCGTGGTGGCGGCCACCGTCGCGGTCACCCGTACGGTCACGTCACCCGCTCCGGCGGTCCGGCCGACCCCCGACACCTCGGTGGCCCCCGTCGAACAGATGTGGCCGGGCGCCGTGCACGAGATCCCGGCCAAGGGACCGGGCGGCGGCGGGTTCCTGCCGGACGTGTTCGTCACCGACCGGGTCGTGGTTGGACGGGGGTTCCCCAAGGACCGGCCCGGCGAGATCTGGTCGTACGACCTGGACAAGCGGACGTTCGCCAGGATCGCGCGGCTCAAGAAGGAGGATGTGGGGAACCACCCGCTGGTCTTCGGCGACGGTCACCTGGCGTGGTCGGCGTTCAGCGGCCGTATGAAGGAGGTCTGGACGGTGCCGGTAACGGGCGGAGTGCCCCGCCGGATCGCCTCGGACCGCGCCACGGTCACCCGCGACAACATGGTCCTGGGAATCGGCCGCATGGCCATCGCGGACGGCATGGTCGTGTGGTCGCCCGACGTGGGCGGCGTCTACCGGGCCCCGCTGAAGGGCGGCAAGGCGACCTTGATCGACGGAACGAAGGGTTACAGCCTGGTCGAATGGCCCTGGGCCGGGTCGCCGCGAAACGACAGCCTGGTGGGCGACCCCAGCCCTCGTCCCGTGGAGCACCTGAAGAACCTGCTCACCGGCGGGCGCAAGGACGTGACCGCTCCCGCCGGGCGACCGTCGTGGGCCGACTGTGGGGTGACGTGGTGCTTCAACGGCGTCGAGGCGTGGCGGCGCGACGGCACGGGCCTGCGGAGGCTGCCGGGGGCCGCCTCCGGGGAGATCTACTCGGGCCGCTTCGTCCTGCTCCGCCAGCGGCCGTCCGGCGGAAAGCAGCCGATCGGCGTGCACGACCTCGCCACGGGACGCACCGGCCTGCTGTTCCAGATCTCGACGCTCACAGGCGGCAAGCCACCCACCTTTCACCTGCAGGACGGCATCGCCTGGTTCCAGACGGGACGCGGCACTCAGGTGCTCGTCAATCTGTCCGCCATCGGCCGATGAGTTTCGCCGGCGACGCGAGTCATAGCGACGACGGTGAAATGACTGGAGGTTTCCATGACGACCACGCACACCCTCGCCATCCCGGGCGGACGCCTGAGCTACGAGGTCCGCGGCGCCGGCCCGGTGCTGGTGATCACGGGGTCGCCGATGGCCGCGGCCGACTTCGCGCCGCTGGCCGAGGCGATGGCGGGCGACTACACGGTGGTCACCCACGACCCGCGGGGCATCTCGGGCAGCGTGCTCGACGACCCCACCCAGGACTCCACCCCCGAACTGCGGGCCGACGACCTGGCCCTGCTCCTGGACGCCCTGGGCGCCGAGACCGCCGACGTGTTCGGCAGCAGCGGCGGCGCGGTGACCGGCCTGGCGCTGGTGGCCCGGCACCCCGGCCGGGTCCGTACGCTCGTCGCGCACGAGCCGCCCTCGCTGGAGCTGCTCCCCGACGCCGCCGACCAGCGCGCCGCGACCGAGGACATCATCGCGACCTACCACCGGGACGGCGTCTGGGCGGCCTTCGCCAAGTTCATGGCCACCGCCGGGTTCGACCAGGGCGACGAGGGCGCCCCGGCCGGGCCTCCCGGGGAGCCGACGGAGCAGATGCTGGCCGACAGCGCGCGCTTCTTCGCCCACGAGCTGCGCGGCACCACCCGCTACGTGCCCGACGTCGCCGCGCTGAAGGCCGCCCCGGCCCAGGTCGTGGTGGGCATCGGTGACGAGTCGGGCGGGCTGGTCACCTATCGGACCTCCGTGGCGCTGGCCGAGCTGCTGGGCACGACTCCGACGGAGTTCCCCGGCGACCACGGCGGATTCATCGGCAGGACCGAGGAGTTCGCCGCGGTGCTGCGCAAGGTGCTCGCCGGCTGAGATCGGCGGAAGACGCCTGCGGGCCCCGGGCGTTGGGGTGGAAGAACCCCTATGAGGAGGGCCGATGAGCAAGCGGGCACTGGTACTGGGTGGCGGCGGGGTCGCCGGGATCGCGTGGACGACGGGCGTGCTGGCGGCGCTCGCCGACGGCGGTGTGGACGTGACAGGGGCCGACCGCATCGTCGGCACGTCGGCGGGCTCGGCGGTCGCCGCCCAGGTCACCAGCGGCCGGCCGCTCTCCGAGCTGCTGGAGCGGCAGGTCGATCCCGCGCGCCAGACGCTCGAACTGCCCAGCGGGGTGCGGGTGGAGGAGATGTGGGCGAAGCTCATGGAGGTCTACGAGAGCACGTCCGACCCGGTCGAGCAGCGGCGGAAGATCGGCGCGCTGGCGCTGGCCGCCGAGACGATCAGCGAGGCCAGGCGGCGCGAGGTGATCGAGGCCCGGCTGCCCGTGCACGAGTGGCCGCGACGTGACCTGGTGATCGTGGCGGTCGAGGCGGTCAGCGGCGAGACCCGGCTGTTCGAGCCCGGGTCGGGGGTTGAGCTGGTGGACGCGGTGGCGGCCAGTTGCGCGGTGCCCGGCGTGTGGCCGTGCGTGACGATCGACGGGGTCCGGTACATGGACGGCGGCGTGCGTACGAGCACCAATTCCGACCTCGCGGCCGGGTTCGACCGGGTGCTGGTGCTGGCCCCGATGCCCGACGTCGGCGAGCCGTCCTGGGCCGCGCTCGACGGCCGGGTCGAGGTGATCGGGCCGGACGCCGACTCGCTGGCCGCCTTCGGGATCGACCCGCTCGACCCGGCGGTACGCACGCCCAGCGCCCGAGCCGGTTACGCCCAGGGCCGCGGCGCGGTCGCCCAGGTGGCGGCGCTCTGGGAGTGAACGGCTTGAACCTCCCGCCACGGGAGGTTCTACGGTCGGGTGCGTGAGCGAAGACGCGCGTCGATGGACGATCGGGGAGCTGGCCAGAGCCTCCGGGGTGACCGTCAGGACGCTCTATCACTACGACGAGATCGGCCTGGTCAGGGCCGGCGAGCGGACGGCGTCCGGGCACCGTCGCTACACCGAGGCGGACCTGCGCAGGCTCTACCGGGTGCGCGCGCTGCGCGGCCTCGGACTGTCGCTGGACGAGATCGCCGAGGCCCTCAACAGGCCTGAGGACGACTTGGGGACGCTGCGCGACCTGCTCGGCGCGCAGCTCGCCGAGATCGAGATCCAGACCGCCCGGCTGGGGCAACTGAAGCAGCAGATCAGCGGCCTCATGTGGCTGCTGGACAAGTCGGTCATGCCCGACGCCGAGCAGTTCATGGCCGCGCTCGAGATGATCTCGGTGTACGAGACGTACTTCGCCCAGGAGCTCCGCGACCACCTGGCCACGCGGCGGGCGGAGCTGGGCGAGGAGCGGCTGGCGGGCCTGCGGGCCGAATGGCTGGAGCTCGTCCGCGAGACCCGGGAGCTCCTCCTGGCGGGCACGCCCGTCGACGACCCCAGGGTGCAGGCGATCTCAGCGCGCTGGGAGGCCATGACCGGCGCGGTGCAGCCCCGCGACGAGCGGGTCCAGGAACGGCTCACCGCCGCGGGCATGGCGCTGTGGCGTGACAACAGCGCCGGGGTCAGCGCGGAGATCAGCCGCCAGATCGACTGGCTGGGGGCGGGCGATCTGCCCGCCGTCATCGACTACCTCCAGCGCGCCAGGCAGGCGCGCGAGAGCGGAGAGTGACGCATGCGGTATCCCGACGCACCGGTACGCCCCCAGCACAACGAGGTCGGCGGGCTGACGTTCGACGATCCCTACCAGTGGCTGGAGGAGGACGGCCAGGACGTCCTGGCCTGGCAGGCGGCCCAGGACGAGCTGGCCAGGTCCTGGATCCACGGCTGGCCGCACCACGGCGCGCTCGCGGCCAGGGTCGGCGAGCTGGTCGAGCAGATGGACGCGCGCAACCTGGTGGTCCCCGTCCGGTACGGGCCCCGGTGGTTCAGCGGCCGGATCCCCGACGGGCGCGAGCTGATGGTCCTGGAGGTGGCCGACGCGCCCACCGGGCCCTGGCGTACCGTGATCGACCTCAACGAGCTGTCCGACGGCACGCCGCTGAGGATGTCCCCCAAGCCGTCGCCGGACGGGCGGCTCCTGGCGTACTCGCTGGACGCGGCGGGCCACGAGTTGCCCGTGCTCAAGGTGGTCGAGATCGACACCGGGAAGGTGCTGCTCGACGGCGTGCCCCAGCAGCGGCCCGGCCTGGTGGCCTGGCTCCCTGACAGCAGCGGCTTCTTCTACATGGCCAACGAGACGGTCTCGGGGCCGCTGCGCTGGCGGCTGTTCTTCCACCGGCTCGGGGAGGAGCCGCCCACGGAGCCGGAGCCGCTGGACATCCCGCACATGTTCGCCATCCCCAAGATCTCTCCCGACGGGCGCTGGGCGGTGCTCCAGGTCGACCACCTCAGGCCCCGGCCGCACTTCCTGGCCCGGCTGGACGGCTCGGGCCGTGAGTGGCGGGAGTTCGTCACCGACGCCGAGCACCTCTACAAGGGCGAGATCATCGGCGACGCGTACGTGTGCGTCACCACGGCCGGCGCCCCGCGCGGCCGCCTGGTCCGTATCCCCCTCGACAGCCCCGGCGACCAGGACACCTGGACGGAGCTGGTGCCGGGCGGCGACGCGGTGCTGACCGGCGTGACCCCGGTGGGCGACCGCCTGGTGATCGGCGAGCTGGTGGACACGGTCTCCCGCGTCCGGATCCTCGACCCGGACGGCAAGGAGCTCGGCGAGGTCCCCCTGCCCGGCCCCGGCTCGGTCAGCTCGGTGGCCCAGGGAGTGGTCGCGCTCGGCGTGATGGACCAGGTCGTCGGCTGCGAGGACGCCATCACCTTCGGCTACACCTCCTACACGCAGGTGCCGACCGTCTACCACTACGAGCTGGAGTCGGGCACCCTGACCGCCCTGCAGGGCGGCGGGCACAGCCTGACCGGGCTGGTCACCACCCGCGTGTGGGCCACCTCCAAGGACGGCACGCGCATCCCCTGCACGCTGGTCCACCGGGCCGACCTGGACCGGACCGGGCCGCGGCCGACGCTGCTCCACGCGTACGGCGGCTTCAACGTCGCGGAGCTGGCCTCGTACCTCGGTCCCCTGGCCGCGTTCGTCGAGGCGGGCGGGATCTACGCGCACGCCCACGTGCGCGGCGGCGGCGAGTTCGGCCTGGAGTGGTGGGAGGCGGGCCGGCTGCACGCCAAGCAGAACTCCTTCGACGACCTGTACGCCATCGCCGACCGGCTGATCGCCGACGGGGTCACCGCCCCGGACCGGCTGGCCTTCCAGGGCGCCTCGAACGGCGGGATGCTCGCGGGCGTGGCCGCGACCCAGCGCCCCGACCTGTGGCGGGCGGTGGTCTGCGTCGCCCCGAAGCTGGACCTGATGCGCGTGGTCCACGACCCGGTGGGAGCCGCCGCCACCCTGCCCGAGTACGGCAACCCGGCCGACCCTGCCGACGCGCCCGTGCTGATGGCCTACTCGCCGTACCACAACGTGCGGCCGGCCACGGCGTACCCGGCGATGCTGCTGGACGCGGGCGCGAACGATCCCCGCTGCCCGGCCTGGCACTCCCGCAAGTTCGCCGCCAGGGCACAGGCCGCCACCACCGCCTCCCACCCGGTCCTGCTGCGCGTCTGGGCGGACGCCGGGCACGGCGGCACGAACTGGAGCACGATCGTCGCCCAGCAGACGGACTGGCTGGCCTTCGTCATGCGTGAGCTGGGCCTTCGCCCGGGCGACGACGTTCGCCAAACCGTGTCCTGACATGACCGGCATCAAGGAGTTCACTGGCGGAAGGGGGCGAATCACGAGTCGGTCGATGGGCCGCGCACCACCGATCCGCAAGGAACGCGAGGTCGTGCAGATGAAGAAGATCCACCCCAAGGTCGAAGAAGCGGTCGACACCCTCAAGCTGACCCCGATCGCCAGGCGGCGCCTGCTCACCGGCGCCGGGCTGGCCAGCGCGTCGGCCGCGGCCTCCGCACTGCTGGCGGCATGCACCGCCGGCCAGGACAAGCCCGCCGCGAGCGGCGCGGCCGAGGCGGCGGCCGGCGACTTCCCCGCCACACCCAAGTGGAAGTTCGTGCTGGTCTGTCACGTCACCACGAACCCGTTCTTCACCCCCACCCAGTACGGCGCCCAGGACGCGTGCGCGCTGCTCGGCACCGAGTTCCAGTGGACGGGCTCGAAGGACTCGATCGTGGCCGAGATGGTCAACGCGTGCAACACCGCCGTCTCGGGCAAGGCCGACGGGCTGGCCGTGGCCGTCGTGGACAAGGCGGCCTTCCGCGACCCGGTCAACCGGGCGCTGGACGCGGGCATCCCCGTGGTGTCGTACAACGCGGACGGCTCCCGCGACGACAAGGGCACGAGCCGGCTGGCCTACATCGGGCAGGGCCTGTACGAGTCCGGCTACGCGCTCGGCCAGCGGGCGCTCCAGCAGGTGGAGTCGGGCGAGGTCGCCGGCTTCATCGCCACCCCTGGGGCCCTGAACATCCAGCCCAGGATCGACGGCGCCCAGCAGGCGTTCAAGGACTCGGGCAAGCCCATCAAGTTCACCCCGGTGGGCACGAACGCCGACGTCACCAAGGGCCTGTCGATCATCGACGCCTACGCCCAGGGCCACGCGAACCTGGCCGGCATGCTGGCCGTGGACGCCGGCTCAACCCAGTCGATCGGGCAGACGGTCAAGAAGTACAACATGCGGAGCAAGGGCCTCAAGGTGGCCGGAGGCTTCGACCTGGTGCCGGAGACGCTGGCCGCGATCAAGGCGGGCGACCTCGACTACACCATCGACCAGCAGCCCTACCTGCAGGGTTTCCTGCCGGTGCTCTACCTCTACCTCTACAAGCTGTCCGGCGGGCTGCTCTTCCCCTCCGAGACGAACACGGGCCTGCTGTTCGTGACGAAGGACAACGTGGGCCCGTACCAGACGACCAAGACGCGCTTCGAGGGCTCCGACACCGCGCAGAAGCTGGTGGAACGTTCGGGCGCCATCGCCCATGCGTAGGTTCCGGGAGGAGTTCCTGAAGCACCGCGAGGCCGGCGTCCTGGTGGTGGCGATCGCTCTGGGGCTGTACTTCATGTCGGTCACGGACGTCTTCCTGACCGGGGACAACCTGGTCAACATCACCCAGGCCGCCGCGCCCACGGCCATCGTCGCGTGCGGGACCGTCCTGCTGCTGGTCAGCGGGGAGATCGACCTGTCGGTCGGCGTGGTGGCGGCGCTGGCGCCGTTCATGATGCACTACGCGATCGACTTCTGGGGGTTCCCGGCGCTGCCGGCGATCCTGCTGGCGCTGCTGACCGGGACCGCGATCGGGTTCGCGAACGGGTTCGTGACCGTGGTGCTGCGGGTGCCGTCGTTCGTGACGACGCTGGGCACCTTCTACGCGGTGACCGGCATCGTGCTCACCACGTCGCACGCCTACCCCGCCGAGATCCCGGCCGCGGTGGACGGGGCGATCGGGTCGTGGCTGGGCGCCTATCCGTGGGCCCATCTGGCTTGGGCCGCGGTGATCGTGATCATCCTGCACGTGCTGCTGACGCGTACCAGGTGGGGGTTGCACACGATCGCGGTCGGGGGCAACCCGCTGGGGGCGTCGGAGGCGGGCGTCCGCACCGCACGCATCAAAATCGGAAATTTCATGATTGGCGGGACTCTGGGGGCGTTCGCCGGGCTGATTGAGGCGTTCCGGATCCACACCATCGACCCGAACATCGGCGGCGGCACCGGCCTGATGTTCACCGCGGTGTCGGCCGCGGTGATCGGCGGCACGGCGCTGGCCGGCGGCTCCGGGACGATCGTCGGCGGCGCGATCGGGGCCCTCGTCCTGGCCGTCCTCCAGAACGGCATGAACCTCATCGGCATCTCCGCCAACCCCTACTTCCTCATCCTGGGCGGCGCGATCCTGCTCTCCATGATCGCGAACGTCTCCCTGACCCGGCTGCGAAGGGCGGGACGGACATGACCGAGGTCCTGCGTACCGAGTCGCTGTCCAAGCGGTTCGGGGCGGTGACCGCGCTGCGGGACGTCAGTCTGACCCTGACGCGGGGCGAGGTGCTCGGCCTGATCGGCGACAACGGCGCGGGCAAGTCGACGCTGGTCAAACTCCTGTGCGGGTTCCACCAGCCGGACTCGGGCCGGATCCTGCTCGACGGCGAGGAGGTGGCGCTCAGGTCGGTGCGCCAGGCCAGGTCCCTGGGGATCGACATCGTCTACCAGGACCTCGCGCTCATCAACGAGCTCAGCGTCTACCACAACATGTTCCTGGGCCGGGAGCACGTCGGGTTCGCGCGGCTGCTGAGCAACCGGCGCATGCGCCGCCTGGCCACCGAGCACCTGGACGCCATGGGAGTGCGCATCCCGTCGGTGGACGTCGAGGTCGCCAAGCTGTCGGGCGGCCAGCGGCAGGCCATCGCGGTCGCCCGCTCGGTCTACTCGCGCTCACGGATCCTGCTGCTCGACGAGCCGCTGGCCGCGATGGGGGCCAAGGAGGGGGCGCTGATCCTCGACCTGGTCAGCGACCTGAAGGCGCGCGGCGAGGTGTCCATCGTGATCATTGCGCACAACTACGCGCAGATCCTGGAGGTGTGCGACCGGGTCAACCTGCTCCAGCACGGCACGATCACGTTCGACAAGCCCACCGCGGACACCTCGCTCCAGGAGCTCACGGACCTGGTCGTGCAGGAGTACCGCAGGGCGCGCGGCGGCGGTCACTAGCGGAGCCGCACGGTCGTGGAGGCGCCCTCCCGGCCGGCCAGGCCGTCGAAGGTGAACGTCTCCCCCGCCCACGTGACGGTCAGCTCGTCGAGGTCGCATCGGGGGTCCGACACGGTCAGCGTGTCCCCGCGCACCAGCACCGCGCACGGGGCCGAGGCGGTCAGGCCGCCCGCGGTCCCGGCGTCCCAGAAGTTCGCCGCGGTGAGGCCCAGCGAGGGCACGTGGACGGCCTGCAGGCGGTCGGTGTTGGCGAGCACGCGCACCCAGCCGGGGTCGGCCGCCCGCGCGCTGGTCTCCTCCTGGCCGGCGCCCGGCATGAGCAGGTAGACGTATCCGGCCGAGCGCGGATCGACGCCGTGGTCGAGCCAGAGCGTCACGTAGTCGCGGGTCACGCCGCCGCCGGCGCGGCGCTCGCGCAGCGTGCGCAGGGGCCCGCGCACGACGTAGCCGCCGTGCCCTTCGAGGTGGGCCCAGCCCTCCCGCACCGTCAGCGCGGCGCCGGTCCTGCGGTTGTCCACGACCGTCTCGACGGGCACGCCGTCCTCCGCGGTGATGCCCGCGCCCAGGCACACGATCGCGTCGTCGAGGAAGAACCACGACCTGAACGCCTCCATCGTGCTCTCCAGGCCGTTCAGGTGCTGGCCGACGGTGGCGTACGTGCCGTCCGTGGCCCCGCCCACCCACCGGCCCGGCGGGCAGGTGTCGCCCCAGTCGCCGCCCGCGCCGTCGGGCAGCCTCTTGGTGGAGACGGTCGTCCCGGGCAGCCGGTAGGGGTCCACGGTGGGCCAGAAGTCGTCCGAATACTGGTCGCCGTGGCCCGTCGCCCACCAATAGAGCATCCCCGAGCCGGTGTGCCAGCCGCGCAGGTTCTCGCCGTTGCCGTGCTCGTAGTGGCCGATCCTGGAGGAGGCCATGCTGAGCGCCCCGCACCAGCCCGGCCTGCGGTGCACGGCCCGGGCGCTCATCGGCAGCAGCCGGTGCCCGACCGGCTCCGCCGCCGCGGGCACGGAGGCGTCGTCCACGACCGCGGCCAGCCGGGCGTGGAAGGCGGGCTCGGGGTGCTCCAGCATCGGCCGGTACGTGTCGCGTACCGCCCAGCCCTTGACCATGGCGTGCCACCGCGCCCGCTCGGCGGCCGGGGCGCCCTCCCCCAGCAGCAGGACCGCGGCGGCGATCTCCCGCCCGCGCTCGTGGTCGCCGAACGGCTTCCTGCCGACTCCCCTGCCGCGGACCAGGTCCATGCAGGCGCCGTCGCGGACGAAGGGGGCGAACGACCGCTCGACCATGTCGAACACGTTCTGGTCGGAGACCTCCCACGGCGTGCCCCGCAGCACCGCGAACATGGTCGCCAGCCCCGACAGCAGCGTCACCCCGTAGGCCCCCTGGTAGGGCACGTGCGTGTGCTGGATGAACGACCCGTCCCGGTAGAACCCGTCGCCCTCGCCGACGAGGCGGAACACCGGCGCGAGCGCGGACGCCGCCAGCGCCGCCCTGCCGTAGTCGGCGTCGAGCATGGCCCGCAGCAGCATCACCAGGCACAGGTCCACGCGGTTGGCCGCGGTGCTGTTGCCCCTGTACCGGCCGAGCCGGCGTTCCGGCACGAAGTGGTCGACCGCGTCCCGCAGCCGCGCGCTCTGCGGCTCGGGCAGGCCGGCGAGCACCGCCGCGTCGAGCAGCGCCTTCGGCACGCCGATCTGCCAGTGCCACCAGTTGCCGGTCGCCTCGGCGCCGTCGGCGTACACGCTGCGCCGGTAGTGGTCCACCCCTTCCGCGACCGCCGCCGCCAGCCCCGCGTCGCCGGTCAGGCCGGTGCCCTCCAGCACGTACGCCTGCGCCATGGCCCGCAGCCGCCGCGGCGTGGCCACGAAGGAGGGGAACGCCTGGTCGGGCCAGAGCGAGGCGCGGCCGGGGGCCATGGTGTCGCGGTGGCGGGCGGCCGTTCTGCCCAGCCTGTCCAGCCAGGTCCGGTACGGCTCGGCGGCCGGATCGTACCCGCCGCCCACCGTGAGCTCCCGCCAGCGGCGGCGTAAGCGGAGGAAGGAGTCGTCCGGGGTGTGCGCGGGGTCGGCGGGCACCAGCGCGCCGAGCAGCCCGGCCGCGGTCACGCCGCCGAGCCGGAGGAACGAGCGCCTGGTTGGCCGGTGCACGCCTCGATTATCGGGTCAGAGCGGGAGCACGGCCCCGAACCGCTTCACGGTCCTGATGATCGGCGCGGTCTCGATGCGCCCGATCGCGGGCAGCGCGCCCAGGCTCTCGGTCAGGTAGCGGTAGAACGCCGCGTCGTCGCGGCACACGATGTTGGCCATCAGGTTGGCGGGGCCCGTCGTCGCGCCGACGTACGCGACCTCCGGGTGCCAGGTCAGCGCCCGCCCGGTGGCGTCCAGCTCGGCCGGCGGCACCGACATCCACAGCTGCGCCTCCACCCGGTGGCCCAGCAGCACGGGCACCACGTCGAGGTGGAAGAAGAGCGCCCCCGTCCCGTAGAGCTGCTCCACCCGGCGCCGGACCGTCGACTCGGACCAGCCCGTCGCCGCGGCCAGGTCCGCGTAGGGTGCCCGGCCGTCCCGCGACAGCGCCTCCAGCAGGGCGTCGTCACCGGGGCCCAGCGTGATCTCCTCGTCCTCGCCATGGCGGGCGAACGCCCGTCCCTCCTCGATGCCCGCCGCCTGCTCGGGGGAGAGCGCGGCCAGCCCGGCCCAGCCGACCCGCCCGCCGACGAACCTGTGCAGGGTCCGGTGCGCCGTGACCGACAGCACGCGGTCGGTCTTGGCGAGCCTGCCCAGCAGCAGCGACTGGCGCTCCTTGGCCGTGCGCTGGATCGTGGTGCAGGAGATCTCGGTGCCTCCGGACAGGAGATTCACCCAGAACGTGTCGGAGCGCCGCGCGAGCGCCTCGGCGATCGAGACCGCCGCGTCGGGGGTGCACCGCAACCTGATGGACCACGACTCGAAGCCGAGCCGCCGCCCGTCCACGGCGCCGACCACCCGTACGGTGCCGCTGGCGCGCAGCCGCCGGTAGCGGCGGGCCACCCGCTGGTCGGACACGCCGAGCACCTCGCCGATGCGGCTGAACGCGGCCCGCCCGTCCACCTGCAGCGCGTGCAGGAGCCCTCGGTCCAGCTCGTCCAGCGCGATGTTTTTCACCATCACAGGCTAGCTCGCGGGGAAAAGCACCAGAAGTGCTGCTTCTGCTGGCGAATATCCCCATGCGGGCCCGATCTTATCCCCCATGACCCAGACCTCCACAGCGACGAGGACCGGCTGGTGGCCGTTGGTGGCCGCGTGCACCGGCGCTTTCATGCTCCTCGTCGACGTGACCATCGTGATGGTCGCGCTCCCCGACATCATCGACGACCTTCACATGTCCTTCACCGGCACCCAGTGGCTGCTGGACGGCTACGCGCTGGCCCTGGCCGCCCTGTTGCTCGCCGCCGGTTCCTTCGCCGATCACGCGGGACAGCGCAAGGTTTATCTGTGGGCGCTGATCGTGTTCGCGCTGGCCTCGCTGGCCTGCGGGCTGGCGCCCAGCGGCGGCGTGCTGCTGGCCGCCCGCGTGGTCCAGGGCGTGGGCGGGGCCGCCATGATGGCCACGACCCTGGCCCTGGTCAGCGCCACCTATCACGGCAGGCAGCGCGGCATCGCGTTCGGCGTGTGGGGCGGCGTCAGCGGGGCCGCCGCGGCCGTCGCCCCCGTGCTCGGCGGCCTGCTCACCGAGCACCTGCACTGGCGGGCCATCTTCCTGGTGAACCTGCCCATCAGCCTGGGTGCCGTCTGGCTGACCCTGCGCACGGTCGAGGAGTCGCGCCGGCCCGGCAAGGGGCGGCTCGACTGGCCGGGCATGGTGACGTTCACGGTGGCGGCGGGCGCGCTCACGTACGGGCTCATCGAGGTCGGGCAGCACGGCTGGACGTCGGCGCGGACGCTCGTGCCGCTGGCCGCGGCGGCGGTGGCGCTCGCGGTGTTCGGCGTCATCGAGACGCGCGGCGACCACCCCATGCTGGACCTCAGGCTCTTCGCGAACCGGTCGTTCAGCGGCATCATGACCGGGGCCATGCTGCTGGTGCCCGCCGCGTTCGCCTGCCTCGCGTTCACCTCGCTCTGGCTGCAGCAGGACCTCCGGCTCGGCCCCGTGATGGCGGGGCTGGCGCTGTCGCCGATGGCCCTCGCCTCCCTGGTGACCTCGGTCGCCGCCGCCCGGCTCCTCCCCGGGCTGTCCCCGAGGGCGGCGGTCGGCGGCGGGCTGCTGCTGATCGGCGCGGGCGCCTTCCTCCAGGGCACGCTCGACGCCGACTCGTCGTGGACCGCGCTGGTGCCCGGCCTGATCGTGACGGGGGTGGGCGTGGGGCTGTCCATCCCGTCGCTGAGCTCTGCCGCCATGTCGTACGCCCCGCCGCACCGCGCGGGCATGGCCGCGGGCACCGTCAACACGCTCAGGCAGCTCGGTTACGCGCTCGGCGTCGCCGTGTTCGGCATCCTGTACCAGGACGGCCTGGCGCCGTACGCCGCGCTCGACGACGTCTACCGGGCGAGCGCCGTCACCGGCCTGGCGGCGGGGCTCCTGGTCCTGGCGACCGTCCGTCCCGCGAGAGCCGCGTGAGCGTCAGAGCAGCCGGCGGATGTCCCCGTACGCGCGGTAGAAGCCGCCCCGGCCGGCGGAGCGCACGCCGTCGACGAGGTAGCGGGCTCCGGCCTCCCGGATGTCCTTGGGGAACTGCACGTTCCACGTCTCGAAGCCGGGACTGACGACGCGGACCCGCAGCCGCTCGCCCTCCTTGAAGCACTCCACCACCACGCCGTCGCCCGCGTCGGTGGTGGTCTCCAGCGTCACGGACGGCTCCACCACCTGCAGCGACGCGGCCGCCTTGACGTCGAGCGGCTGCGGCACGGTGCCCGTGCGGGCCGCGGCGATGGCCGCCTCGCTGGCGTCGATGCAGGCCAGCGAGCCGTCGGTGGTGACGATGTAGAGGCGGTCGTCCAGGAACTGCATGGAGAACGCGGATCCGCAGCCGGTGCCGAGCTTCCACAGCCGCTCGCCGGAGGCGTCGAAGCAGTAGACCGACGAGTGGTTGTCGCCGGCGAAGACGTGGCGGCCGCCCGGCGAGGTGGCGCAGGAGTAGACGGCGCCGTCGCACTGGTAGGCCGCCTCGATCCGGCCGTCGCCCTTGGCCAGGCGGATCACGCGGCCCACGGAGCCGCGGGCGGTGCCGGCGTAGACGGAGTGCGCCTCCTGCCAGCCGAACAGCACCTGTTCGCCAAGGGCGGTCTGCCAGACGGGCGTGCCGTCCTGGACGTCGTAGCGGGCCACACCCTTGGAGTGCCCGTGGTAGACCGAGTCCTCGTCGCACCTGACCATCCAGGCCGAGTCGCCGGCGACGCCGCGCGACCACTGGAACTCGTCCTCGTAGTCGATCGTGGTGACCCCGCCGGCGCGGTCGGAGACGCCGAGCACGCCGTCGTGGATGTCGAGCCAGTAGATGTCCACGTCGGTGGCGATCTCGTACGCGGACCTCGGCACCTTGCCGCTCAGGTCGTACACGCGGCCGTCGTCGCAGCCCGCGTAGATCCAGAAGTCGTCGGCCACGATGCACTTGACGCCGTCGGGCAGCTTGAAGCGGCCGGTCACGGTGCCGGAGTGGGTGACGGTGTAGACGTCGCCGTGCTGGTTGCCGACCCAGCAGCGCTCGTCGTCCACGAAGATGCCGAACGCCGACGCCCCGCTGTCGAAGCGCCACAGGACCGGCGCCTGCTGGGCGGTCGACTGCGTGCTGGGGATGGCCCGGCGGGTGACGGCCCGGCGCTGGCGCACCCCGCGGACCGCCGCGGTGTACCCCTTGCGGGTCTTCTCGCCGATCTTCTTGGCGGCCGCGGCCTGGGCCTTGGCCGCGGTGGGGAAGTCGGTGACCTTGGTCTGGCCGCTCTCGCCGATGCGTCCGTAGGTGATCGTGACGCGGGTGCCCGCCACGGTCACGTCGTAGAACTTGTGCGATCCGCCGCCGTCCTCTGACAGCTCCAGGTAGGTCATGTCCGTACTTCTCCTGATTTGCCGGGCTTGATCACTTGCCCCGGAGAGTAGAGGACGGTGGCGACAAATCGCAGGGACTTACTTGTCGTACTCGTACGCTCCGGCGTCGACCGCGCCGTCACTGCCGTCGATGGCCCGGCCGGTCACGTCGCTGTCGCTGAACTTGGTGATCCCGAAGTCGATGGCCGGGCTCCCGGCACGCAGGCTCAGCGGGTTGGCGGTGTTCGACAGGTTGAACCGCGGGTCGGCCGTGATGTTGTCGTGGCCGCCCATCTGGTGCTGCGAGGCGCCGAAAAAGACGTTGTGGTGGCTGTCGGTGACGTTCGGGCCGTAGGCGGTCTTGGCCGTGACCTGGATGATGTTCTGCGACATCGACAGGTGGGCGTTGGTGCAGCCGGCGTCGCAGACGACACCCTGGGAGCCCGCCTGGGGCAGGTACACGGAGTTGTTGCGGAACACGGTGCCGAACACGGGTCCGTTCGGGTCGGGGTCCTCCCCGGGCTCCTGCGGGCCGCGGGTGACGAGGGCCGCGCCGGTCTTGGGGCCGGTGATCACGTTGTACTCGAAGACGTTGCCCGAGGTGCCGTCGGGGTCCTCGGGGTCGCCGTTCTCGTCGACGCCGTGGCTGGTGCCGAGCTCGGTGAAGGTCTCGTTGTCCACCGAGATGTTGTGGTGGATGCGGTTGTCGGAGCCGAGGAAGATCTCCACGGCCGCGCCGTCCAACCCGTAGTCGTAGCTGGTCGCGATCGAGCCGCGGAACTCGTTCCAGCCGATGTCGGAGTTGTCACCCTGGACGAGGATCGCGAACGCGCCCGAGTCGTCGTTGCCCGGCTCCTCGGTGTTCTTGCTCATGAAGTTGTTGTCGATGAAATCGTTGGCCGTCACCGCGTTACGCTGCGCCTTCGGCGCGATGTAGACCCCGGCCGCGGCGCCCGTGATGTAGTTGCGCTCGACGACGTTGTCATTGCCCGTCACCTTCACGCCGGCCCACGAACAGCGGCCGTCGTCCTGGGGCACTCCCACCTGGAGGTTGTAGACCTCGATGTGGTCGCCGTCCAGGCTCACGCACGCCTCGTTGTCCCCGGAGACGATCGGTCTGGCGCTGCTCGTGCCGTAGGTGTCCACGACGATCGGGGCCTCCGCCGTGCCCGACTCGGTGATCGCGAGTTGCTGCCCCTTCCACCTGCTGCCGCGCTTCAAGAACAGCTTGGCGCCTTCGGGCAGATTCGCCGCCGTCGCCTTGGTGAGGGTCTTCCACGCGGTGGCCTCCGAGGTGCCTGAGGCGGAGTCGTTGCCGTTGACGGAGTCCACGTAGAAGACGGCGGCGTCCGCCGATGCGGTACCCGTGGTCACGGTCGTGGCTAGCGTGGTGGTGACGAGCGCGAGCGCTGCCGTCGACGCGCCGGTCCGCAAGTTCCAGCCTGACATTTCAGCCTCCAGAACTGCCGGGGCTCCGTCACGCAACGAAGATCATCCCCGGCTTGCGGCTGACACATTAACCGGATTTAGTCGGAAAGTCCCGATTTTTCCTGACTCAAATCGGAGGTTTAGGTCCCGGCCCTGATCGGCACCACGTTGCCGGGCGCCCCGCTGCGCGGCAGCGCGAACCAGGTGGCCTTGCCGACGAGATCGGGGTGGGTGACGTAGCGCTGGGGATGGCAGCCGTAGAACCCGTCGGAGAGCCTGGCGATGATCCGCAGCCCCCGCCCGTGCTCGGCCCGATCGTCCGGCGGGGCGGGCTCCGGTAGCAGCGGACTGCTGTCCACGACCACGCACATGATCTCTTTCGCGTCGATGTGCAGGGCCAGTTCGTACGGGCCGTCACCGTACATCAGAGCATTGGTGATCAATTCGCTCACCATGAGGACGGCGTCGTCAACGAGATCCGAACAAAGGGAGAGTGCCGACAATTCTTCGCGGATGATCGCCCGTGCGTGGCCGACCGTCCGGACATCCTCGCGCAGCGGCCACACGTACTGCATCCGGCTCCGACGAGCTGATCGCAGCGTGGTCATGGCATCTCTTTCCTGTGTTTGCCGGGCTTCCGGGACAGAGGGACAGCGAATGCGCGTTTCACTCAACAAGAGAGCCTGCCTTTGGGTCGACGTACATGGCCGTCGAAACCTGTACGCACGGGAAGGCCTTTTGGGTCGAATCTTCGGTGAGAAATCGCAATTCTTTTTAACCGCCGCCCGAAACGACGGGTATGGGCCCGGGTATGGGCCCTGCCATGAGCACTGACGAGAACACACCCGAGATCGACTCCCAGCCCCCCGCCGCGGCCCGGCGGCCGGGCCGGCGTGGAGAGCCGCCGCCGAAGCCCAAGCCCGCGGGGATGCAAGCGCTGGAGCAGGCGCTGTCGCGGGCGGGCAAGGAGTTGAAGGACATCCTGTGGGTCCGGCCATGACCACTGGCTCCTGAGGGCCCTGTTCGCGTCGCCGCTGCCGAGGCCCGGCGACGCGACCGGCTCACGAGGTCTCGGCCACCCCCGCGAGCAGGGACCAGAGCGAGTACGGGGTCAAGGGGACGTCGGTGATCCGGCCGGCGATCTCCGGGAGCGCGGCGGCCACGGCGTTGGCGATGGCGGCCGGAGGGCCGATCGTGCCCGACTCCCCCACCCCCTTCATCCCGCCGGGCGTCAGCGGCGACGGCGTCTCCAGCATCACGACCTCGATGTCCGGCACCTCCCGCGTCGTCGGCAGGAAGTAGTCGGTGATGGGCTGGCCTTCGGGGGTGTAGACGATCTCCTCGGTGAGCGCCTGGCCGATTCCCTGGACCACGCCGCCGCGGATCTGGCCTTCCACGACGGCCGGGTTGACCAGCACCCCGGCGTCGTTGACGACCCAGTAGCGCTCCACCTCGACGGCACCAGTCTCCGGGTCCACGGCCACGGCGGCCGCATGGGCCCCGTAGGCGAACGTGTAGGCGTCGGGGTCGTAGCTGACCCGTTCCTCCAGGCCCGGTTCGACCCCGTCCGGGAGGTCCCAGCCGCGCCACGCGGACGTGGCCAGCTCCCGCAGCGTGAGGGACGCCGCCGGGTCGCCCTTCACCCGCACCACGCCGTCGGCGATCTCCAGGTCGTCGGGGGCCGCCTCCAGGCGGTGCGCGGCCAGGGCCACGAGCTTGCCGCGCAGCCGCTCCGCGGCCCGGGTGAGCGCCCCGCCGCCGACCACGAGCGAGCGGCTGGCGATCGACCCGACCGACGAGTACGGCGTGGCCGCCGTGTCCCCCAGCACCACCCGTACCCGCTCGATCGGCACCCCGACCCGGTCGGCCGCGAGCTGGGCCAGCGCCGTCTCGATGCCCTGCCCTATCGACACCACCCCCGACGACACGACCACGGACGCGTCCTGCTCCATGCGCAGGAACACCGACTCGTAGCCGCCCGCCTGGATGCCGGCGTCCCTGAACTCCTTCGAGGGACCCATGCCGGTGGTCTCCACATGGCAGGAGTAGCCGATGCCGCGCCTGCGCCCGTCGGCCTTCTCGACGAGGTCTTTCTCGACGGGGGCGACCAGGTCGCGCAGGGTACGCAGGGCGTGCGGGTAGTCGCCGGAGTCGTAGCGCTGGTAGACGCGGTTCGTGTACGGCAGTTCGCCGGGCCCCAGCATGTTGCGCAGCCGCAGCTCGACCCGGTCGATCCCCAGCCTGCGGGCCGCCTCGTCGATCAGCCGCTCCCTGGTCAGGCTCCCTTCCGGCTGGCCGAACCCGCGGTAGGAGCCGGTCGGCGTGGTGTTCGTGACGACGCCGCGCACGCGTACCGCCACCCGGTCGAACCGGTACGGCCCCGGCAGCAGGGTGGCCGTCACCGCGAAGGTCGACGCGCCCACGTTCGAGGGGTGCGCGCCGATGTCGCCGACCAGGTCCACGTACATCGCCACGAAGCGCCCGTCCCCGTCGAGCGCCAGCCGCCCCCGGTGCACGGCGGCCCGCGCCGGCAGCGTGGCGACCAACCGGTCGCCCGGCGACTCCGACCAGCTCACCGGCCGGCCCAGGCGCATCGAGGCCAGGCAGATGAGCGCCTCGTCCGGATAGACGTGCTCCTTGCCGCCGAACCCGCCGCCCGTGTCGCGGCTGATGACGCGTACCCGGTCGTGGGAGAGCCCGAACGCCTCCGCCAGGTGCTCGCGCACCTGGTGCGGCGCCTGCGAGGAGGTGTGCACGGTCAGCTCGTCGTCGGCGTACGAGGCCACCACGCCGCGCGGCTCCATGGGGTGCGGCGAGACGCGGCCCATCGTGAACGTCAGCTCCACGACGTGCGCGGCCCCCTCGACGAAGGCGGCGCAGTCCTCGTCGCCCATCGTGAAGTCGGTGAGCACGTTCGTGCCCCACTCCGGATACAGCAGCGGGGCCCCGTCCCGCATCGCCCGCTCCGTCCCGACCACCGCGGGCAGCTCGTCCAGCGAGAGGTCGACGAGCTCGGCGGCGTCCCTGGCGGCCTCGGGGGTGCGGGCGACGACGAGCGCGAGCGGCTGGCCCGCGTACCTGATGGCGTCGTCCAGCACCCGGTAGGACTGCAACCGCTGGCCGGGGGACAGGTGGACGCACGGCAGGCGCAGGTCGGGGGCGTCGCCGGGGGTGATGACGTCGAGCACGCCCTCGACCGCCCAGGCCGCCTTGGCGTCGCAGCCGAGCAGCCGCCCGTGGGCGATGGGGCTGCGGACCACGTACGCGTGGACCGTTCCCGGCAGCCGCACCGCCCCGACGTACCTGCCTCGACCGGTCAGCAACCTGGCGTCTTCCCGCCGCGGCGTCCTGGCGCCGACATAAGGCTCACCCATGGTCCCGATTCTGAGCGCGCCCGCCCCGGCTGTCGATGACCCCACCCCCTCCCGGTGGACCGACGCCGGGTCATACCACCTCGAAGGCCGCCATCATCGCCATGTCCTCGTGTTCGAGGTTGTGGCAGTGCAGCACGTACCGCCCCCGATAGTCGGTGAACCTGGTGACGATCTCGACGGTCTGCGCCTCGCGCAGCTCGACGGTGTCCTTCCACTCGGGCGGCCCCTGCGGTCGCTCCCCGTTCACCGTCAGCACCTGGAAGTGGTCGAGATGCAGGTGCACGGGATGGGCGACGTCGCTGGTCAGCCGCCAGACCTCGATGTCCCCGAGCCTGGGCCTGGCCTCCATGCGCTTGGGGTCGAACGGCTTGCCGTTGATCAGCCACCCCATCCCCCCGCTGCTGAACTCGAAGTCCCGCGTCACCTTCGCCTTCCCGGGATCGAGCACCTCCACCGTGGACAGCCGCTCCGGCACGGACGACTCGTCCCTCTCGTCCCGATCCACGGCGAACCGCATGACCTTCGCCTGCGCGCCCTCCCCCGCCAGGTTCCGCAGCTCGACCTGCTGGCCCACCTTGTACGCGGAGAAGTCGACCACCACGTCGGCCCGCTCGCCGGGAGCCAGCCGGAGCTGCCGCACCGTACGCGGCCGAGCCAGCAGCCCGCCGTCGGAGCCGATCTGGACCAGCGGCCCGCCGGTAGCCAGCTCGTACGTCCGGGCGTTGGAGGCGTTGCACAGCCGCAGCCGGTACCGGGCCCTGGCCACCCGCAGCTCGGGCCACGGCGCCCCGTTCACCAGGATCACGTCCCCGAGCACGCCCCCCATGTACGCCTCCCGCACCCCGGGCCGGCCCTCCAGCGCCGGATACAGCATCGTGCCGTCGGCGGCGAACGACCGGTCGCAGATCAGCAGCGGCAGGTCGCGTTCCCCGGCGGGCAGCGGCAGCGCCTCCTCCTCCGCGTCCCGCACCAGGAACATCCCGGCCAGCCCGCGCCAGACCTGCGGCCCCGTGTAGTCCATGCGATGGTCGTGGTACCAGAGCGTGGCGGCCCGCTGCTCCAGCGGGAACACGTACTCGCGGGACGCCCCCGGCGCCACCAGGTCGGTGGGGAAGCCGTCGGACTCGGGCGGGGTGTGCCCGCCGTGCAGGTGCAGGACGGTCGGCTCGCCGAGCTGGTTGACCAGCTTCACGACGGTCCGTCGCCCGGCGCGCGCCTCGATGGTCGGGCCGGGGAACGTGCCCCCGTACCCCCAGATCCCGGTACGCAGGCCCGGCAGCACCTCCACCTCGACCGCCCGCTCGGTCAGCTCGTAGAAGTCGGCCCCGCCCGCGCTGCGCACCGGCTTGGCCGTCTCCGGGACCGGCAGCGGCACCGCGTACGGCCTGGGCAGCGGCGCCGCGCTCGTCAGGAGCTGCGGCTGCGGGGTGCCGGCGATCAGCGAGCAGCCCGGCACCCCGGCCACCGCTACCGCACCCAGTCCCAGCAGCCGCAGCACGTCGCGTCGCGTGTGGGTCATTGCCGCGCCATGACCCGGTTGAGCTGCTCGACGCCTCCGTGGAACATCAGCACCCCCAAGGGCACGTGCAGGACCTTCAGCCCAGCGACTCCGAGAATCGCCTGCACCACCGTGGCCACCAGGAGGATCACCGCCGGAAGGATGAACTTGGCCTTCCCACCGCCGGGCCAGCGGACAAGGATCGCCGCGACGACATGGACGATCCCTATGACGAGCAGGGCGACGGCCGTAGCCATGTGCAGTGCCCGGCCGCCGGGCGTGGAGAGCAGCAGGCCCGCCGCCACCGCCTGGAACAGCAGTGCGACGGCGTGCAGGGGCGCCACGACCTTGAGCGCCCACATGGGCCAGGTCGCCGGCCGGACGGCAAGGGTCTGTTGCGCGGTCATGATCGATCTCCCGGGAGTGTTCGCGCAGGGAGGGCTTCCCCAGCGGTGATGAAGGTCTCCATGCGTTCCATGGCCGAGGCGGCACCGAACGCGCAGAGCCGTACCAGGTCCTCGTCCGGCCGCGAGCCGCGCCAGGCGGCCACGTCGGCGTCGGTCACCCGGTACGGAGCGAGCGCGGCGAGCAGGGCCAGCCGGGCCCCGGCGCGCTCCCCCGCCGGAACCTCGGCGAGCGGCGCGTCCAGCCAGGCGCCGCCCATGGGCGGGTGCTCCCCGTCCCAGGCCGCCACCGTGTCCGCCACGGCGGCGCGGGCGGCGTCCCCGAGCAGTTCCCCACCGGCGGCTCCGGCCGCCCGCAGCGCGGCGTAGGCGGCACCGACGGCCGTGCCGGCGCCCCAGGCGGGCTCCGGCCGCGCGGGCAGGTCCGCGACCAGGGGCAGGCTCGCGCCCGGTGTCAGCCGCCTGCGCACGGTACGGGCCATCACCCGGCCGCCCACGCTCCTGACCAGGCGCGATTTCTGGAGGTTCGCGGGCAGGAGGTTCTCGGTGAGCAGTGCCGAGGCCATGCGGTTGATGAAGTGGAAGGTCAGCGCCGTGCCGACGTGCTCCGGCCCGATCTGCGCCCCGCCGCGCCGCGACGTGGCCCAGGCCAGCAGCGCGGCGTGCTCGGGGTCGTCGGGCGTGCCGCCGGCGGCGATGGTCTCCGCCAGCCGGTGGTCGCCGGTCGCGTGCAGCAGCGTCGTGTGCGCGGCCACGCAGAACGGGCACC
Source organism: Nonomuraea sp. NPDC051941 (assembly GCF_044593615.1). NCBI lineage: Bacteria > Bacillati > Actinomycetota > Actinomycetes > Streptosporangiales > Streptosporangiaceae > Nonomuraea > Nonomuraea sp. NPDC051941. Next base: position 26,227 of record NZ_JBIUCF010000037.1, read on the forward strand.
GGTTCGCCATCGACACGCCCAGCGCCACGACCTCCTTCCCGGTCCTGGACGCGGCCCCGGCCAGCAGCGACTCGCGCAGCGTGGCCCAGGTCGCGGCGAGCACGTCCGGCGCGGGCGACAGCGTCAGGAAGACCGCCATGCGCGCCATGCCGAAGTCGTCCGCGAGTTGCGCGTAGACCTGGGCCACCCGGCCGGTCGCCGCCTGCGGCTGCACCGGCGTGACATAACGGAACTGTGTCTCCATAGCCGGACATCGTGGTATTTCTCAGGCCTCGGGGCATCGTGCCGTGGTTGACTCATGCACCTACCGCCCCGGAAGCACCTTCGTGCGGAGTACTTCGCCGGGAGTAGTCCGGAATTACATCCAGGCGGCGAGGATTGTGCCCTGGTCAAGGCTCTAATGTGCAGAGATGACCTTTCTGCGCGGATGGCACCCGCTCGCCGTGGACAGCGCGCTCGCCGCCGTCGTGGCCGTCATGCTGGCCGCCACCGTGCTGGTCACGCCGCAGGCGGGCGCCCTGGACCTGGCCGCCGTCCTGGTCGGCTCGATCTCCCTCGTCGCGTGGCGCCGCGCGCCCCTGGTGCCGCTGGTCGTCGGCACGGTCAGCATGCTCGTCTTCTCCGTGCACGCCCAGCCGGGCCCGCCCGCCGCCTTCCCCGTGCTGATGGCGGTCTTCGCCGCGGTATGGGCCGGACACCTGCTGCTGCCCGCGCTGGCGAGCGCGGTGTTCCTGGGCGTCAGCCTGGCGATCAACCTGGCCACCGCCACCGGGCAGAGTCCCAAGGACATCGTCCAGGGAACGACGCTGCTGCTCGGCTGGTTCCTGGCGTCGGGGGTGACGGCGACGGTCGCCCGGCAGCGGCAGGCGTACCTGGAGCAGGTCGAGCAGCGGGCCGCGGAGGCCGAGCGCACCCGCGAGGAGGTCGCGCGCCGGCGCGCGGGCGAGGAGCGGCTCAGGATCGCCAGGGAGCTGCACGACTCGCTCACGCACAGCATCTCGGTCATCAAGGTGCAGGCGGGCGTGGCCGTGCACCTGGCCCGCAAGCGCGGCGAGGACGTACCCGGGGCGCTGCTGGCCATCCAGGAGGCCAGCGGGGACGCCATGCGCGAGCTGCGCGCCACGCTGGAGGTGCTGCGCGACACCGACGCCCCGGACGGCTCCGGCGCGCAGGACAGCCGGCTCGACCGGCTCGACGACCTGGTGGAGCGGGCCCGCTCGACCGGGCTGGCCGCCACGGTGACGATCTCGGGGGTACGGCACGAGCTGCCGCCCGAGGTCGACCGGGCCGCGTACCGGATCGTCCAGGAGGCGCTCACCAACGTCTCCAGGCACGCGGGCGGGGCGGCGGCGTCCGTATGCGTCGACTTCGGCGGCGACGAGCTGGTCGTGCAGGTGGACGACGACGGCCTGGCGAGCAGGGACGCGCCGCCCGTGCCCGGCGTGGGCCTGCTCGGCATGCGCGAGCGGGTCACGGCGCTCGGCGGCCGGCTGCGGGCCGAGCCCCGCCCGGAGGGCGGCTTCACCGTACGCGCAGAGCTTCCACTGGGGGAACCGACGTGATCCGCGTGCTGCTCGTGGACGACCAGGCACTCATCCGCGGCGGCTTCCGCGCCCTGCTGGAGGCCGAGGACGACATCGAGGTCGTGGCCGAGGCCGCCAACGGCGAGCAGGCCCTCGCCCTCGCCCTCGAACACCTGCCCGACGTGGCGCTCGTCGACGTCCAGATGCCGGTGATGGACGGCATCGAGGCGACCCGGCACATCGCGGCCGACGAGCGGCTGAGCGAGGTCCACGTCGTGATCCTCACCAACTACGGCCTCGACGAGTACGTCTTCAACGCGCTTAGGGCGGGCGCGAGCGGGTTCCTGGTCAAGGACACCGAGCCCGCCGACCTGCTGCAGGGCGTCAGGGTCGCGGCCCGCGGCGACGCGCTGCTGTCCCCCGCCATCACCCGCCGCCTCATCGGCGAGTACGTGGCCCGCCGCCCCGAGCCGGACCCGCAGGGCCTGGAGGTGCTCACCAACCGCGAGCGCGAGGTGACCGCGCTGGTCGCCCGCGGCATGTCCAACGACGAGATCGCCGCGCACATGGTGATCAGCCCGACCACCGCGAAGACGCACGTCAGCAGGGCCATGACCAAGCTGCGGGCACGCGATCGGGCACAGCTCGTGGTCTTCGCGTACGAGTCGGGCCTGGTGACACCGCGTCAGAGCTGATGGCGTGATGAAATGAGGCGTGAACATCATTTCGCGCGGTTTCCGCGGACGGCACCGGCCGGACGGCGACCGGGTGCCGCCGGGGCAGTACCTCGTCGACGACTTCCCCGTGCTGTCGGCCGGGCCGACGCCGCGGGTGCCGCTGGACCGGTGGGAGTTCGCCATCGACACCGAGGCGGAGCAGACCCACCGCTGGTCGTGGCAGGAGTTCATGGCGCTGCCCAGTGAGACTCCCACGGTCGACATCCACTGCGTGACCAAGTGGACCAAGCTGGACACCACCTGGGAGGGCGTCTCGCTCGACGTGCTCTTCGAGGACGTCGAGACCGCCGCCGAATACGCGCTCATCTACTCGTACGGCGGCTACACCACGAACCTCCCGCTCGAGGACCTCCTCGACGGCAAGGCGTGGATCGTGCACCGCTTCGACGGCGAGGAGCTGGAGCCGCGGCACGGCGGCCCGGCCCGGCTGATCGTGCCGCACCTGTACTTCTGGAAGTCGGCCAAGTGGGTACGCGGCATCCGGCTGCTGAACGAGGACTGGCCCGGCTTCTGGGAGACCGCCGGCTACCACAACTACGGCGACCCGTGGCGCGAGCAGCGCTACGAGGGCGACTGAGGTGCGCCGCCTGGCCTGGCGGGCGGCCGAGCTCGCCGAGATCGTCACCGAGACCGCGACCGCGCGCACGCTGCGGTTCCGGGTGCCCGAATGGCCGGGGCACCTGGCGGGGCAGCACGTGGACGTGCGGCTGACGGCCGAGGACGGCTACACCGCGCAGCGCAGCTACTCGCTGGCCGGCCCCGCCGACGGCGACCTCGTCGATCTGACCGTGGAGACCGCGCCGGACGGCGAGGTGTCGCCGTACCTGACCGAGGTCATCGAGGTCGGCGACCAGGTCGAGCTGCGCGGCCCGGTGGGCGGCTGGTTCGTCTGGCGGCCGGAGAGCAAGGCGCCGGTCGTGCTGGTGGCCGGCGGGTCGGGGATCGTGCCGCTGATGGCGATGATCAGGGCGCGCAGGCAGGCGGGCAGCCGGGTGCCGTTCCGCCTGCTCTACTCGCTGCGCGACCCGGACCGCCGCTACTACGCCGAGGAGCTGCGCCGCTCCGACCCGGGGCTCGACATCTCCTACCTCTACACCAGGTCCGCGCCGTCCGGCGTGTCCCGCCCGGCGGGGCGGATCATGCTGGACGACCTGGCCGAGGGCGGCTGGCCCGCGACCTTCGAGCCCGACTGCTACGTGTGCGGGCCGACGGGGTTCGTGGAGGCGGCGGCCGACCTGCTGCTCGCGCTGGGGCACGCGCCCGAGCGCATCCGTACCGAACGCTTCGGATAGGGGGAGCTCACATGACCGCAGAACACCTCGACGGCAACGCGCTGGCGGGCCCGCTCGGAGAGATCTTCGCCGTGGACGTCACCGCCGCCACCGGCCGCTGCGCGAGCTGCGGCCTCGCGGGCCCGGTCGCCTCGCTCCGCGTGTACGGCCCCGACCCCGGGCTGGTGGCCCGGTGTCCCGGCTGCGAGGAGGTGATCCTCCGGCTGGTACGCGGCCCGGGCACGGCCTGGCTCGACCTGCGCGGCACGGTTTCACTGCGCGTTAACCTGCCCGACTGACGACGTTGGGGACAGATCGTTCCTCATGAAGGTGCCCGACTGAGTACACTCGGGCAGGTTCAACCGGCCGAGATCTGTACGGCGAGGCTCTTGGCCATGGGCGGCGACCCGCGGCCCCGTCCCTCTGGAGTCACGTGAGCAGCGGGCTAGTCGACGCGCCCCCGTCCGAACCGAGCGCGCCACCCCGGCGGCGCCGCCGCTGGCTGCGCTGGACGATCGCGGTCACCGTGACCGTGGTCCTCCTGGTCGCGGGCGTGGCCGTCGGCGTCTACGCGAAGCTGACCGGCAACGTCAAGCACATCGACGTCACCGCCGACGACCTCGGCGCCACCCGGCCGCCCAAGGTCGCGGGCACCGCCATGAACGTCCTGGTCGTCGGATCGGACCAGCGCGACGGCAAGAACGCCAAGTACGGTCACCACATCGCGGGTGAGCGCACCGACACGATCATGCTCGTGCACGTGTCGTCCAAGCGCGACAACGCGATGGTCGTCAGCTTCCCGCGCGACTCGCTCGTCCAGCTCCCCGCCTGCCGCGCCACCGGCGGCCTGCCCGGCCAGCGGCCGCACCTGGGCATGATCAACGAGTCGTTCAACTCCGGCGGCATCGCCTGCACCTGGAAGACGATCGAGACGCTCACCCACATCCGCATCGACCACTTCGTGAAGGTCGACTTCACCGGCTTCAAGAGCATGGTCAACGCCATCGGCGGCGTCGAGATCTGCCTGCCCGAGCCGGTGAACGACAAGAAGGCCCTGCTCCACCTGCCCGCCGGGCGGCAGACGCTCACCGGCGAGCAGGCGCTCGGCTACGTACGCGCCCGCTACAGCATGGGCGACGGCTCGGACATCGGGCGCATCCAGCGGCAGCAGATGTTCATCGCGTCGATGGTCAAGAAGGTCATGAGCGGCGAGACGCTCACCGACCCCGCCAAGCTGCTGGGCATCCTCGACGCCGGCACCAAGGCGGTGACCACCGACCGCGGCCTGAACTTCGGCGTCATGAAGGACCTCGCGACCAGCCTCCAGGGCCTGAACGCCGGCCAGATCCGCTTCATCACCACCCCCTGGCACTACTCGCTCACCCAGCCCGGCCGGGTCGAGTGGGTGCAGCCACAGGCCGGCCACCTGTTCCAGATCGTGGCCAAGGACCAGAGCGTCCAGGGCGTCAAGGGCGGCCAGGCCAAGGTGGGCCGTACCAAGATCCAGATCGAGCTCCGCAACGGCACCTGGCGCAGCGGCCTCGGCACCCAGGTGGCCGCCGCCCTGGAACAGCGCGGCTACCACATCACCAAGATCGGCGACTCGGCCCGCAAGCCGCAGGCCAAGACCACCCTCCTGTACGGGCCCAACGGCGAGACCCGCGTCCCCACCCTCACCAACGACCTCCAGAACTCCACGCTGCGGAAGGTGGCGGGGGCGCAGACGAACCGGCTGGTGCTGGTGATCGGCTCGGACTGGACGGGGCTGAAGCCGTTGCGCGCGGACGACACGGAGTCGATCAAGGGCTTCGACGCCACCCACGACACCTGCGCCACCTGACGCCCGGCACACCGCCGCACGAGAGCGCCGAGCCCCACCGCACCACGTCCCGCCGACGCGGCGCGCGGAGAGACCAGGGCCGCCGAACCGCCGTCGGCAAGCGCGCATTCGCCGACCTCGGCCGACACCCTCCGGCGCCGGGTCGGCGGGACGGTGGGCGGCGGCGCAATGCGCACGACGGCACCCGGGCGGCGATCAGCGCTGCGGGTGGGGCGTGTGGCGGGGCCGGGAGCGGGGGCGGTTCGCGGGTGGCCGGGTGTGTGGTGGGGGTCAGAGGGCGTCGGAGAGGCCGCCGCCGTCGATGGCGGTGAAGCCGGCGTCCTCGATCAGCGGCACCACCGCCTTCTTGGCCGCCTCGTCGTCCCCCCAGTAAGGCATGTCGGCCCGCGACCCGCCCCGTTGCCCCACCGTCCCCAGCGTCAGCAGTTCCTTCGAGTACTTCGTGTTGAACGTCCGCACCAGCCGCACCTCCGCCCCGAGCACGTGCTGCTGGTACTGCGGGCTGGTGAGCCCGCCGGGGACGGCGACCACCACGGACAGGCCGTCCCGTTCGGCGATCGGGTTGCTGGGGTCGACGACGATCTTGCCGGAGAGCGCGCCGTCGAGCTCCGCCGACACGGCGCGGAACGCCTCCCACCCCACCGCCAGCACGACGACCTCGCCGAACCGCGCGGCCTCGCTCGGCGTGCCGCCTTGGGCCTGCCCGCCGGTCGCCGCCGTGGCCGCCTCCACGCGGCCTGGATCGGCGTCGCTGAAGAACACCTCGTGTCCGCCCGTCGACAGCAGGCGGCCAAGAGGCACGCCGAGTCTTCCAGAACCCACGATTGACACACGCATGTCTTGATCACCTCGTCACCGAAAGGAACCCACCAGACCCCGCCGGTGACATTCCTCCCCAGGTCAGAGGCTTGCTACGCGATGAGCGACGAGAGAGCGGCGAGGGAATCGACGACCTGCCGGGCATCGGGCGTGGCGGCCGGGTCGAGCAGCCACTGCAGCAGCAGCCCGTCGGTGATGGCCACCAGCACCGACACGAGCACCTCGGGCGCCACCGGCAGCTCGATGTCGAACTGGGCGACGGCCCGGCGCACCATGTCGGCGCCCGCACGGCGGCAGCGGGCGTACGACTCGGCCAGCCGTTCCCGCAGCACGCTCTCGCGCAGCGCCGCCGGGTAGCCCTCGACGAAGACCACGAGCTGCGGCCGCAGCTCCTCGAACCTGTCGACCAGCTCCGTCATGGCGCGCTCCAGCATCTCCCGCGCGCTGCCCGGCTCCGAGCTGAACATCGCCCGCTCGACCTGGGCGATCCACTGGTCGAAGAACTCGGCGAGGGCCTCGTTCAGCAGCGCGTCCTTGCCGCCGAAGTGGTAGCCGATGGAGGCCAGGTTGGTGCCTGAGGCGGCTACCAGGTCCCGGGCCGTCGTACGGGCATAGCCCTTCTCCTGCAGGCAGCTCACCGCTCCCGCCAGCAGTCTCTCCCGGTATCCACCGGCCTCTGTTCGTGCCACGTGATCCATGCTACAGATATATACAAGCGTCTATGACGGACGTACGTATACAAGGAAAGGTCGGAAATGATTCCTCCAGGGCCGAGACTTCCCTCGGCGGTGCAGACGGCATGGTTCATCCGGGACGCGCCCGGCATGCTCACCAGGCTCCGGCGCAAGTACGGGCCGATCTTCACGGTCCGCTTCACCGGCCTCCCGCCGGAGGTCTACGTGACCACCGGGGAGCTGGCCGAGCAGGTCTTCCGGACCGACCACGGCGGCGGGCGCGCGGGCGAGGCGAGGCGCGAGTTCCTCGCGCACATGGTGGGCGAGCACTCCGTCCTCACGCTCGACGGCGACCCGTGGTGGCGCCACCGCAAGCTGCTCAACCCGCCGCTGCGCGCCAAGCAGGTCGCCGGCTACCGCGACGACATCGCGGCCATAGCGGCGGAGCGGATCGCGACCTGGCCGCTGGGCAGGCCGTTCGCGCTGCGCGACCGCATGCAGGACATCACGCTGGAGATCATCATCCGGTTGATCTTCGGCATCCGGGACTCCGGGCGCGTCAGCCGGCTCCGCGCGCTGCTGCCCCACCTGATCGAGACCGGCGGGTCCCCGCTGATCCCCATGCTCCCGGAGAGGTTCCGCAGGATCCCGTTCGGGCCCTACCCCCGGTTCGTACGGGTGAGCGCCGAGGTGGACGCGATCCTGTTCGACGAGATCCGCCGCCGCCGGGCCGCGCCAGGAGGCACCGACGTGCTCGGCCGCCTGCTGGACACCGAGCTGGGCGACCATGAGATCCGCGACGAACTGATCACCATGCTCCTCGCCGGGCACGAGACCACCGCCACCGGCCTCGCCTGGGCCTTCGAACGGCTCCTGCGCATGCCCGAGATCCTCGACCGGCTCCCCGACGACGAGACCTACCTCGACGCGGTGGTCAAGGAGGTGCTGCGGGTCAGGCCGGTCGTCTACGAGGCGCCGAGAATGCTCGACGCCCCGCTACGGCTCGGCGAGTACGAGATCCCCGCCGGATGGTACGCCGGACCGTTCATCCCGCTCGTGCACCACGACCCCGCCGCCTTCCCCGAACCCGACGAGTTCCGCCCGGAGCGCTTCCTCGACGGACCCCAGAGCAGGGCCTGGATGCCGTTCGGCGGCGGGCGGCGCTTCTGCGTCGGCGCGCAGCTGGCGCTGCTGGAGATGCGCGTCATCATCCGCGAGGTACTGCACCGCCTGGAGCTCACGGCGCCCGATCAGGCACCGGAGGCCAGGCGGCTGAAGAACGTCACGCTCGCACCCGCGAACCTGACCCGCGTCACTGCGCGCGCTCGGACTCCTGCTCGGACGCCGTAGGCGGATAGATCTCCTCGCTACGCGCATCGGCTCCCAACTCCTCGCGAAGCCGGTCATAGTCGATGCTGTGGTTGGTGTACTTCAGCTGGCGAGCGACCTTCGTCTGCTTCGCCTTGGCTCTTCCTCGGCCCATGGCTACTCCCTAGTCCCCGCTGTCATGCTATCCAACAACGTTACGACTTGAAGAATTATGCAACTGCGCTGGATTAGTCTGGGCTATATGCACGTGGAGGTCCACCAGGCCAAGGCCGACTTCTTCAGAACGCTCGGCCACCCCGCTCGCATCCGAGTGTTGGAGCTACTCCAGGAAGGGCCGCTTCCCGTCCGGGATCTGCTGGCCCAGATCGACATCGAGGCCTCGAGCCTCTCCCAGCAGCTCGCCGTCCTGCGCAGAGCGGGGATCGTGAGCGCGATTCGCGAGGGCAGCACCGTCGTCTACACGCTGGCCACACCCGAGCTGGCCGACCTGCTCGGGGCTGCCCGCAGGATTCTCACCGACATGCTCGCCGACCAGGGCGAGCTGCTCGCGGAGCTGCGAGCGGAGGTCACTTAGCCGGCGCCTGCCGCACGCGCTTGGGGTACCAGGCCGTGAAGACGGCGGGCAGAACGAATGTGAGCACCTTGATGGCGATGACGAGCGTCGTCGCGTGAGGTGAGACGGAAAGCACGAGCGTCAGGGAGGCCGCGGCGACGGTGAAGGCCGCCGCCCAGACCGTGGTGATCAACGCGTTGACGCGGTAGAACCGTGGGGTCTCCCAGACCTCCTTCGGCGCCATCGTGCGCGCGATGCCGAGCGTGAAGGGCCTGCGGATCGCCAGCGAGCCCCAGGCGGTGCCCGCCAGCCAGACGTTGACCAGCGCGGGGCCGTACGGAGTGAGCGGCGAGTGCGGGGCCACCAGCGACAGCGCCGTGAGGCAGGCGAAGAACACCGCCGCGCTGCTCTCGATCACCATCTCGTCCCAGGCCTTGCCCGCCCTGCGGTCGATGACGACGAGGCCGAGGGCGATGACGAGCCCGGTGATGGCGCCCCAGCGCCACTCGTCGCTGGTCGCGATGACCGCGTAGACGATCCAGGGCAGGAAACCGAGCAGGCCGCGCATGGTGGGGTGTCCTTCCATATTCCTAAAGTGACATGTCGAAGCTAGAACCTCCTGTGCTGATATGTCAATATAGGAATATGAGCCTTCGACACGCCGTGCTGGGACTGCTCTCCGAGGGGCCCGCGAGCGGATACGACCTGATGAAGATGTTCGACATCTCGTTGTCGAACGTGTGGCCCGCCACACAGAGCCAGCTCTACGCGGAGCTGGGCAAACTGGCCGACGCGGGTCTCGTGGACGTGTCGGCCGAGGGCCCGCGCGGCCGCAAGGAGTACGCGGTCACCGAGGCGGGCCTGGCCGAGCTGCGCCACTGGATCACCGAGGTCGAGCCGACCCGGGTCCTGCGCAGCGACATGCTGCTCCGCGTGTTCTTCCTGGCCCAGGTCGCGCCCGAGCAGGCCCGCGGATACCTCCGCCACCAGGCCGAACACGTCCGCAAGCACGTGGAGCACCTGGAGGGCCTGCGCGAGTTCCTCGAGAACCGCGAGGACAACCTCTCGGCGTACGGCCGGATCAGCCTCGAATACGGCCTGCGGCTGGGCAAGGCCCAGCAGGAGTGGGCCGAATGGGCCGAAGGTCAGATCCGTTAGGCTCTGGCGCATGGTCTCCGAGCTGTTCGATCCCAAGGCGTGGCAGGCGGTCGAGGGATTCGACTTCACCGACATCACCTACCACCGGGCAGTCGACCAGGGCACGGTGCGGATCGCGTTCAACCGCCCCGAGGTGCGCAACGCGTTCCGCCCCCAGACCGTGGACGAGCTCTACCGCGCGCTCGACCACGCCAGGCAGACCACCGACGTCGGCTGCGTGCTGCTCACCGGCAACGGCCCTTCGCCCAAGGACGGCGGGTGGGCCTTCTGCTCCGGCGGCGACCAGCGCATCAGGGGCAAGGACGGCTACCAGTACGCCGACGGCTCGGCGGCCACCGGGCGGCTGCACATCCTGGAGGTGCAGCGGCTCATCCGGTTCATGCCCAAGATCGTGATCTGCGTGGTGCCCGGCTGGGCCGCGGGCGGCGGCCACAGCCTGCACGTCGTGGCGGATCTCACCCTGGCCAGCGCCGAGCACGCCCGCTTCAAGCAGACCGACGCCGACGTGGCCAGCTTCGACGGCGGCTTCGGCTCGGCCTACCTCGCGCGACAGGTCGGGCAGAAGTTCGCCCGCGAGATCTTCTTCCTCGGCGACACCTACACGGCGGCCGACGCGCACCGCATGGGCATGGTCAACGCCGTCGTCCCGCACGAGGAGCTGGAGCGCACCGCCCTGGAGTGGGGCCGCAAGATCAACGGCAAGTCGCCGACGGCGCAGCGCATGCTCAAGTTCGCCTTCAACGCGATCGACGACGGGCTCGTCGGGCAGCAGGTGTTCGCCGGTGAGGCGACGCGGCTGGCGTACATGACGGAGGAGGCCGCCGAGGGGCGCGACTCCTTCCTGCAGAAGCGCGAGCCCGACTGGTCGCCGTACCCCTGGCACTTCTGAACCGCCGTCCCCGGGCAGACTGGGGGGCATGAGGATCAAGGTGCCGGCGGCATTGACCGAATCTCACGTGAAATGGGACGGGGAGGCCGGTCGCGCCTGGTCCGCGGGGCTGCCCGCGCTGGCCGAGCGTTACCTGGAGGAGTGGGCGCTGCGGCTGGACGGGGAGTCCAGGCACGGGGTGGTGTCCCTCGTGCTGCCCGTCGTACGCGAGGACGGCACGAAGGCGGCGCTCAAGCTCCAGCCCGTCAACGACGAGAACGCCACCGAGGCCCCCGGTCTGCGCACCTGGGCCGGTGACGCGTCGGTGCTGCTGCTCGACTCCGACCCCGGGACCGGCACCCTGCTGCTCGAACGGCTGGAGGCCGACCGCTCCCTGTCCGGCATGCCGGACGACATGAAGGCCCTGGGCATCCTCGCGGACCTCCTGGCCCGCCTGGTGTCCTACCGGGCGCCCGAGGGGATGCGCCGGTTGGGCGACATCGCGCGAGCCATGCTGGACGACGTGGACAGGGCCGTGGCGAAGCTGCCGCGCGAGAGCGACCGCCACTGGATCCGCTACTGCGCGGGCGCCGTCGGCGAGCTCGTCCCCGAGCCGGGCGACCGGCTGCTGCACTGGGACCTGCACTACGACAACGTGCTGGCCGCCGACCGGGAGCCGTGGCTGAGCATCGACCCCAAGCCGCTGGCGGGCGACCCGGGGTTCGACCTGCTGCCCGCCCTGCACAACCGCTGGGACGACGTGGTCGCGACCGGCGACGTGCGGCGGGCCGTGCTGCGCCGCTTCGACCTCATGGTGGACCGGCTCGGCCTCGACCCCCGGCGGGCGGCCGGGTGGACGCTCGGCCGGGTGCTGCAGAACGCGCTGTGGGACGTCAAGGACGGGGAGACCGAGCTCAACGAGATCGGCCTCGCCGTCGCCGAGGCCGTACGTCAGCGGATCTGAAGGACGATCTTGCCCTGGCCGTGGCCGGTCTCGATCTCCCGGTGCGCCTCCGCCGCGTCCTCCAGCGGGTACGTCCTGCGTACCGGGAACGTGAAGGCGCCCTCGGCGTACAGGCGGGCGTAGCGCCCGAGCCGCTCGGCGGAGCGCTGCCCCTGCACCACCCGGACGCCCAGCTCGGCCGCCTTGCCGTGCTCGACCAGCGTGACGATCCGGGCGCGGTCCTTGACCAGCTCGATCGAGACCTCCAGCGCGTGACCTCCGGCCCCGTCGAGCGCGGCGTCCACACCGTCCGGGGCGAGCGCGCGTACCCGGTCGGCGAGCCCTTCGCCGTAGACCACCGGGATGGCGCCGAGATCGCGCAGGTAGTCGTGGTTGGCCTCGCGGGCCGTGCCGATCACCGTGGCCCCGCGCCGCCGGGCGATCTGCACGGCGGCCGTGCCCACGGACCCGGCCGCGCCGTGTACGAGCAGCGTCTCGCCCTCCGCGAGGCCGAGCCCGTCGATCGCCAGCTCGGCGGTCTGCACACCCGAGGTCAGCCCGCCGGCCACCTCCCACGGCACCCCCGCCGGCTTGGGCGCCACGTCCGTCCCCGGCACCACGATGTACTCGGCATAGGCGTACAGCGCCGAGAACCCGAGCACCTCGTCCCCCGCGGACACCCCGGTCACCCCGTCGCCCACCTGGTCCACCACTCCCGCGAACTCGTTGCCCGGAATGCGCGGGAAGGGCGTGGGTCCCATGTACGGCGGCAACCACCCCGCCCGTACGGCCGTGTCGAACGGCTGCACGCCGGCCGCGCGCACCCGCACCCTGACCTGGCCGGGACCCGCCTGCGGCACGGGCAGCTCCATCACCTTCAGGACCTCCGGGCCGCCGGGTTCGGCGAAGGCCGCGGCTCTCATCACGTCAGTCATGAGCCCAACCCTGCAACCTCAACCTAAGTGGAGGTCAAGCCGGGAAAAGTCACCAGACTTTCGGGAACTTTCCGCTTTAGTCGTGCTTTATCTGTATATAGTCCGTCAGGACATCAACGGGGGATGGGCACACGGGGCGGGATGATCGAGTTCTTAGACACCGTACTGAGCTTTCCGACTGTCATTTTCACTTTCCTTCTCGTGGTGGTCATCGGCTATTGGCTGACCGTGATCACCGGGCTGTTCGAACTGGAAGATGACGCCACCTGGCTGGGCCTCGGGGGAGTCCCGGCCGGGATCGTGCTTTCGCTGTTGATTGCCCTGGCCTGGTTGCTCTGCCTGATAGGCAGCGTGGTGGCGAGTGGCGGCCTGCTGATCGCCGTCCCCTTCGCCGCACCGGTCGGGGCCTGGCTGGCCATCCGTGGCCTGCTGGGTCCGCTACGCAGGCTGTTCCCTGCCGGGGACCGGCATTCGCGTGGTGATTTCGTCGGCCAGATGTGCGTGATCCGCACCGGCGCGGCCACCCCTGACTTCGGCCAGGCCGAGGTCACGGCCGCCGACGGCTCGTCCGCGATCGTGCAGGTACGCACGACCGGCGAGGACCGCCTCGCCCGCGGCGACGACGCACTCATCTTCGAATACGACAAAGACGGCGAATTCTTCTGGGTCATGCCCTACGAAAGTGAGCACTGATGGACGTCATCTCCACCGGCTTCGGCGTATTTCTCGCCGTCATCCTGGTCATCGTGATTGGCCTGCTCGTCGTCATCGGCCGCCTTTTCCGCAAGGTGGATCAGGGCAAGGCACTGATCATCTCCAAGGTCAACAAAGTGGACGTGACGTTCACCGGCGCCGTCGTCTTACCGGTCGTCCACAAGGCCGAGACCATGGACATCTCGGTCAAGACCATCGAGATCGAGCGGACCGGCCGCGAAGGGCTCATCTGCCAGGACAACATCAGGGCCGACATCAAGATCACGTTCTTCGTCCGCGTGAACAAGACCGCCGAGGACGTCATCAAGGTCGCCCAGGCCATCGGCACCGTGCGCGCCAGTGACGAGTCGACGCTGCAGGAGCTGTTCAGCGCGAAGTTCTCCGAGGCGCTCAAGACGGCCGGCAAGCAGCTCGACTTCGTGGACCTCTACACCAAGCGCGACGAGTTCAGGGACCAGATCGTCCGGCTCATCGGCACGGACCTGAACGGCTACAGCCTCGAGGACGCCGCCATCGACTACCTCGAGCAGACCTCGCTCATGCAGCTCGACAAGAGCAACATCCTCGACGCGCAGGGCATCCGCAAGATCACCGAGCTGACGGCGATCGAACACGTGCGCACGAACGAGTTCCAGCGCAACGAGGAGAAGGAGATCACCCGCCAGAACGTCGACGCCCGCGAGGCCATCCTGGAGCTGCAGCGCCGCCAGGCCGACGCCGAGCTCAAGCAGCGGCGGGAGATCGAGACCGTCAAGGCCCGCGAGGAGGCGGAGATCGCCCGCGTGCAGGCCGAGGAGCGGCTGCGCGCCCAGAGCGCGAACATCAAGGCCGACGAGCAGCTCGGCGTGCAGAACGAGAACCGCGCGCGTGAGATCGCGGTCGCCGAGAAGAACCGCGAGCGCGTGATCGCGATCGAGTCCGAGCGGATCGAGAAGGACCGCGTGCTGGAGGTCATCGCCCGCGAGCGCGAGACCGAGCTGTCGCGCATCGCCAAGGACAAAGAGGTCGAGACCGAGAAGCGGACCATCGCCGAGGTCATCCGCGAGCGCATCGCGGTCGACAAGACCGTGGCCGAGCAGGAGGAGAGCATCAAGCGGCTGCGCGTGGTCGAGGAGGCCGAGCGCACCCGCCAGACCGTGATCATCGCCGCCGAGGCCGAGGCCCAGGAGAACCTGGTCAAGGACATCAAGGCGGCCGAGGCCGCGGAGGCCGCGTCCAAGTTCAAGGCGCGCGAGGAGCTGGTGCTCGCCGAGGCCAGGCAGCAGGCGGCCGAGCTGGAGACCAGGGCCAAGATCCGGCTGGCCGAGGGCATCCAGGCCGAGTCGGCCGCGGCCGGGCTGGCGGAGGTGCAGGTCAAGGAGCGCGACGCCGAGGCCATCGAGAAGGTCGGCCGCGCGGAGGCGCTGGTGCTGAAGGAGCGGCTGGCCGCCGAGGCCGAGGGCGCCAAGTCCATGGCGCTGGTCGAGGGCGACCGGCTCAAGGCGCAGGCCGAGGGTGAGCAGGCGATGGCGCTGGCCGGGGCGGCCGCGGTGGGCGAGAAGCTCAAGGCCGAGGCCGAGGGTCTCACGCAGAAGGCGGCCGCGATGGCGGCGCTGGACGAGGCCAGCAGGGCGCACGAGGAGTACCGCCTGCGCCTGGAGGCCGACAAGGAGATCAGGCTCAAGCACATCGACGTGTCGCGGCAGGTGGCGGAGTCGCAGGCCAGCGTGCTGGCCGCCGGTCTCGCCAAGGCGAACATCGACATCGTCGGCGGCGACACGATGTTCTTCGACAAGGTGGTCGGCTCCATCACCGCGGGCAAGGTGGTCGACGGGTTCGTGGACCACTCGGAGGTCGCGGGCGCGCTGGTCTCGCCGTACGTGAACGGCTCGGCCAGCCTGGCGACCGACCTGGCGAACGTGATCGGCGGCGTGCGTACCGAGGACATCAAGAACCTGACCGTCTCCGCCCTCCTCCTGCGGCTCATCCAGGACGGTGGCCCGCAGGCGACGGCGCTCGGCGAGCTGCTGGAGACGGCCCGCAGGCTCGGCGTGGCCGACTCCCCCGTGGCGGCGCTCGCCGGGGCCGCTCGGTGACCGAGCTGGAGGCGGGGACTTACGAGGTCCTCAGGAACAGGCTCCAGGCCCAGGCCAAGACCCTGACGGCGGCGGCCGAGGCGCTCAACGGGGCGCGGCTGAAGGTGTTCGGCGGCGCGGAGCTGCGCCTGCTGGGCACCGAGCGGATCCGCACGGAGAACAACTGCGTCCCCAGGGACATCGTCTCCCTGGGCGACGTGATGCTCTTCGGCTACAACGTCTTCATCGGGCTCAAGCCGGAGACGGCGGTGGCGGACGTGTTCGCGGTGCACCGGTTCTCCAGGGACGGTGACGCGTTCAGGTTCGACGCCGACAAGCTGGAGACGCTGGACGATCCGGCGTTCAAGAAGGACTTCGCCGAGCTGTACCGGTACTACAAGGAGACCAGGCTGCAGCAGCTGCGGCGGGTCGAGGGCAAGCTGCTGGCGGTGTTCCAGACGGGGCCGGCGGACCTGCGGGTGCTGCGGTGGACGGTCGACAACGGCGGAGTCCCGAAATATGTGGACAACCGGGGGGAGCGGGATCACACCTTCCCCCCGTCCCACGACTTCGAGTGGACGCCGACCACGCGCGACGACCACGTGCTCGGACGGCACCCGCACATCTCGATCGAGGGAGAGGTGTTCGTCGAGACGGTCGGCGGCGACCTGACCATCAAGATCGAGAACAACACGGAGACCGGCGCCGGCATCTACGCCGAGCCGGTCGCCGAACCGCTGCAGAGCCTGGCGGACGCCGACGTCGAGTACGCCAGGGTCGGGCCGCTCGTCCTCATGCGGATCAGGCCGTACAAGGAGACCGAGTGGCGCCACCTGGTCTTCAACACCCGCACCAAGGCGGTCATCAGGCTCGACGGCCTCGGCCAGGCGTGCCAGCGCCTGCCCGAGGACCAGGGGCTGATCTTCCCCGGCGGCTACTACCTGGCGACCGGGGCCAGCAAGACGTTCGACACGGACGTGACGGACCTGGAGTTCGAGCGGGTGGTCCGCTCGCCCAACGGCGAGGACGTCCTGTACGTCT
Organism: Nonomuraea sp. NPDC051941; assembly: GCF_044593615.1. NCBI lineage: Bacteria > Bacillati > Actinomycetota > Actinomycetes > Streptosporangiales > Streptosporangiaceae > Nonomuraea > Nonomuraea sp. NPDC051941. The sequence continues at coordinate 42,686 of NZ_JBIUCF010000037.1, forward strand.
TCCACGCCAGGGGTGACGGGCGCTCGCTGCTGCTGCCGTACAACGTGATCAGGAAGGAGGTCGCCAACCCCATCGTCTGTCACGGCTACTCGCTGTTCGACGACGGCACGATGGTGGTCTTCCGCGCGATCTCCGACGAGCCCACCCGGGTGCACCCGATGCAGGTCTGGCAGACGCCGTACGTCTCCGACACGTACGCCGCCGCCCAGCCAGCCGGGACGGGGCCCCTGGAGCGCATCGGCAACGCGGAGCTGGTGCGCGGAATCTCCGACTGCCTGTCCGTGTCGCGGATGGTCGAGGAGATGGCGGCGTCCGCGGGGACGTTCGAAGGGCTGATCGCGGCCTGCACGCGGACGTTCGACTCCTATCACTGGCTCGAGGAGCACGGCCTGAGCGGGCCGCTCGCCGACGTGCGGGCCACGGCCGAGCAGGTGCTGGACGAGTACGAGAACGTCGAGCAGCTCACCCGCCAGGCCGCCGAGGCGCTCACCGCCGCCTCCGAGGAAACCACCCACCTGGTACGCGAGGCGCGGGCGGACAGTCCGGTCACCGCGGACGCCTGGGTCGACACGCTGGCCACGCTGCGGCGGGCCCAGGGTCGCCTGGTGACGTTGCGCGAGACCCGCTACATCGACCTGGCCGGCCTGGACGCGCTGTCCTCCTCCGTGACGGAGGAGCTGGCGTCCGTCGGCAGGCGGGCGGTCGAGTTCCTACAGGGTGCGGACGCGTTCACCGCCTACCACGCGGCCGTCGAGGAGCTCGCCGCCGGGGCGGCCGCGATCGGCACGGTCGCGGAGGCCGCCCCCGTGGCGGACCGGCTGGCCGCGCAGGCGGAGGGGCTGGAGGTGGTGACGGAGGTCGTCGGCTCGCTGGACATCGCCGACGCGACCGTACGCACCTCCATCCTGGGCCGGATCGCCGAGGTCCTCGGCGGGGTGAACCGGGCGCGCGCCATCCTGGACGGGCGCCGGCGCGAGCTGCTCGGGACGGAGGGGCGGGCCGCGTTCGCTGCCGAGTTCGCCCTGCTCGGCCAGGCCATCACGGGCGCGCTGGCGATGGCGGACACCCCGGCCAAGTGCGACGAACAGCTCGGGCGGCTGATGCTGCAGCTGGAGACCCTGGAGTCGCGCTTCGGCGAGTTCGACGACTTCGCGGCGCAGCTGTCGGCCAAGCGGGAGGACGTCTACGAGGCGTTCTCGGCCCGCAAGCAGACCCAGCTCGACGACCTCGCCCGGCGCGCCGACCGCGTCTTCGCCTCCGCCGAACGCATCCTGGGCAGCATCACCCGCCGCCTCGGCGCGCTCGCCTCCCTGGACGATGTCAACACGTACTTCGCCACCGACCCGATGGTGGCCAAGGTCCGCTCGGCCGCCGTCGAGCTGCGCTCGCTCGGGGACGCAGTACGGGCCGAGGAGCTGGACGGGCGCGTCAAGTCCGCCCAGCAGGAGGCGGGCCGGGCCCTCCGGGATCGCCTCGACCTCTTCTCCGACGGCGGGGAGACGCTCCGGCTCGGCCGCCACCGCTTCGCCGTCAACACCCAGCCCATCGACCTGACGCTGGTGCCGCACGGGAGCGGGTCAAACGAGCCCGGAAGCGGCCGTGAGCATGAGCGCGTGTCCATGCACTTCGCGATCACCGGGACCGACTACCGCTCGCCCGTGCCCGCCTCCTTCGCCGACACCCGGCCCTTCTGGGACCAACTGCTGGTGTCGGAGACGCCTGAGGTGTACCGGGGCGAGCACCTGGCCGCCTCGCTCCTGGACTCCCTCTCCCCCGGGGCCGTTCTTGAGGACGCGGTCCGCCAGGCGGTGGAGTCGCGCTATGACGAGGGGTACGAGCGCGGGGTCCACGACCACGACGCCGCTGCCATCTTGGACGTGCTGGTACGGCTGCGGTCGGGGGCGGGGTTGCTGCGGTATCCGGCCGAGGTGCGGGCGGCGGCGCAGCTGTTCTGGGCCTTCGGGTTGGACGAGGTTTCACGTAAAACATTCACCACGCGCGCCGTGTCGCTCGTCCGCGCCCGCGCCGTCTTCGGCCCCACCCCTGCCCTGGACTCGCTGGCGGTCGAGCTGGAGACGTTGATCGCGGACTTCGTCGGCGGCCTCCGCCCGCCGGTGCCCGACCCTACCGTCACGAGGGCCGGGCTTGCGGGGGAGTATCTCGTCGAGGAGCTGGGCAGCAGCCCGTTCGGGTTCGTGACCGGCAAGGCGGCGCGCGACCTCCTCGACGGCTTCCGCCAGACCCTGGGCCCGGCCAAGCTCCGGGAGTTCGAGGACGAGCTCAAGAGCGTCCCGCTCCCCGAGCGCCTGCAACTGGCCCACGCCTGGATGGCCGCCTACCACCAGGGCCCCGAGGTGGCGGAGGCCATCGCGGTGCAGCTGTGCGACGTCCCCCGCCACGACTCCAGCGCCGCCGTCCACGAGACCGTGGAAGGCCTCTTGGGCGCCCACCCCCGCATCAAGGACCGCAAACTCGACATCCGGCTGGACGAGCTCCTCACCAGGACACGCCGCTTCCGCCAGGAGCGCGTCCCGGCGTACCGGGCCTACCAGCGGCGCAGGAGCGAGCTGGTCGAGGCCGAGCGCCACCGCCTGCGCCTGGACGAGTACAAGCCCAAGGTCATGAGCGCCTTCGTGCGCAACCGCCTGCTCGACGAGGTGTACCTGCCGCTGATCGGCGACAACCTGGCCAAGCAGCTCGGCGCGGCGGGCGCGGGCAAGCGTACCGACCAGATGGGCCTCCTCCTGCTCATCTCACCGCCCGGCTACGGCAAGACGACCCTGATGGAGTACGTGGCCAGCCGCCTGGGCCTGGTGTTCGTCAAGGTGAACGGCCCTGCCCTGGGCCACGAGGTGACCTCGCTGGACGCGGCGGACGCGCCCGACGCGACGGCCAGGCAGGAGGTGGAGAAGATCTCGTTCGCGCTGGAGACGGGCAACAACACGCTGCTCTACCTCGACGACATCCAGCACACCTCGCCGGAGCTGCTGCAGAAGTTCATCTCGCTCTGTGACGCCCAGCGGCGCATCGAGGGCGTGTGGAACGGCCGCACCCGCACGTACGACCTGCGTGGCAAGCGGTTCGCGGTGTGCATGGCGGGCAACCCGTACACCGAGTCCGGGCAGCGTTTCCGCATCCCCGACATGCTGGCCAACCGCGCCGACGTCTGGAACCTGGGCGACGTCCTGTCGGGCAAGGACGACCTGTTCGCGCTGAGCTATGTGGATAACGCGCTGACCTCCAACCCGGTGCTCGCGTCGCTCTCCGGCCGCGACCGCGCGGACGTCGAGCTCCTCGTACGGCTCGCCAGGGGCGACACGACCGTCCAGCCCGACCAGCTCCGTCACCCGTACAGCAAGCCGGAGCTGGATCAGATCCTCAGCGTGCTGGCCAAGCTCGTACGCGTCCAGGAGGTCGTGCTGGCCAACAACCAGGCCTACATCGCCTCGGCCGCCCAGTCCGACGCGGCCCGCACCGAGCCCCCGTACCGGCTGCAGGGCTCGTATCGCAACATGAACAAGCTGGCCGAGCGCATCGTCCCCGCCATGAACGACGCCGAGCTGGAGGCGGTGATCGACGACCACTACCTGGGAGAGGCCCAGACCCTGACCACGGACGCCGAGGCCAACCTGCTCAAGCTGGCCGAACTGCGCGGCCGCCTCACCCCGGCTCAGGCCGGACGCTGGGCGGAGATCAAGACCGCCTACCTCAAGGCCAAGGCCCTGGGCGGCGCCGACGACGACCCGATGGCCCGGGCTGTGGGCGCCCTCGGCCTGCTGGCCGACCGCGTGAGCGAGGTCGGCACCGCCATCCGCGAAGCCGACCGCGTGGGCGAGGTGGACACGACCGTTCGCGAAGCCGACCACTAGGCCACCAACCCGGCTCGCTCGCCCTGGTGCGGCGGCCCGTGATCCCACCCACCGGCCGCCGCACACCGCGCTGGAGGCTGCGGGGCTATGTCGTCAGGTCGCGGGTGGCCGCGCGTTGGAGGGCCGTGGCGCGGGTGACGTAGTCGAGGATCAGCTCCAGCTCGTCATCCGTGTACCGCGCGTACAGCTCCCCCAACGCCGCCACGAACGGCTCGAACAGCTCGCTGAACCCGGCCAGCCGCTCGTAGTTGATCTCCACGATGACCCGCCGCCGGTCCCGCGTGTCGCGCACCCGCCGCACCAGCCACTTCGACTCCAGCCTGTCGATCAGCCCGCTGACGGTGGCCGGCGCCAGCCCCGCGTGCTGGCCGATCTCCCCCGCCGTCAGCGGCCCCATGCGCTGCAGCAGGTCGAGCGTCTTCTCCTCGGTCATGCCGAGCCCCAGCCGCTCGCCCATGGCGGTGTGGTACATCACGGCGGCGTTGCTGTTGTCCCGCCCCGCCATGCCGAGAGCCTCCAGCAAATTCTTTCGCCGCTCCGAAATATCTCTGGACACAGGTAAAGCCTCCGCATATATTTCGTTCGACCGAACGAAAGGTTATCACTATGAAGGCTCTGATCATAGGCTGCGGCATCGCCGGACCCGTCACGGCGATGGCCCTGCGCGAAGTGGGTGTGGACGCCGAGATCTTCGAGGCGTACGGGCAGGGCGCGGAGGACGTGGGCTCGTTCCTGAACGTCGCCTCAAACGGCCTGGCCGCGCTCCGCGTGCTCGGCGCGCACCACAAGGTATTGTCCCAGGCCATCCCCACTCCACGCATGGTCATGTGGAGCGGATCGGGCAAGCGGCTGGGCGAGGTGGCCAACGGGCTGCGGCTCGACGACGGCACGGTGAGCCACACCGTCCTGCGCTCCGACCTTTACCGGACCATGCGTGACGAGGCCGCCCGGCGCGGCATCGAGGTCACGTACGGCAAGCGCCTGGTCTCGTACGACGAAAGCGCAAGGCAGGTGACGGCCAGGTTCGCGGACGGCACGGAGGCGACGGGCGACCTGCTGATCGCGTGCGACGGCGTGCACTCGAGAACCCGCACGATCCTCGACCCGCAAGCTCCCACCGCCCGCTACAGCGGCCTCTACAGCTTCGGCGGGATCGTCAAGGACGCCGGCTTCCCCGGCGAGCCGGGCGTCTACAACATGGTCTTCGGCAAGCGCGCGTTCTTCGGCTACACGGAGCGGCGAGCCTGGGGCGGAGAGCGGCAGCTTGCGTCACCAGCGGAGCCCCGTGCGAGCGCGACCATAGGCGCGGTGCCCGAGTCGGGCGAGACCTGGTGGTTCGCGAACCTGCCCAGGCGGCTCGGCGACGTTCCGAAGGACTGGAAGCCGGTGCTGGTCAGGGCGTTCGAGGACGACGCGAACTTCTCCGCCGAGCTCATCCGGCGCAGCGACGTCGAGCCGGGGTCGCCGATCTACGACCTGCCACCCGTGCCCGTCTGGCACCGCGGCCGGGTCCTGCTGATCGGGGACGCCGCGCACGCCACCTCACCCAGCTCCGGCCAGGGCGCCTCGCTGGCCATCGAGGACGCGGTCGTGCTGGCCAGGTGCCTGCGCGACAGCGGGAGCCACACGAAGGCGTTCGAGCGCTTCGAGGCCGAACGGCGGCCCAGGGCGGAGCGGGTGGTGGCGTACTCGAGGACGATCAGCAACAGCAAGGCCGCGAGCCCGGTCGCCCGGGTCTTCCGCGACCTGATGCTGCCGTTCTTCCTGAAGAAGAGCGCGAGCCAGGAGTCACTCGCCTGGATGTACCGCTACCAGGCGAGCCTGTGAGACCGCCGCCTCCCCGGCCGGGACCAGCGGCAACCGCACGTCCGGGGTCGGGATCAGGCCCTGGGCGTGCAGCACTCCCTTGATCACGGTGGGGTTCGGCTCGGCGAAGAGCGCGGCCGAGAGCCTGGCCAGCCGGTGCCCGAGCGCCCTCGCCCTGGCAGCGTCGCCCGCGTTCCAGGCGTCCACCAGCTCGACGTAGCCGCGGGTCTGCAGATGCGCCGAGGCGAGGATCCCGCCGACGGCGCCCAGCGCGAGCAGCGGCGAGATGAACGCGTCGTCGCCCCCCACCACCTCGAACCCCTCGGGCAGATCCCCCAGCAGGTCCACCGCATCCTGGTCGATCCCGCCCGCCGCGTACTTCATACCCGCGATCATCGGGTGCGCGCCCAGGTGCCGGAAGGTCGCGGCGCCGACCGCCTGACCCGTCCGGTACGGGATGTGGTAGATCACCAGCGGCACCGGGGTCGCCTCCGCCAGCGCCTCGAAGTGCGCGATCACCCCGCGCTCGCCCGGCCGCAGGAAGTACGGCACCGTCACCAGCGCGGCTCCGACCTCCGAGGGCAGGCCCTGCAGGGCCCGGGCCGTCGAACGCGTGTCGTTCCCCGTCACCCCCACCGTCAGCAGCGCCTGCCGCTCCGCGCACACCCGCGCGCACGCCTCGATCACCAGCTCCCGCTCACCGGGGTCGAGCGCGGCCACCTCGCCCGTCGTCCCCAGCGCGACCAGCCCGGCGGCGCCCTGGTCGAGGTAGTCCGACGCGAGCTTCTCGATCGCGTCCACGGCCACCTCTCCCGACGAGGTGAACGGGGTGACCAGCGGTACGTGTAGTCCTCTCAGCATGGTTCGAGCCTGTCCTGCCCGGACCCGTTAGGTCCAGCGCGGATTTCTTCGTTTGAGATTAAGCTCAGCTTATGCTCGACCCGCGCAAGCTCCACCTCCTCCGCGAACTCGCCCGGCGCGGCACCATCGCCGCGGTCGCGGAGGCGGTGACGTTCACGCCTTCGGCCGTCTCCCAGCAGCTCAGCGCGCTGGAGCGGGAGGCGGGCGTGCCGCTGCTGGAGCGCACCGGCCGTACGGTGGCGCTGACGCCCGCCGGGCACCTGCTGGTCGAGCACGCTCACGCCGTGCTGGAGCAGCTCGAACGCGCGTCGGCGGCGCTCGCCGCCGCGCGTGGCGGGCCTTCAGGGCCGCTACGGATCGGCGCGTTCCCGACGGCGGCCCGCGTGCTCCTGCCCCCGGCGCTCGTCGAGCTGACCGGGGCGCATCCCGGGCTGGTGCCGATGGTCTCCGAGATCGACCCCGCCGACGTCTCGGCCGCGCTGCGGGCGGGCGAGCTGGACGTGGCGCTCGTGCACGAGTACGACTTCGTGCCGCCCGTGACGGACGCGTCCATCGAGACGGAGCCGCTGTACAGCGAGCCCATGTACCTGACCGACCGGCCCTCCGTGGCCGACGCCCGCGCCGACGCGTGGATCACCGACAGGCCGGGCACCCTCTGCCACACCATGGCGATCCGGGCGTGCCAGGCGGCGGGGTTCGAGCCGCTCGTACGGCACCACATCGACGACTTCGACACCGTGCTCGCCTTCGTCGCCGCCGGGCAGGGGGTCGCGCTCGTACCGCACCTGGCGGCGATCGACCCGCCGGCCGGGGTGACGCTCACCCGCCTGCCGCTGAGCCGCCGCACGCTCGCGGCGTTCAGGAAGGGGAACGGCGAGCACCCGTCGATCAGGGCGGCCGTCGCCGCCTTCCACGCGGCGATCCCCCACCTGCCCCTCTAACGCAGCAGCCCTCTGACCAGGTCGGCGAAGCCGGCGGCGAGCCGTTCGTGCTGCCCGGCCCGCAGCTGGCTCGCGATCGGCTCCATGTGCAGCGTGCCGAGCAGCATGTGGGCGATCTGCTCGGCGTCCACGTCGGACCGCCCTTCGGCGATCAGCCGGGACACGTGCCGGTGCCAGGACCGGTAGATCGGGTTCTCCTCCCTGCGCTGCTCGCCGTGGGCCTTCGTGGTGACCCTGGCGTGCTCGATGGCGCTGACGAGGTTCCCGTTGCGCGCCGCCAGCACGGCCACGTCCGCGAAGAACGCGACCAGCCGCTCGACCGGCTCCGCCCCCGGCCCCAGCGGCGGCGGCCCCTCGGTGAACGCCTGCTCGAACTCGCGCGCCCGCTCGCTCATCAGCTCCAGCATGAGCCCCGTGCGGCTCCCGAACCGGTGGAACACCGTCCCCTTGCCCACGCCGGCGGCGACCGCCACCCGCTCGACCGAGACCTGCTCGGGCGGGTGCCGCCGCAGCAGCTCCTCGGCCGCCCGCAGGATGGCCTGCCTGTTGCGCGCGGCGTCGGCCCGCTCTCGACGTTCCATCCGGTCATTCTTTCCCATGGACAAACTTGACCAGTGGTCCATATATTAACTGGACCATCGGTTCAGTTAAAGGAGTGCACGCATGCGCGCGATCGTCCTGTCGGAAAAGGGCGGCCCCGAACGGCTCGAAGTCACGGACCTGCCGCGCCCCGGCCCAGGCGAGGGCCAGGTCCTCATCCGCACCCAGGCCGTCGGCGTCAGCTACGCCGAGACGCAGATCCGGGCGGGGACGCTGCCGTTCCCGCTGCCGCTGCCCGCCGTGATCGGCGCGGAGGCGGCCGGCGAGGTGGTCGAGGTCGGCGAGGGGGTGGACGCGAAGCTGCTCGGGAGCACGGTCGTGGGGGTCACCGGCGGGCTCGGCTCGTACGCCGAGTACGCCGTGCTCCCGGCCGCTCTGACGGCCCCGGTGCCGGACGGCGTGCGGCCGGACCAGGCGCTGGCCGCGGGGGCGCCCGGCGCGCTGGCCCTCGCCCTGCTGCACAAGGCACGCCTCGCCGGCGGTGAGACCGTGCTGGTCGAGGCGGGCAGCAGCTCGGTGGGGACGTACCTGGTGCGGCACGCGAAGGAGTTCGGGGCCGGGCGGGTGATCGCCACCGCCGGCTCGGCCGCCAAGCGGGACCGGACCGCCGAGCTGGGCGCCGACCTCGTGCTCGACCACGGCCAGGCCGACTGGCCCGACGAGCTGCCCGAGGTGGACGTGGTGTTCGAGTCCATCGGCGGCACCACGGCCAGGCGGGTGCTCGACCACCTCACCCCCGGCACCGGCCGGATGCTGTTCTACGGGATGCTGGCCGGGGAGCCCGCCGCCGTCACGGCCGCCGACCTCATGGAACGCGGGGTGACACTCACCGGGTGCAGCGGGCCCGGCTGGGCCGGGGAGGTGTTCGGGACGCACTATCCGGCGATGCTCGACCGGCTCGCCTCCGGACGCAGCGTCGCCTACATCGACCGTACGCTGCCGCTGGAGGAGGCCGCGCAGGCCCACCGCCTGCTGGAGAGCCGCGCGGTCACCGGCCGGATCCTGCTCATTCCGTAAGGAACCCTCAGGAGGCGAGGACGGCTTCGAGCACGGCCTTGGAGCTGTCCCCGCTCTGGTCGTAGTCGCCGGCCGTCACTGCCACGATCAGCTCCTCCTCAGGCAGGACGAGCAGGTGCTGACCGCCGTTCCCGAGGCCGCCGACCCAGTGGCGGTCCTTGGTGTTCACGTACCACTGGTAGCCGTACTCGAACCCGTCCTCGATCACCACCCGCGACCGCACCAGCTCCTGGAGCCACTCGGCGGGCACGATGCCCCGGCCGCCGTCGAGCACCAGCTGCCCGACGGCGGCCAGGTCGACCGGCCGCAGCCGAAGGCCGGCCGCGGCGCTCACCGTGTCGTGGTATCCCTTGGACCACTCGAACGCGTCGATCCCGAGCGGGCGGAAGAGCGCGGTCGCGGCGTACTCCTCCAGCGGCCTGCCGGCCCCGCGGGCGATCAGGCCGCCGAGCAGGGCGCTGGCTCCGCCGCAGTAGTGCCAGCGCTTTCCCGCCTCCTCGACGACGGGCCGCTCCAGCAGGTACCGGTACCGGTCGGGCGCCAGCTCCATCGCGATCTCGCTGTTGGCCGGGCTGGTGTAGGGGGCGCTCTCGTCCCATTCGAGGCCGAGGGTCATGGTCAGCGCGTGCTCGACGGTCAGATGAGCGCGCTCCGGATCCGCCACCAGATCCTGATATTCCGGAAACTGGGCTACCAAGGGCGCACCCGGCTCCGGCACGAGCCCTTCGCCCAGCGCGATGCCGTACAGCAGCGCCACCATGCTCTTGGACACGGAGCGCAGGTCGTGCAGCGTGTCCCGGTCGAACTCGACGTGCCCCAGCGAGTCGCCCAGCCGGTGGTCCGGCCCCGCGCCGTAACGCTCCAGCACGATCTCCCCGCCCCGCATCACCACGAGACCGTGGAAGTTCGGCGCCTTGCCCGTGCCCAGGATCTCGTCGACCCGCTCAGCCATTGCCACGATGTTCCTCCTGAAAGTCGGCACATCCTGGCATACCGCCTCACACAGTGTCAGACGCAAGCCCTCAAGACAGCTCCGACAGCGCGCGTTCCCAGGGGAATCGGTGGGCGCCGGCGTCCGGCTCGTCCGTGGCGACCTGCCGTGGCAGGCCGAACACGACCCGGACGCCCTCGGCGCGTAGCTCGTCGATGCTGCGCAGGAAGGGCCGACGGACGGCCAGGGCGCTGTTGACGAAGGGCAGCACGACGACGGGGATGCCGAGCCCGGGCGCCTCGGCCAGCAGGCCCAGGGCATAGGTGTCGGCGATGCCCCCGGCGAACTTGTTGACCGTGTTGTACGTGGCCGGCGCGACGATGATCGCGCCTGGTCGAGGGGGTTTGGGCTCGTGCGGCTTGCGATAGCGGCTGCGGACGGGCCGGCCGGTCTGGGCTTCCAGAGCGGCCACGTCGATGAAGTCGAGAGCCGACGGAGTGGCGACGACCTGGACGGCCCAGCCCCGCTCCTGCGCCATGGCGACCAGCCGGCCGACGTCCGGGGCCGGCCCGGCGGCGCACACGATGATGTAGAGCTCGTCGCCCTGCGGTTCGGCCACGCGTCGGCTCCCGGGGGGTTCGGCGGTGCCGCGGCTGCCGGGCAGCCGCGGCCGTCTCCTCGTCAGTCGGTGCCGGATTCCATCGCGGCGTGGTCGAGCAGCTCGTCGTCGCCGGGGATCTCGCCGCGCTCGCCACGGTTGGCGATCGCCTCGGCGCCGCCCTCGGGCATCTCGCCGATCAGCTCGGTCGAGGCCGTCTGCGGCACGTCGGTCAGCATCGGGTGCTGGGGTCCGACGATGCCGAGCCCGGCGTACTGCTCCAGCTTGGCGCGGGTGTCGGCGATGTCGAGGTTGCGCATGGTCAGCTGGCCGATGCGGTCGACCGGCCCGAAGGCGGAGTCCTCGGTGCGCTCCATGGACAGCTTGTCCGGGTGGTAGCTGAACGCCGGCCCGGACGTGTCCAGGATGGAGTAGTCCTCGCCGCGCCGCAGCCGCAGGGTCACCTCGCCGGTGACCGCCGTGCCGACCCAGCGCTGCAGCGACTCGCGCAGCATCAGCGCCTGCGGGTCCAGCCAGCGGCCCTCGTACAGCAGCCGGCCCAGCCGCCGCCCCTCGGCGTGGTAGTTGGCCAGGGTGTCCTCGTTGTGGATCGCGTTGACCAGCCGCTCGTAGGCGGCGTGCAGCAACGCCATGCCCGGCGCCTCGTAGATGCCCCGGCTCTTGGCCTCGATGATCCGGTTCTCGATCTGGTCGGACATGCCCATGCCGTGCCGGCCGCCGATGGCGTTGGCCTCCAGGACCAGGTCGACGGCGGAGGGGAACTCCTTGCCGTTGATGGTCACCGGCCGGCCCTGGTCGAAGCCGATCGTGACGTCCTCGGCGGCGATCTCGACGTCGGGGTCCCAGAACCGCACGCCCATGATCGGCTCGACGATCTCGATGCCCGCGTCGAGGTGCTCCAGCGCCTTGGCCTCGTGGGTCGCGCCCCAGATGTTCGCGTCGGTGGAGTACGCCTTCTCCGTGCTGTCCCGGTAGGGCAGCCCGTTGGCGAGCAGCCACTCGGACATCTCCTTGCGGCCGCCGAGCTCGGTGACGAAGTCGGCGTCCAGCCACGGCTTGTAGATCCGCAGGGAGGGGTTGGCGAGCAGGCCGTAGCGGTAGAACCGCTCGATGTCGTTGCCCTTGAAGGTGGAGCCGTCTCCCCAGATCAGCACGTTGTCGTCGAGCATCGCGCGGACGAGCAGGGTGCCCGTGACGGCCCGCCCGAGAGGCGTGGTGTTGAAGTAGGTGCGCCCGCCGGAGCGGATGTGGAACGCCCCGCAGGCCAGGGCCGCGAGCCCCTCCTCCACGAGCGCAGCCCGGCAGTCGACCAGCCGGGCGACCTCGGCGCCGTACGCCTTGGCGCGGCCGGGCACCGAGGCGATGTCAGGCTCGTCGTACTGGCCGATGTCGGCGGTGTAGGTGCACGGCACCGCGCCCTTCTCGCGCATCCACGCGACCGCGACCGAGGTGTCGAGGCCACCGGAGAAGGCGATCCCGACACGTTCACCGACAGGCAGAGAGGTGAGCATCTTAGACACGAGTCGAAGTATATACACACCTATGCATGACCATGCAAACCCCCTCGCCGGATTTCCGCCGCGATGTGCATCGCAGGCTCAGGCCGCGGGTTTCCTGACCTCCAGGATGCCGGTGCTGAACCACGGTCCGCCGTACCAGAACCGCCAGCCCGCGTCGCGCCGCCGCACGTCCACCACGCCGAGCGAGCGCAGCGTGTCCTCGTACGCGGCCGTGTGCTGGAAGTCGGCGATCAGCATCAACCCGCCGGGCCGCAGCACCCGGTGCGCCTCGCGCACGGCCTGCGCGCGCCCTTCGGCGTCGGGGATGTTGTGGATGGCCAGGCTCGACACGATCGCGTCGAACGCGGCGTCGCCGAACGGCAGGTCGCGCATGTCGCCCGTCACCAGCTCGACGCGGTCGGCGACGCCCTCGGCGGCGGCGTTCGCCCTGGTCTTGGTCTCCCGGTTGCCCGACTGGTCCTTCGACTGCCACAGGTCGATGCCGGTCGCCTTGCCGCGTTCCAGCCGCCGGGCCGCCATCAGCAGCACCGCGCCCCGGCCGCAGCCGAGGTCGAGCAGGAGCTCGTCGCCGTTCAGCCGCTCGAGCTCACCGGCCCAGACCGCGAACTTGCCGCGCCGCGTCGTATAGAGGTAGCTGGCCGCGCTGGCCAGCGTGTAGAGCCCGCCGAGCAGGAACGCGATGCCCGCCAGGGGGATGTCGAGCAGGAACGAGACCGACGCCAGGGCCAGGAGCACGAGCGCTCCGAACAACAAGCCGACCAGCGCCCAGGGAGCGTCGAATCCGTAGCTTCCGTGTCGCTTGCGCACACTCACGTTATATCTCAAGGTGGTCTTGACATGGAATTGACCTGACCCGTCCCTTCCTACCGTCTTTCCCGCACAGCGCATTACTAAGGTGGCGTGGATGGGCGCGCAAATGGGGGTTTGACCAGGCATGACGGAGAAAGAGCGGGGATTCGGCCTGGGGGCGAGCATGGCCCTGACACTGGCATCGTCCTTGTTGTGGGGAGTGGCACATCTGGCTGCGGAGCGCCGTAAGACGGGCTTGGCGCTCATGTTCGGATATGTCGTGATGCTGGCCGGCATCCTCATGGTGTTCACGGCGTACAGCACTCACCTGCTGTCGCTGGCGGTGCAGCCCCGCTGGCTCGTCGGGTTCACCGTGGTGCTGGTGGCGATCGCGATCGCCTGGACCGGCGTGGTCGTCTGGTCCTTCGTCCTGGTACGCCCGCCGAGCTCCGACAGGATCGGCCGCTTCCTGACCACGGCGCTGACGCTCGCGCTCTGCGCGCTCATCATGACCCCGACGGTGTACGCCACCAGGCTCGCGTACCTGTCACGCGACGTCGTGAACACCCTGTTCCCCAGCACCACCGCCACCGCGCCCATCATGGCCCAGGACCCGTGGAACGGCGCCAGCCGGGTCAACTTCCTGCTCCTGGGCGGCGACGCCGCACCGAACCGGCCCGGCGTGCGTACCGACAGCATGACCGTGGCCAGCGTGGACACCGAGACCGGCGCGACCACCCTGTTCGGCCTGCCGCGCAACCTCCAGCGCGTCGAATTTCGCGCGGGCCCGGCCAGGGACCAGTTCCCCTACGGCTTCACCGGCACCGGCCCCGACACGCCCGGCCTGCTCAACGAGATCTTCCAGTACGCCGAGGAGCACCCCGAGGTGGTGCCGGGGGTGGAGCGGCGCCAGCGCGGACCCGCCCTGATCAAGCAGACGATCGGCGACATCCTCGGCCTCAACGTGGACTACTACGCCCTGGTGGACATGAAGGGGTTCGCGGAGATCATCGACGCCATGGGCGGCGTGAAGGTCACCATCAGGGAGCCCATCGTGTACGGAAAGTACCGCGAGGGCCTGCTGCCGGCCGGCACCCGCAGGCTGTCCGGCGAGGAGGCGCTCTGGTACGGCCGCTCGCGCACCGACAGCGACGACTACGTCCGCATGGGACGCCAGAAGTGCCTGCTCAACGCGCTCGCCAAGCAGGCCGACCCGATGACCGTGATCAACAGCTTCGAGCGGCTGGCCGTGGCTACTAAGCGGGCCATCTCCACCGACCTCCCGCAGGACCTGCTGCCGGCCGTCATCGACCTCGCGCAGCGGGTCAAGGACGCCAAGATCCGCAGCCTCAGCTTCGTGCCGCCGCTGATCAACACGGCGTACCCCGACTGGTCGTTCATCCGCCGCAAGGTCGCCGAGACCCTGGAGGCCGGCCCGACCAGGGCCGGCACCGCCGCCGAGCGGACGCCGGACCCGGAGACCCCGGTCAACCTCGACGCCACCTGCACCTGAATCGCCCGTCCGAAAAGGCCACGTGGGAACCCGTCCACGTGGCCTTTTCGCGTTGCCCGCACACGCCCGGCACGGAGTGTGGCATGATGACAACGGAAACGGTTTTCATATCCACCTGGAGGGGCCGTGAGAGTGGCGTTCGTCGGAAAGGGCGGCAGTGGCAAGACGACGATGTCCGCGCTGTTCGCCAGACATGTGGCGAGCCAGGGCGGGCCGGTGGTGGCCGTGGACGCCGACATCAACCAGCACCTGGCCATGGTGCTCGGCCTCGACCGGCAGCCCGAGCCGCTCGGCGCCCACCTGACCGAGATCAAGGAGCGGCTGCGCGGCGACAACCCCCGCATCCCCTCCGCCGACGCCATGGTCAAGACCACCCCGCCCGGCCGCGGCTCCCGGCTGCTGAGCTTCGAGGACCTGGCCGCCGACCCGTACGCGCTGACCACCCCCGACGGGCTGCGCCTCCTCGCGACCGGCCCGTTCAGCGAGGACGACCTCGGCGTGGCCTGCTACCACTCGAAGGTCGGCGCGGTGGAGCTGCTGCTCAACCACCTCATCGACGGCCCCGGCGAGTACGTCGTGGTGGACATGACCGCAGGCGCCGACTCCTTCGCCTCAGGGCTGTTCACCCGGTTCGACCTGACGTTCCTCGTCGCGGAGCCGACCAGGCAGGGCGTGAGCGTCTACCGCCAGTACCGCGAGTACGCCGCCGCGTACGACGTCGCGCTGGCCGTCGTCGGCAACAAGGTCCACGGCCCGTCCGACGTCGACTTCCTGCGCGAGCACGTGGGCGACGACCTGCTCACCTGGATGGAGCACTCCGCCGCCGTCCGCGCCATGGAGCAGGGCCGCCACTTCACGCTCGACGACCTGGAGCCGGTCAACGCCGACGCGCTGGCCGTGCTCCGCAAGACCCTCGACGAGCAGGAGAAGGACTGGCCGCGCTTCGGCCGCCAGACCGTGGACTTCCACCTGCGTAATGCCCACGCGTGGGGCAACGACCGGACCGGGTCCGACCTGGCCTCACAGATAGACCCGGATTTCGTGTTCGGCCCCTGAGTGCCCCCCTCCAGGCATCTGGAGCGATCACGAATCCCCACTTAGCGTCAGATTGATCCCATTCGAGAGGAGACAGCATGTCGCTGACCGTTCCGAACGAACTGCTCGACCAGGCCAGAGCCGGTGACGTGGACGACGCGGCCTTCATCGCGTGCGTCCGCGACTCGCTCCCGTACGCGTGGTCGCTGATCAGCGGGCTGGCCGAACAGCGCGAGCAGACCGGAGCCGAGTTCGCCGACAACCAGGTGCCACCGCCGTCCGAGGAAGCCCGCGGCCAGCTCCTGCGCTGCCTGGCGAGCGACGCGATGCGCGGAGCGCTGGAGCGCCACTTCGGAGTACGGCTGGCCTTCCAGAACTGCCACCGGGTCGCCGTCTTCGACCCGACGGCGACCAAGGCCCTGCACGAGTTCGTCACCCCAAGGGCCCAGATCCTCAACCAGAAGCCGGAGCTGGTCGACTGCTGACCGGCCGGCCCGGTGACCCGGCGCAGTGACCCGGCCCAGTGATCCGGCACTGCCCGGGTCACCGGGCCCGTAGCAGCGGCAGCACCTCCGCCCCGAACCGCCGCACGTTCTCCACCGTCCGCCGATGCTCGCCCAGCCCCTCGACCAGCAGGATGAACCGCTCGATCCCGGTGTTCTCGGCGGTACGCAGGATCGTCGCGGCACAATGCTCGGCCGACCCGACCGGATGAATCCGGGCCAACAAATCCACATATGCCGGGATATTTCGCATGGGTCGGGGGCGATCGTCCACCGGCACGTACCCCGCCAGCCCCGGCTCCAGCCACCGGGGCAGCGACTCCTTGATCTCCCGCACCGCCTCCGCCGTGGAGTCGGCCACGTAGGCCACCCCCGCCGCCACATGATCGGTGGCGGTCCCGCCCCGGGCGACGTAGTCCTCGACCAGGGCGGCCTTCTCGGCGTCCCCGATGTGCATCCCGAGCAGCATCGGCAGCCCCCGCTCCGCCGCCACCCCCACGGTCGCCTCGGACGTGCACGCGACCACCGGCCGCAGGCTCGCGCCCGGCACCACCCGGACCTCCCTGAACCGGAAGAACTCCCCGTCACCGGCGACGGGACCGCCGGAGAGCCCGTCGAGCAGGAGGTCGAGCGACTCCCCGAACCCCCGCTCGAACCGCTCGGCCCCCGTCCCGAACACCTCCAGGTCCACCCACGGCCCGCCCCTGCCGACCCCAAGCGTGAACCGCCCGCCGGACAGGTGGTGCAGCATGGCCGCCTGCTCGGCCAGCGCCACGGGATGCTGCGTGGACAGCACGCTGACGGCCGTGCCGAGCCCGATCCGCGAGGTCCTGCCGAGCGCGACCGCCGCCAGGGTGGTCGCGGAGGGGCACACGCCGTAGGACATGAAGTGATGCTCGGCGACCCACGCGTCGTCGAACCCCGCCTGCTCGGCGGCCACGATCACTTCGACGGCATCGGCCAGCACCTGCCCGGCCTCCTGGCCGGGGAACTGCGCCGCGATGACGAAGACGCCGATTCGCACCCATCCGATGATGCCCGATGGCCTCCGTTCAGCCGAACAGGCTGGCCTGGCCCTCTCCCACGAGCGGGTCCCGGTGGTGCTTGAGGTGCCGCCATCGAGGGAGGTCGTCCAGGTAGGACCACGAGAGCCGGTGGTGGGGTGTGGGGCCAAGCCGGGCCAGGGCCTCCTGGTGGAGGGGTGAGGGATAGCCGGCGTTGTCGGCGAAGCCGTACTCCTCGCAGCCGATCGTCCCCATGTACGCGTCGCGCCGGACCTTGGCCAGGACGGACGCCGCCGCGACCGAGATGCTGGCCGCGTCGCCCTTGACCTCCAGGCGTACCGGCCAGGGCGGGCCGATGTAGTCGTGCTTGCCGTCGAGGATCACCGCGTCCGGGCGCACCGGCAGCGCTTCCAGCGCCCGCCTGGCGGCCCGGCGCAGGGCCTCGGTCATGCCCAGCTCGTCGATCTCCGTGTGGGTGGCCTCGCCGAAGCCGATGCCGGCCGCCCACGCGGCCAGCTCCTCGGCGAGCGGGGTGCGCCTGGCCGCCGAGACCTGCTTGGAGTCCGTGAGGCCGGACGGCGGCTCGGACAGGTCGGTGACGACGGCGCAGACCGTTACCGGCCCCGCCCACGCGCCACGGCCCACCTCGTCAATGCCAGCGACCGTGCGGGTGCTCGGCTGGGAGAGCAGGAGGTGCTCGATGTCGTACGTCGGCGCCATAACGGCAGACGCTATCGCCTCACCGGGCCGTTCACCGGGCCGTTCACTGAGCCGTTCACTGGGCCACCTCGTCATCTTCCAGCGGATCGCCGGGCGGGCGGCGGTCCGCTGGACGTACCGGATCCAGGTCGGCGGCGAGGTAGCGGGCGGCCACGTGGATCGCGCGGAGCGTCACCGACACCGACGGCCGGTTGACGCTCGAGTTGCGGGCGACCGCGTGCACGTCGCGCCCCACCGGGTTTCCCGGGAACTGGCGCACCGCCAGCCCCCGCACCCCTGCCGCCAGCGCGAGCGCGGGCACGGCGGCGATGCCGATCCCCTTCGCCACCAGAGAAAGGATCGTTCCCAGCCCCTCGAACTCCCACGGCGTGGGCCGGGTCCCGCCCACGTCCACCAGGAGCCGGTCCACCGCCAGCCGGGACGGCTCCCCGTCGGGCGTCGCCATCCACGGCTCGTCGCGCAACTCCCGCAGGTCCACCGGCACGTCGGGGTCGGCCAGACGGTGCTTGCGCGGCACCACCAGCACCAGAGGGTCGCGCAGCAGCGGGAACACCCGCAGGCTCTCGTTGTCGCGCACCCGCCCGTACCAGTCGTCCACGAGCGCGATGTCCACCTCCCCCGACTGCACCTCGCGCATGCCCCGGCCCGACCTGCTCTGCCCCAGCCGGAGCGTCAGCTCGGTGTGGCGGCGCAGCGAGCGGGCGAGCGCCGGAGCGAACGCGACCGCGGCCGTCGGGAAGGCGGTGACCACGACCCGCCCCGCGGGTGTCCCCGCATGGGCGGACAGGTCCGACTCCGCCTCCTCGACCATGGACAGGATGCGCTCCGCGTGCGCCACCAGCCGCCGCCCCGCGTCGGTCAGCTCGGCGCTGCGCGCGGTCCTGTCGATGAGGACCGTTCCGGTCTCACGTTCGAGCGCGACGAGTTGCTGCGACACGGCCGAAGGACTGTACCCCAGCGATGCCGCCGTCGCAGCGATACTTCCGCGACGAGCGAACTCGCAGATCAGGACCAAACGCCGCAATTCAAGCATCACTCTTCCTTATGCCTACCCACGAAAAGCCTCGCTTGTGCTGATGCCTTCATCAAACCACCCTGGGAACGTGACAAACATGACGGTGACGTTGTCCGCCACATTGGCGGCAAACGAGGACATCGACCGAAGACGGCACGCCGGGGAGCGAGTGCTTCACCTGGCCTTCGGCGAGGCAGGGCTGCCCGTCCACCCGGCACTGCGCGACAGGCTGGCCGGCGCGGCCGAGCGCAACGGCTACGGGCCGGTCGCGGGGGCGTCCGAACTCAGGACGGCGGCGGCGGGCTACTGGACACGACGCGGGCTCCCCACCGACCCCGGGCTCGTCGTCTGCGGGCCTGGCAGCAAGTCCCTGCTGTACGGCCTCCTCCTGGCGATCGGCGGGGACATCGTCCTGCCCATGCCCAGCTGGGTCAGCTACGCCGCCCAGGCGGAGCTGGTCGGCTCCCGTCCCATCCTGGTGCCCGCACCGCCAGGAGGGGGCGGGGTGCCCGACCCCGACCTCGTGGCCGGCGCGGTGCTCCGGGCCAGGGCCCAGGGCAGGACGGTCAACTCGCTGCTGGTGACGCTGCCCGACAACCCGACGGGCCGCCTGGCCGGTCGGGAGACCATCGCGCGGCTGGTGGAGATCGCCCGCGAGCTCGATCTGATGATCATCTCGGACGAGATCTACCGCGACGTCGTGCACGACCCGGCCCTGCCGTTCACCTCCCCCGCCGACCTCGCCCCCGAGCGCACGATCATCACCACCGGGCTGAGCAAGAGCCTGGCGCTGGGCGGCTGGCGGATCGGCGTGGCCAGGCTGCCCGCGGGCAGCCACGCGCTGCACAGGAGCCTGCTCGCGGTGGCCAGCGAGATCTGGTCGGCGCCCGCGGCCCCGGTGCAGGAGGCGGCGGCGTACGCCTTCGACGAGCCCCAGGAGTTGCTGGCCCGTATCGAGCTCGCCCGGCGGCTGCACGGCACGGTCGCCAGGGCCGTGTACGAGAGGTTCACCGAGATCGGGGCCGACGTGCCCGCCCCGCAGGGCGGCTTCTACCTCTATCCCGATCTGAGCCACCTCCGGCTCGGCGGCTCCGCCGAGATCACCAAGATCCTGCTGGAGGAACACGGCATCGGTGTCCTGCCCGGACACGCCTTCGGCGACGACCCGGCGGCGGCGAGGGTGCGGGTCGCGGTGAGCCTCCTCTACGGCGAGACCGCCGAAGAGCGACTGACCGCTCTGAACAGCCCGAACCCCCTCCAACTCCCCTGGATCGCCGACAATCTGGACTATCTTTCGAAGGGTCTGAACGAGCTGGCCTCGGTGTCGCACGAAGCGGTGCGTGAACGGCGTCCCGCGCTCGTCCCGACGCCATGTCACAGTTAGGCGAATCTTTCCCCAAGAGCGGGTTTACTATCGCCCAAAAGGGGCCGCTGACCTGCAGGAACACCCTGTCTGCAGAAAGCTGCAAAAGATCTTCCTAACTGCATGGTTACGTGCGCCCCCGCTTCCCCTCATCATGTGCTCATGCCCGCTCTTGTCACCTTGTCCGGGCGCTCCGTGCGCCTGGAACCTCTCAGCCTCGCGGCGATCGACGACCTCGTCGCCGCGGCGAGTGAAGACCGTTGCACTTACGCCTTCACTCGCGTCCCGGAAAGCCGGGACGAGATGGTCTCCTATGTGGAGGCCGCCATGGCTGAGCAGGCGGAGGGCCGCTCTATGCCCTTCGCCATCCGGTGGCTGAACACCGACCGCGTGGTCGGTGCCACCCGTCTCATGCACCTGGAGTACTGGCAGGGCCCCATGCCCTGGCCTCCGGGTACACGGGGTGCGGTGGGCGAGATCCCGTCCGTGGCGGACATCGGTTACACCTGGCTGGCCGCCAGTGCCCAGGGCACGGGTGTCAACCGTGAGAGCAAGTTCCTGATGCTCTCGCTCGCCTTCGAGACATGGAACGTCCACCGCATCACCCTCAAGGCAGATGTACGTAACACCAAGTCCCGGGCCGCCATCGAGGCCCTCGGCGCACACTTCGACGGGGTGCGGCGAGCGGATAGCCGAGGCGCCGACAACACGGTCCGAGATACCGCGTTCTACTCGATCCTGAGCTCCGAATGGCCGCTCGTACGCGAGCGGCTCGCCCTGCGGCTCGGACTGGTCGAGGCGGCCTGAGAACCTGTCCACCACGGCCCCGCCCCAAGAAAGTTTGGGCGGGGCCGTATTTTTTCCTGCCTACGAGTGCTCTACATGACACGCCCCCGCGGTGTGAGTCATGCCTAGCCGACCATCAGCATCCAGGGGCACGCTCAACACCGGATCAAAGACGGATCAACGGCACATTTAACGATCAGTCCGGAGTCTAGGTGACAAAGGACGTTGGATCTATCATTTGGTAACAAAACGATCCATTGGCTGGGAGACATTCGGCATGGCTGGTCAGAGCGTCGAGGGCGGGCTGAGGTTCGCCGTGCTCGGTCCTGTCCGCGCCTGGCGTGACGGCCAGGAGCTCGATCTGGGCACTCCGCTGCAGCGTTCCATCCTGGGCATGCTGCTGCTGCGTGAAGGCCATGCGGTCACCCCCAACGAGATGATCGACGCGGTCTGGGGCGAGGACGCGCCCCCGCGGGCCCTGGGCGCCCTGCGCACCTACGTCTCCCGGCTGCGTACGGTGCTGGAGCCGGACAGGCCCGCCCGTTCCCGCCCGGAGCTGCTGACGTCCATCGGGAGGGGCTACGCGCTGCGGCTGCCCGACGGCTCGCTCGACCTGGTCCGCTTCGAACGCGGCGTCCAGGACTCCGAGAGCGCGCGCAAGAGCGGCCGGCTGCGCGAGGCCGCCGAGGGGTTGCGCGAGGCGCTGTCGCTCTTCGAGGGCGAGCCGCTGGCCGGGACCGTCGGCCCCTACTCCGAGCACCAGCGCGACCGGCTGGTCGAACGCCGCATCAGCGTCGTCGAGACGCTCATGGACGTGGACCTGGAGCTGGGCGACCACGCGAAGGTCGTCTCCGAGCTGATCGCGCTGACCGCCGACCACCCGCTGCGCGAGAAACTGCGCGCCCAGCTCATGCTGGCCTACTACCGGTGCGGGCGGCAGGGCGACGCCCTCAACGTGTTCACCGAGACGCGCGAGGCCCTCGTCGAGGAGCTCGGCATCGAGCCGGGCCCCGAGCTGGCCGCGCTGCACCAGCGCATCCTGGCCGCCGACCCCACGCTGGCCGCCGCCGAGGTGCCCGCCGAGGAGCCGGTGGAGGAGCCGGAGCAGCGCCAGGTCCCGCAGTTGCCGCGCCCCGCGCAGCTCCCCGCCGCCGTCAACGACTTCACCGGCCGCAAGGAGGTCGCCGTACGGCTCCGCACGCTGCTGTCGGCCCAGTCGTCGGCGCAGTCGTCGGCCGAGGGCGTGCCCGTGATCGCGGTCTCCGGCATCGGCGGCGTGGGCAAGACCGCGCTGGCCGTACACGTCGCGCACCTGGCCGAGGACCTGTTCCCCGACGGCCAGCTCTATGCCGACCTGCGCGGCTACACCGACGAGGCGACCGTGCCCGAGTCGGCGCTCGGCGGGTTCCTGCGGGCGCTCGGCATCCCGCCGGACATCGTCCCGGACGGGCTGCCGGAACGCGCCGCGCTCTACCGGTCGATCCTCGCCGACCGCCGCATCCTCGTGCTGCTCGACAACGCCCGCGACGCCGAGCAGGTCAGCCAGCTGCTGCCGGGTTCGCCCGGGTGCGCGGCCATCGTGACGAGCCGCGGCAAGCTGGCCGACCTGCCCTCCGCACGGCTCATCGACCTCGACGTGATGGAGCCGGGCGAGGCGCTGTCGCTGTTCGCGTCGGTGGCCGGGGCCGAGCGCGTGTCGGCCGAGCACGGCGCGGCCATGGACGTGGTGGCCGCCTGCGGGTTCCTGCCGCTGGCGGTGCGCATCGTGGCCGCCAGGCTGGCCGCGCGCCCCTCCTGGACGGTCGCCTCGCTCGTGCCCAGGCTGGCCGACGAGCAGCGCCGCCTCGACGAGCTGCGCGTGGGCAACCTGGCCGTCGAGGCCACGTTCGCGCTCGGGTACGGCCAGCTCGCGCCGGCCCAGGCGCGTGCCTTCCGCCTGCTCTCGCTGTCCAAGGGGCCCGACATCTCGACGGGGGCGGCGGCCGCCGTGCTGTCGGTGAGCCAGTTCGAGGCGGAGTCCGTACTGGAGTCCCTTGTGGACGCGAGCCTGCTCGAGGCGCCCGCGCCCGGCCGCTACCGCTTCCACGACCTGCTCAAGCTGTTCGCCAGGCGCCAGCTGGACAAGACCGAGCCGCCCGAGGCCAAGGCGCGGGCTCTGCACCGGCTGCTCGGCTTCTACCTGGCCTCGGCCCAGTCCGCGCACAGCCTGGCCTACGAGGGCAGCATGATCCCGGCCAACATCGTGACGATCAGCGAGGGGCTGTCGTTCACCAGCGTGGACGAGGCCGTGGCCTGGCTGATCGCCGAGGGCGACTCGCTGTTCGCGGCCATCAACCAGGCCGCCGCGTCGGCCGTCGCCGGCGAGCAGCTGCTGCCCGCCGGAGACCTGCTGGTGGCGATGGAGCCGCTGCTGGAGGCGGGCACGCACACGCGGGAGTTCGCCCAGGGCACGCGCGCCGTGCTGAGCGCCGCGCAGCGGCTCGGCGACCAGGGCAGCGAGCTGCGCAGCCGGTACGTGCTCGGCCGGGTGCTGTTCGCCGACAACCAGCTGAAGGCGGCCGAGGGCCACTTCAGGGTCGTCCACGAGCTGTCCACGGCCCGCGGCGAGAAGATCGTCACCGGCGAGGTGCTGAACGCCCTGGCCGTCGTCGTCGGCAGGCAGCGCCGCCACATCGAGGCGCTGGAGCTGTTCGACGCGGCGATGCGGTTCTACCGCGCGAACGACGTGCCGGCCGGCGAGGCGCTGGTGCTCAGCTACTCGGCCCGCGACCACCTGGGGCTCGGCCGGCCCGCGGACGCGATCGCGGCGGCGGAGAAGGGCCTGGCGCTGTTCACCGAGATCGGCAGCGGCGCCGGGACCGCCCGCGCCCGCTACCACCTCGGCATCGTGCTGTCCCGGGTCGGCCGGCTCACCGAGGCCGTCCACCACCACGCCGAGTGCCTGGCCTTCTTCCGGGCCAGCAAGCAGCGCGTCTGGGAGCAGCGGGTCTGCTCCCGGCTGGCCGAGACGTTCATCGCCGCCGGACGCCACCCCGAGGCCGTGCGCCACGCGGAGCAGGCGCTGGTGGTCTCCCGCGAGATCGGCCACCCGTACGGCGAGGCGCTGTCGCTCACGGTGCTCGGCAAGGCGCTGCGCGGTCTGGGCAGCACGACCAGGAGCCTGGAATGCCTACGGCAGGCGTTCGAGATCTTCTCCCGGCTCGGCGCCCCCGAGGCCGGGGACCTCAAGGCCCTGATCGAGGCCATCCCCGCCGAAGGGGCCGTCGTCGAGTCCTGAGTACAGCTCATCGTCCAGACGTGTCATCCACACATGGTTGATCAAGGCTGTCCCTAGGCCGTCACGAATGTGTCGTGATGCAGCCCGGCCGGTCATCTGTCGCCACCACGCGTCGCTAGGGGGCCCGGTTATCCGGATGCTCCGCGTAGTGGCTAGCCGCCTCACCTTAGACGACCGGCCGGACCTGACACGGCCCTCGAACCCCCCGGGGTCCGTGTCTTGGCCATGAGCCTCCACCCCAGCGCTCAACGTCCAATTGACGGGCGATTAAAGCAGGAAGTAACCCTCCGCGATGAGCGGCCTGACCGCGTCGGAGTCGAGGATCTCACCGTCGCCGACCAGCTCGGCGATCACGTTGAGCAGGGGGCCGAGCGCCAGCTCGCCGTCGCAGACCCCGGCCAGCGCGGCCTCCACCGTGCCGACCTCCCTGCTGCGGCGCAGGCCCTGCGTCTGGCGCAGCACGATGCGGATGGGGTCCTCCGCGCCCGGCAGGCCGATGCGCTCGTCGAGCAGGCCGTCAGCGGTGCGCAGGAGCGCCGTGTCCAGCTCCTTGACGCGGTGCGCGGTGGCGATGGCGTCGAGCACGGAGTCCACGTAGTCGCCGACCGGGAGCGAGACCAGGTGGTCCAGGTGCTCGACGCGGACGACCGGGTCGAGCGTGCCGGAGTTGCGCATGGTGATCCAGCCGAACCCGATGCCCTCGACCTTCCGCTCGTCGAACCAGGCCAGCCAGCGGTCGTAGTGCTCGGCGTACGCCTTCGTGCCCTGCTCGGCGGCGTCCCTGAGCCAGAGCTCGACGTACTCGGCCGGGTCCTGCACGTCGCGCTGGACCACCCAGGCGTCGCAGCCGGTCTCGCGCAGCCAGCCGCCCACGCGGTCGTGCCAGTCCTCGCCCTCGACGTGCAGCCAGTTGGCCAGGAAGTGGGCCTGGCCGCCGGGGTTGAGGTGGCCGGGCGTGCGGCGTACGAGGTCGCGGCAGAAGCCGTCGCCGCCGGCCTCGCGGTAGGTCAGGCCGCCCCCGGGGCCGATGACGAACGGGGGGTTGCTCACGATCAGGTCGAACAGCTCGTCCTCGACCGGCTCGAACATCGACCCCGTACGTGCCTCCACGCCGGAGATGCCGGACAGCTCCCAGCTCAGGCTGGCCAGCTCGACGGCCCGCGGGTTCACGTCGGTGGCCACGATGTGCTCGGCCCGCCCGGCCAGGTGCAGCACCTGCACGCCGCAGCCGGTGCCGAGGTCGAGCGCGCGCCCCACCGGGCGGCGGGTGGCGAGCTGGGCCAGGTTGGCCGAGGCGCCGCCGGCCCCGACCACGTGGTCAGGACGCAGCGCCGGGTCGCCGGGGCGCACCTTGCGGTCGGAGACGAGGTAGCCGCCGGTCTCCCAGGGCTGCAGGTGCACGGTCGCGCTCACCTGGTCGCCGTCGGGCCTGACCAGCCCCGAGTCGAGGACCTCCGGGGCGAGGGACGCGGCGGGGACGGGAACGCCCAGCCACCACAGCCTGATCGACGCCGCCAGCGGATCGAGGTCGGCGGTGGCGCGCAGGGCCGGCACCAGCTCCTCCCTGGCCAGGGCCGAGGCCGCCATGCTGCCCAGCCGCTCACGTACGCCGTCGATCGTGTAGTCGGTCTCCAGGAGGTGATGGCGCAGTCGTTCCACAAGTCCATCCTTTCACCACGGACACTCCCGCATGGCCCGATACCATCGGCGCTCGCACTGTTTCCGGATACTGCGCCGATGGTCGCACTCGCACGGGGCTCCGCTGGTCACGCAAGCTACCGCTCTCCACCCCAGGCTCGTCGCTCTGAGCCGATGGTCGCACTCGCACGGGGCTCCGCTGGTCACGCAAGCTACCGCTCTCCGCCCCAGGCTCGTCGCTCTGAGCCGATGGTCGCACTCGCACGGGGCTCCGCTGGTCACGCAAGCTACCGCTCTCCGCCCCAGGCTCGTCGCTCTGAGCCGATGGTCGCACTCGCACGGGGCTCCGCTGGTCACGCAAGCTACCGCTCTCCGCCCCAGGCTCGTCGCTCCGTGTGCTCATACTGTTACTTAGACACCCAAGCGTTCTGCAAGCGGCGGACAAGTAGTGAGCGGTATCTCTAAGGAGTCGCCACGTCGCCCCGAGGAGCGGACCCATGCTGATCCCTTGCTTGGCCTGCGAGTCCCGGTTCGGACCTGACGAATACTTCCGTGCCTGCTCCGACTACAACCGCGGCATGGACCTGGTGTCCTGGACGTGCCCGCGCTGCGGCAACCGCGACGACCTGCGGGTGCTGCCCGGCGAGCTGGGGTTCGGCTATCCGTATCGGGGCAGGTTCGACGTGCACGACCGGGTCCGCGTGCCCGGCCTGCGCAGGCACCGCGGCGACCTGCGGCTGGACATCTCGCTCGACCGGGCGAGCTGGCGCGTCCACACCCGCCTCCGCCAGCCCGCATGACGGCCCAGGCGGATCAGGCGAACGGCAGGGCGGGCACGCAGGCGTGGGCGGGCCGCTCGCCGCGCAGCAGCCGGGCGATGTCCTCCACCAGCATCCCGGCCAGCTCCTCCCGGCTCTCCCCCGTGGCCCCGCCCAGGCGGGGCGTCAGCACCACGTTCGGCAGGCGCGTCAGGGGGTGGGCCGGATCGAGCCACTCACCCTCGAAGTGGTCGAGCCCCGCACCGCCCACCTGGCCCTGGCGCAGCGCGTCGACCAGCGCCGTCAGGTCGTGCAGCGCGCCGCGCGAGGTGTTGAGGTAGATGGAGCCCGGCCGCATCGCACCGAACTCGGGGTAGCCGAAGAAGCCCCGCGTCTCCCCGGTCAGCGGCACGTGCAGCGACACCACGTCCGCCTCCGCCAGCAGGCCGGGCAGCGTGTGGGTGGCCTCGGGGACGAACGGATCGCAGGTGATCACCCGCATCCCCAGGCCCTCGCAGCGCCAGCGCACGGCCCTGCCGACGCGGCCCAGGCCCACGACGCCGAGCGTCCTGCCGCTCAGCCGCCTGCCGCGGTGGCGCTGGGCGGGCGGCACCTTGCCGACGCGCCCCTGGCGCACCTCCCGGTCCGCGGCCACGATGTTCCGGCTGACGGCGAACATCAGCGCGAGCGTGAGCTCGGCCACCGACTCGGGGTCGCGGTCGGCGGCGTGCAGGACGGTCACCCCGTACTCGGCGGCCAGCGCCAGGTCCACGCTGGTGGTCGGACCCATGACGGCCACCACGTCGAGGGGCAGGGCGAGCACCGACGTGCGAACCTGGTCGCCGTCGGTGATGAGCACGGTCGCGCCGGTCTCGATGACCAGGTCGGCGAGCTGCTCGTCGGTGAAGCCGAGGCTGGGACGCGCGGGAACCTCGGCCAGGTCGGCTACCTCGCCCAAGCGGGCGAGCGCGCTCTCCGGCATAGCAGGCAGTGCCAGCGCCCGAGGTCGAGTCACAAGTGGACAATAACACCACAGACGGTACCCGGATCATCGCTCCCCGCGCTGGTCAGGCCCCTTGCGGGGGCCTGTCATTGCTGGCGGAGGCTCTGCCAGGCGGCGGCGCCCAGCCCCTTGATCTCCTCTTCCGTGGGCGTGTGGGCGCCCGCGAACCACAGGCGGCACATCTCCTGCGCGGGCCCCAGCCACAGCACGTAGCACATGGTCGGGTGGACGGGCTGGAGCAGGCCGTTCTTCATGTGCGGCCGCCACCAGTCGGAGACCTGGCGGAAGAACCCGCGCCGGGCCTCGGCCACCTCCGCGCCGCCGGGCTCGTGCTTGCGCGGCGGCCGCTCGCTGACCAGCAGCCTGGCCCTCTCCGGGTGCTCGCCGGCCCACCGCATGTGGAAGGCCACGACGGCCTCGATGCCGTCGCGGGCCTCCTCGTGGCTGACCAGCTCGGCGAGGAAGGCGGCCTGGTAGGCGGTCAGGATCTCCGCGTACAGCACGCCGAAGACATGCTCTTTGCTGGCGAAGTGGTGGTAGAAGCTGCCGACGCTGACGCCGCTCTCCTCGCGGAGGCTGGCCAGCGTGGTGGCCGAGACCCCGTCCTGACTGAAACGGCGGAGGGCACCCTCGATGATGCGGGTACGGCCGTCGCGTCCGTTCTTGGCACTCTTCACGCTGTCAATGGTGTGCCAACAGAACCTTGTTCCGCAAATAGGCCAAGTGGATCGATCATAGCGGTCACCTCCACCGATCCGGAAGTCACCTTCATCTCGGCGTCCGGCCAGAGCCGGCGGACGAGTCTCAGGACGCGCCGGTTCTCCCCCAGCACGTCCATGCCCACGGTCCGCGCACCCCGTACGGAGGCCCTGAGCAGCAGCACGTCGATCAGCCTGGGCCCGATCCCCCGGCCCTGCCACTGGTCGGCCACGACCACGGCGACCTCCACGTCGGCGCAGCCGCCCCTGAAGCTCATGGCGTGGCCGACGATCTCGCCGCCCTCGGCGATCGCGACGAGCGCGTCGCGGCGCTCGTCCAGCGCGAGCAGCGTGCGCACCAGCCCCGCGGCGGGCGTGCTGACGCCGGTGAAGAAGCGGAGCGTCTGCGTGTGGAGCGACAGCCCCGCCAGGAAGCGTCTGATCCGTTCCTCGTCGTCCGGGCGCGCGGGGCGGATCTGGGTTCCCTGCATAGACTCAGCCTGCCCGCGAGCGCTGAGTCTGTCAAATGAACTCAGATATAATGGGGCAATGAACGTTCCCTTCCGGGTGGACAACTGCTCAATCGAGCGCACCCTGGACATCGTCGGGGAGAAGTGGACCTTCCTGGTGCTGCGCGAGGCGTTCAACGGCGTGCGGAGGTTCGCCGACATGCAGGCGATCACCGGCGCCCCCCGCCAGGTGCTCAGCGCCCGGCTCGCCCGGCTGGTCGACGAGGGCCTGCTGCGCAAGGAGCCCTATCGCGAGCCCGGCCAGCGGCAGCGCGACGAATACCGGCTCACGGACAAGGGCCGCGACCTCTATCCCCTCCTGGTCGCGCTCATGCACTGGGGTGACAAATACCTGGCGGACGAGGATGGGCCGGCGGTGCTGCTGACCCACCGCGACTGCGGGGCCCCCATCGAGCAGCATTTCCGGTGCGCGGACGGCCACGAAGTGAGCGGGCCGCGCGAGGTGACCGCGGTGCCCGGGTCGGGGGCCCAGCTCAGAAGCGCCTAGGCGCGTGAGGGGGCACCCCCTCCGGTGCCTACCCTTGAAGCGTGTACCGGTTCCTGCTGACGCCCCGATGGCTCGCGCTCCACGTGGTGGTGCTGCTGGTCATCCCCGCCTTCGTGTTCCTCGGGCGGTGGCAGTTCGGGCGCTTCGAGGAGCGCTCGGCCAACAGCGAGCGGGTCACGGCCAACATCGAGGCCGCGCCGGTGCCGCTGGAGCGGCTGGCGGTCCCGGGGCGGCAGGTCCGCGCGGACGACCGGTTCAGGAAGGTCAC
Organism: Nonomuraea sp. NPDC051941; assembly: GCF_044593615.1. Taxonomy (NCBI): domain Bacteria; kingdom Bacillati; phylum Actinomycetota; class Actinomycetes; order Streptosporangiales; family Streptosporangiaceae; genus Nonomuraea; species Nonomuraea sp. NPDC051941. The sequence continues at coordinate 72,237 of NZ_JBIUCF010000037.1, forward strand.
GGCCTCGGGCACGTACGACCCGTCCCACGCCCTCCTCGTACGCAGACGCCCCCAGGAGGGCCAGAACGGCTTCTACGTCCTGACGCCCCTCGTCACCGGCAACGGCACCGCGGTGATCGTCAACAGGGGCTGGGTCAAGGCGGGCGCCACCGCCGACGCCACGCCCGAGGTGCCCGCTCCGCCCACAGGACAGGTAAATGTCACCGGGCGGCTACGGCTCAGCGAGACCGAGGACTCCAGCGGCATCCGGGAGCGCGCCGGCCTGCCTGCCGGGCAGGTCCTGCTGATCAACGCCGACAAGATCGGCAAGGGGCTGCCGTACCGGCTGGTGGGCGGCTACGTGGAGCTGACCGAGCAGACGCCCCCGCCCGCCACGGCGCCGGCCCCGGTGCCCGAGCCTGACGTGGGCGCGGGCGGCGGACTCAACCTGGCCTACGGGGTCCAGTGGTGGCTGTTCATCGGCATCGCCCTGGCCGGCTGGGTCCTGCTGATCCGCCGCGAGGTGGCCGAGCGGAAGGCCGGCGATTCGTCCAAGGAGTCCGTCACCGCCGCCAATTAAGGTGTTGAGCGTGATCCGCCACATTGAGTTCGCCAACATCTTCAACTTCCGCGACGTAGGTGGATATGCCGCCCATGACGGGCGCACGGTCCAATGGCAGCGGCTCTACCGGGCCGACGCGCTCGGCTGGCTGGCCGGAGACGATCTCAGGATCTTCCGCGAGCTGCGCGTGCGTACGGTCATCGACCTGCGGCATGCGTACGAGATCGAGAAGGGGGGCCGTGTCCCGGACGCCGAGGGGCAGAGCTACCAGAACCTGCCCATCGAGGGGCGTCGCTGGGACATCACGGTCTACGACGAGGAGAGCGGGGTCGGGAGATACCTCGCCGACCGCTACCTGGAGACGACCGAGGACGGCGTCGAGAACCTCAGGGCCGCCCTGGAGACGATCGCGCGGGCCGAGAGCGCGCCCGTGGTGATCCACTGCGCGGCCGGCAAGGACCGCACCGGGGTGCTCGCCGCGCTGGTCCTGTCACTGGCGGGCGTGGGCGAGGACGACATCGTGGCGGACTACGCGCTCACCGGGCTGGCCACCGAGCGGTTCGTCGCCAGCTGGCGCAGCAGGCACCCCGACGCGCCCATGTGGCCGGGGTTCGGCCTGGCGCCCGCGGAGGCCATGCGCCTCTTCCTCGGCGACCTGACGGCGCGGCACGGCTCGATCGAGACGTATGTCACACAGGTCCTGAACATTTCCCCGGCCACCATTTCCGAATTACGCGGCCACCTGCTGACTGAACCGGACTCCGAGGGGTAGTGGCAGGCCGGGTCTCACCTGCTGCGTCCAGGTGAGCGGCCCATCCCTGGCCTGGGACCGCCCGTCGGCCCCCCCTCCCGGCGGTCCCGGGTCGAAGATCTCGGATACCCAACGGATACGTCGCAGCTTGTTCGACGTTATCCCGCCGTCGTACGGTTACCTGCGTGACTACGCCGCTGCTCCCCGACCCTGACCCGAGGCGGCGCGACTACGTGATCATCTCCGCCGACGATCACCTGATCGAGCCTCCCGACCTGTTCGAAGGGCGGCTGCCGGAGAAATATGCCGATGTCGCGCCCAAGGTCGTGGATACGGAGGCGGGCCACCAGGTCTGGCGCTACGGCGGGGCGACATACCCGTGCGCCGGCATCGACGTGGGCGCCGGACTGCCCCGCGAGCAGCGCACGCTCGACCCCATCAGGTTCGAGAACATGCGCCCCGGCTGCCACGACATCGAGGCCCGCGTCGAGGACATGGACCTGGCGGGCATCTGGGCCGCGCTGTGCTTCCCCGGCATGCTGGCCGGGCAGTCCGGCATGCCGTTCGCCAGGACCCGCGACCAGGAGCTCGGTCTGGCCCTGGTCAAGGCGTGGAACGACTGGCACATCGACGTCTGGGCCGGCACCTACCCCGAGCGCATCATCGGCCTGCAGCTCCCGTGGCTGCCCGATCCCGACGTGGCCGCCAAGGAGATCCGCGCCAACGCCGCCCGCGGCTTCAAGGCCGTGGTCTTCCCCGAGTTCCCGACCCGGCTGCGGCTGCCGTCGATCCACTCCGGCCACTGGGACCCGTTCTTCGCCGCCTGCGAGGAGACCGGCACGGTGGTCGCCCTGCACACGGGCGACTCGTCGTGGTCCCCGGTGCCCTCGCCCGACACGCCCATCGAGGCCATCACCACGCTGATGCCGACCAGCGCGATGTTCGCCTGCGCCGACTGGCTCTGGTCGGGCGTGCCGCTGCGCTTCCCCTCGCTGCGCCTCCTCATCGTCGAGGGCGGCGTGGGCTGGCTGCCCATGCTGGCCGAGCGCGCCGACTACGCCCTCGACCACCCGGTCGCGAGCGAGGCGTCGTGGGAGGGCGGGCTCAAGCCCAGCGAGGTGCTGCGCCGCAACTTCTTCTTCGGCACGCTCGACGACCACGCGCTGTCCGGCGTGCGGCTCGCGGTCGGGCTCGACCACGTGCTGCAGGAGAGCGGCTACCCGCACTCCGACTCGACCTGGCCCGACACGCAGAAGTCCGTGGCGCGCAATCTCGGAACGCTCCCGCCCGCCGACATCGCCAGGGTCGCCTACGGCAACGCCGCCCGCCTCTTCGGCCACCCGCTGCCCTCGCGCGCCTGGCTACGGATGGAGGAGATCTAACCCTCTTCCTCGACCAGCCTGGCCTGGATGACGTTGCGCTCGTGCTCGACGTAGCGGCCGCTCTCGCCAAGCAGCGTCGCGGCGAGCCACAGGAACACGCCGAAGTCGTCGACCACGCCGACCATCACCAGGAAGTCGGGCACCACGTCGACGGGTGACAGGATGTAGACCACGCCGAGTCCGAGCATGGCGAGCTTGCTCTTGCCCATGCCCGCGTACTGTCCGCGCATGACCGCGCCGACCATCCGCGGGATCGCCCGGACCCTGGTCATCAGGCCGGGTGACCCCGGCTTGGTCACGTCGCGGTAAGTCCGCCAAGCCGCCGCTGCCCGTGCTGCCTTCGCCATCATGAGGAACCCCCTACCCCCGGCTTCTCACGACATAACGCGTCGGGACCGCCACGAGTTCCTGACCCGCTCCGGACGGGGTCAGCGCAGCGCCGCGTGCTCGAACGGCCTGGCCCGCTCGATCTGCGCGGCCACCCGGACGAGCAGGTCCTCCCTCCCGGCCGCCGCCACGAGCTGCACGCCCACCGGCAGGCCGGCCGCGTTCGTGTGCAGCGGCAGCGAGATGGCGGGCTGGCCGGTCGCGTTGATCGGCGAGGTGTAGGCCACGGCATGCGCCGTGCGGCCGAACGCGACGCTGAGGTCCTCCGGCGGGATCCAGCCCAGCGGGAACGGCGCGACGCCCAGCGAGGGCATCAGCAGCAGGTCGTGGCCCGCGCTCCACCAGGCGGCCATGCGGCGGCGGTAGCCGTCGATCCACTGGGTGGCCAGGATGTGGTCGGCCGCGCTGTGCGTGCGCGCCGCGCCGAGCATGGCGGCGTTGCGCGGCTCCAGCTCCTCCGGCCGCACGGGCGCGCCGCGCAGCTCGCCCAGGCTCTCCACGTGCGCGGCGAGGTTGTTGGCCACGATGGCGCCGAAGTGCTGGGCGAAGCCGGGCTCGGCGAGCGCCCCGGGGCCGCCGGGCACGACGTCGTGACCGAGCGACTCCAGCAGCACGGCGGCCCTGGTCACGGCCTCCGTCAACGCGGGCACCTCGGGCACGGACCCGTTGGGATGCCTCGTGACGAACCCGACCCGCAGCCGCCCCGGCTCCCTGCCGACCTCGTCGGCCAGCGGACCGGGCAGCGCGGGGGCGTCGTACGGGTCACCGGGCCGCAGGCCGGACACGACGTCGAGGGCCGCCGCCGTGTCGCGCACGGTCCTGGTGACGAATCCCGGGCACGAGAACCCGCTCCACCCCTCCCCCATGACCGGACCCAGGCTCACGCGCCCGCGCGTCGGCTTGAGCCCCACCAGGCCGCACAGGGACGCGGGGATGCGGATCGAGCCGCCGCCGTCGCTGGCGGTGGCCAGCGCCACCATCCCGGCCGCCACCGCCGCCGCGGACCCCCCGCTGGAGCCGCCCGCCGAGTACGCCGGGTCGTACGGGTTGCGCGTGGGCCCGAACGCCACCGGCTCAGTGGTGATCGTGCTGCCGAACTCCGGGGTGTTCGTCCGCCCGAGCAGGACGAACCCGGCCTCGCGCAGGCTCACCACGCCGTAGCCGTCGACGCCGGGCTCGACGCCGTCGCGTACGTTCGAGCCCCCGCTGTACGGCTCGTCCGACTCGCGCCACCCGAGGTCCTTCAGCAGGATCGGCACGCCCCGGAAGGGCGCTTCCTTGGGGATGGAGTCGATCTCCGCCAGCGCCCGCTCGAACCGGCGGTGGATGACCGCGTTCAACTCGCCGTCGTGGGCCTCGATGCGAGCGATGGCGGCCTCGGCCAGCTCCCTCGCCGTCACCTGCCCGTCCCTGACCGCCTGCGCCTGACCGACCGCGTCCAGCCTGAGTACGTCGTCCATGCACCCTCCTACGCTCGGGGAGCTATCTCTTGGGGGCCAGCTCGCGCACGGCCTGCTCTACGGAGATCTCACCGCCCGGGACGGGCGCGAGGACAGGGGTGTCGAGGCCGTTGTCCACGTACTCCTGGATCCTGGCCCGGCAGGTGGCCGCGTCGCCGTGCACGATCAGGGCGTCGACCACCTCGTCGGGGATCGCCTTGAGCGCCGCCTGGCGGTCGCCCGCCTGCCACGCCTCGTGCATGGGCCGCAGCACCTCGCCCCGGCCCAGCCAGTCGTGGAAGGCGGCGTACACCGGGACGGTCAGGTAGGTGGCCAGCATCCACCTGGCCATCTCGCGCACGCGGCCGACGTCCTCGCTGACGCAGACGAACAGGCGGGCGATCAGCTCGGTGCCCTTGCCGATCTCGGCGCGCACCTTGCGCACGTCGTCGGGCGAGAGCCAGTTGGTGATCGCGCCGTCGGCCTCCGCCGCGGCCAGGTGGAGCATCCTGGGCCGCAGCGCGGCCAGCACGATCTTCGGCGGGAGCTCGGGGGCCCGCTCCAGCTTGAACCCCTTGATCTCGAACGTCTCGTACGTCTCCGAGACCTTCTCCCCGGCCAGCGCCTTCTTCAGGAAGCGCAGCGTGTCGCGCGTGCGCGCGTAGGGCTTGTCGAACCGCCCCGCGTTCCACCGCTCGACGATCGCCGGCGACGAGGCGCCGATGCCCAGCACGAAGCGCTCAGGCGCCAGGTCGGCCAGCGTGGCCGCGGACATGGCCAGCAGCCCCGGGCCGCGCGTCGAGACGGGCACGATGGCGCTGCCCAGCCTGATCCCCGGCGCCCACTGCGCGGCCATCGCCAGCGGCACGAACCCGTCGGCCCCGTTGACCTCGGCGGACCACGCGTCGGTGTAGCCCAGCTCGGGCAGCTCCGCGATCAGCTCCCGCGACTTCGACAGCGGGCGATCGTAGAAGGGGATGGTCATGCCCCAGTTGCGACTCATTCACGGCCTCCAAGCGCGTCCGCAGCGGCCGCTCCACCCTACCAACCGACCGGTATGGCGTCCTAGGCCCGCAACTCGTGGACCGCCGCGATGAAGTCCTTCGTGATCCCCCTCAACCCGGGCAGATGCGACAGCCCGACCAGCCGGTCCACCAGCGGCACCGTCACCTCGATCAGCCGGTACGTACGCGCGCAGCCCGGCGAGGTGTCATGCACCCAGAACAGCACCATGCCCATGGACAGCAGCCAGAGCAGCTCGGGCAGCTCCTCACGCAGCTCGGCGTTCATGCGGTCCCGCGACCCCTCGACGACCTGGCGGTAGATCTCGATGGAGGCCTCACGGGCCGGGGACGACTGCTTGCTGAACGGGCTCAGCGGGTTGGTGGGCTCGGCCGCGTGCTTGAAGAACTTCACGGCGAACTCGTGGTAAGGCTCGGAGACGCGTACCCACTCGCGTAGCACCCCGCTCAGCCTGGCCGCGAACGACGTCTCGGTGGCCAGGAACTCCCTGCAGGCCTCCTCGTGCTCGGCCTGGGCGCGGTCGTAGTACGCCTGGATCAACGCCTCCTTGCTCTCGAAGTAGTAGTAGGCGTTGCCCACGGACACCCCGGCCTCGGCGGCGATGGCACGCATCGTGGTCGCGTCGAAACCGCGCTCCCTGAACAACCGCAATGCCGTCTCGACGATGACGTCTCGGGTGCTCTCCGATCCTCGGTTTCGGGCTTCGGACACGTTCGTCACTTTACGTCGTGATCGGGCGTCGGGCAGAAAACCCGCTCATCAGGCTGCTGTCCCTCTGTTGTGTCTGGTCAGGGCCATAGCAGCAGTCCAACCTAGCAGGTTTTGCGGTCCAAGGTCATGTAGCCGCACGGTGATCACCGCCACAAGGCAAAGTTGCACCTGCGGCATGAGTTATCTCCTGCGAATGGTGGGATTGTCGTTTCAGGCGGAAGGGCTATTTCCGCGAAAAGGCATCGACATGTGGATACGTGGAACAGTGCGCCTCGCAGTAGTCGCACTCCTCGGCATTGAGATAACCATAATCGCGCTGGCCTCGGCCGCTTCAGCCGCCACCCACCCCGAAGGGTCGGCTGCGCCGGACAGCCAAAAATCGGCCGAGTCCGAGGGCTCGGAGCAGGAGGCCGGGCCGGACTCGGGCCGTGCCTGGGCGTTCGATCGGCTCATGGCGGCCGGTGAGGACATCACCGCCACGCCGGGCTGGCCCTTCAGCGACTCGGCCGACGAACAGGAGGGACCGCCCGACGACTGGACGCCGCCCCGCCTGCATGGGCCCGCGCAGCTGACGGTCATCGACCCGCCGGCGATGGCACCGCGATCTCCGGCCACCAGATCCGCCAAGAGCCGCGTACGCACCAGAGTGGCCCGGATGCCCCGGGTACGGCCGCGCGGGGCGCTCAGGCGCTCTGAAGTCGATCTGACGCGTGTCCTGCCGCGCTTCGGGGCCATGCACATGTCCCACGGCCTGGCCACCGGCTGGCTGAGAAGCGGGGGCGTGCGGATGAAGTCGACCGGCAACTGCTCCAGCAAGCACGTGCACCACTGCACGTCGCTCGACTCGGTGCGGACCGGGACCATCGCCCGGATGATCGAGCTGAAGCGCGAGAGCGGCTGCCCGATCATGGTGACGGGTGGCACGGAAGCGGGCCACGCCCCCGGGCAGTACAGCCACGGCAACGGCTACAAGCTCGACATCTCTCACAACACCTGCATCGACCGGCACATCACGCGTTACCACGCGAAGGCCGGCGTGCGCAGCGACGGCGCCCGGCTCTACCGTTCCGGCTCAGGCACCGTCTTCGCCGACGAGAGCGACCACTGGGACATCCTCTTCCGGTGACAGAGCCCGGGTGAGGGTACGCCGTGCGGGGAGCGCACGGCGTCACACCACCTGGACAGCACCGGACGGCGGACGCCGTGCGGAACGCACGGCGTCACACCATCCGGATGAGGTTACAGCTCGCCAGCGACCAGCTCGGCGATCTCCGCCGCGTTGAGCGCCGCGCCCTTGCGCAGGTTGTCACCGCACACGAACAGGTCGAGCGTGTTGGGGAAGTCGATCGCCTGACGGATGCGGCCCACGTAGGTCGGGTCGTTGCCCACCACGTCGAGAGGCGTCGGGTAGACCCCGTTGGCCGGGTCGTCCATGAGGACCACCGTCGGCGCCGCCTCCAGGACGCGGTGCGCGTCGGCGACCGTGATCTCACGCTCGAACCGCGCGTGCACGGCCAGCGAGTGAGTCGTGATCACCGGCACGCGCACGCAGGTCGAGGAGACCTTGAGGTCGGGGATGCCGAGGATCTTGCGGGACTCGTTGCGGAGCTTGAGCTCCTCGGAGGCCCAGCCGCCGTCCTTGTAGGAGCCGGCCCACGGCACCACGTTGAACGCGATGGGCGCGGGGAACGGCGAGTCGTCGGGCAGCTTGTTGGCCAGCACCTTGCGTACGTCACCGGCCGCCTGGCCCACCGTGCGGTCGCCCGCCAGCGCCTCGACCTCGTCGTAGAGCCGGGCGGAGCCGGCCACGCCGGCGCCCGACACCGCCTGGTAGGAGGCGACGACCAGCTCCGTGAGCGTGAACTCGGCGTGCAGCGCCCCCATGGCCGCCATCATCGACAGCGTCGTGCAGTTGGGGGTCGAGATGATGTTGCGCGGCCGGTTGCGGGCGTCGAGCGGGTTGACCTCGGGCACGACCAGCGGCACGTCCGGCTCCATCCGGAACGTCCCCGACTTGTCGATCACGATCGCGCCGCGCTCGGCCGCGATCGGCACCCATACCGCCGACACCTCGTCCGGCACGTCGAAGATCGCGATGTCGATGCCGTCGAACACCTCGGGCGCGAGGGCCTGCACCACGACGTCGTCGCCGCGCACCTGGAGCACCTTGCCCGCCGAACGCGGCGAGGCGACGAGACGGATCTCGCCCCAGATGTCCGCACGCGACGACACGATGTCGCGCATGACGGTGCCCACGGCGCCGGTGGCGCCGATCAGGGCGAGACTGGGCCTGCTCATCGTCCACTACCTCCGTACACCGTGGCTTCGACCTGGTCGGCGTCGAGCGAGAACGCGCGGTGGGCGGCCTGCACGGCCGTGTCGACACCGTCCTGCTCGACGACCACCGAGATGCGGATCTCCGAGGTGGAGATCATCTCGATGTTGACCCCCGCGTCGGCGAGGGCCGCGAAGAACGTCGCCGTGACGCCGGGGTGCGAGCGCATGCCCGCGCCGATCAGCGACACCTTCCCGATCTGGTCGTCGAAGAGCAGCGACTCGTAACCGATCTGACCCTGGATCTTCTTCAGCGACGCCAGCGCCGTCTGGGCGTCGGCCGTCGGCAGCGTGAAGGAGATGTCCGTGCGGCCCGTGGCCGCGGCCGAGACGTTCTGCACGATCATGTCGATGTTGATCTCGGCGTCGGCCAGCGTTTTGAAGATCGAGGCAGCCTCTCCGACCTTGTCGGGGACCCCGACAACTGTGATCTTGGCCTCGCTCCGGTCGTGTGCGACGCCGGAGATGATCGGCTGCTCCATCTCGGTTCCTTCGGTGTAAGGGTCGGAGACGACCCAGGTGCCTTCCTTGGTGCTGAACGAGCTGCGTACGTGAATCGGCAGGTCGAACCGGCGAGCGTATTCGACGCAGCGCAGATGCAGGATCTTCGCGCCGCACGCGGCCATCTCCATCATCTCGTCGTACGAGATCCTGGGGATCTGCCGCGCAGCCGGCACGATGCGGGGGTCGGCGGTGAACACGCCGTCGACGTCGGTGTAGATCTCGCACACGTCGGCCTGCAGGGCCGCCGCCAGCGCCACCGCTGTGGTGTCGGACCCGCCGCGGCCCAGCGTGGTGATGTCCTTGGTGTCCTGCGAGACGCCCTGGAAGCCGGCCACGATCGCGATGTTGCCCAGGTCGATCGCCTCACGGATGCGGCTGGGCGTCACGTCGATGATGCGCGCCTTGCCGTGGATGGAGTCGGTGATCACACCTGCCTGCGAGCCGGTGAACGAACGGGCCTCGTGGCCGAGGTTGGCGATCGCCATCGCCAGCAGGGCCATCGAGATGCGCTCGCCCGAGGTCAGCAGCATGTCGAGCTCGCGGCCCGGGGGCAGCGGCGACACCTGCTCGGCCAGGTCGAGCAGCTCGTCCGTCGTGTCGCCCATGGCGGAGACGATCACGACCACGTCGTTGCCGGCTTTTTTCGTCGCGACGATCCGCTGCGCGACCCGCTTGATGCAGGACGCGTCGGCGACGGACGAACCACCGTACTTTTGCACAACGAGCGCCACGAGAGTCTCCCGGTTTGGACTGTGAGCTGCCAGTCTACTGGGGGCTTCTCATGAACCCGATGGGCTGTACCACTATCTGGACGATCAGACGGTCGTCTCCTCGGCGACGTCCAGACGCGAGTGCGCGGCCAGGGCCTGGAGGGCACGCATCGCGGCGCCCGCGTGGTTGCCCCAGGTGTTGAAGTAGGAGTACTGCCACCACCAGAGCGCCTCGTGGGGCCGCCCCGCGTGGTAGTGGCGCAGGCCGTGGATGAGATCGGCGGCGACCGCGGTCAGGTCGTCCGAGAGCCGGTAGGGCGTGACACCGGTGTCCTTGTACGGGTCGAACACCTCGGCGTAGTCGTCGACCGGCCGCAGCCGCTCGGCCAGCGCGGTGCGGACGCCGTCGATGTCGGGGTCCTCGCTCATGGCCGGCTCGTAGTTGCCCGCGAGGATCACGTCGCGGTTGGCCCCGAGCTTGGCGCCGGCCAGGCTGACCTGCGCGACCTCCACCAGCAGCAGCGACCAGATGGCGTCGCCGCCCTCGCCGCCGGCGACCCTGGTCAGGCCGTCGACGTAGTCCTGCGCGTGCCCGGAGATCTCTTCGGCCAGCGCATTCCACTGGTCAGACATCCAGCAGCCTCCGTCCTTCGAAAGCGCGGCCCAAGGTCACCTCGTCGGCGTACTCGAGGTCACCGCCCACAGGCAGACCGCTGGCCAGTCGTGTCACTTTGATGCCCATCGGCTTGACCAGACGGGCGAGGTAGGTAGCCGTCGCCTCGCCCTCGAGGTTGGGATCGGTGGCGAGGATGAGCTCGGTGACCCGGCCATCCGCCAGACGTGTCATGAGCTCGCGGATGCGCAGGTCGTCGGGGCCGACGCCGTCGATCGGGCTGATCGCGCCGCCGAGCACGTGGTACGTGCCACGGAACTCGCGCGTCTTCTCGATCGCGACGACGTCCTTCGACTCCTCCACCACACATATCACGTGGGTGTCGCGGCGCGGGTCACGACAGATCCGACACTCCTCTTCGGAGGCCACGTTTCCGCAGACGCGGCAGAAACGGACCTTCTCCTTGACCTCCAGCAGCGCGTGCGCGAGCCGCTTGACGTCGGCCGGATCGGCCGCCAGCAGGTGGAACGCGATCCGCTGCGCGCTCTTGGGACCGACGCCGGGCAGCAGGCCCAGCTCGTCGATCAGGTTCTGGACGACCCCCTCGTACATGCCTAGAACCCTGGCAACTGTCCGAGGCCGCCGCCACCCAGCCCCTGGGCCAGCGGGCCGAGCTTCTCCTGCTGCAGATCGGCCGCGGCGCGGACGGCGTCGCGGACGGCCGCGATCACCAGGTCGGCGATCGTGTCCGCGGTGTCCTGCGCGTCCCCGGCGTCGATCACGCTCGGGTCGATCCTGAGCTCCAGCAGCTCACCTGAGCCGTTGACCACGGCCGTGACAAGGCCACCGCCCGATGAGCCCTCGATCTGCGCGTCGTTGAGCTCCTGCTGGGCGCTCACAAGCTGCTGCTGCATGAGCTGGGCCTGCTCCAGCAGCTGCTGCAGGTTGACATCCCCTGGGTTCACCGTCGTGCGCTCCTCGTGGCTCCGGTTCTTGACTGCCACGAGCCTACGGGGTTTGGGCGTCGTCCTGTACTGGTGCAGCCCTACCTGGGATGTTTTTTGGCCGGATCTCGGCCCCCCTCCAGCGTCCGAGACCCGGCCACCACGTCGGCGGAGCGGCCGCACCACGCCGACGCGTTGCCACAAGAAGTTAGCGACCCTGACGTTGCACACACGTTGCGTTCATTCAATCACCCTGTGCAATCCCCCCTTAGGGGTTGCGCGGACCGCCCGCAGGACGGATGCTCTTTGTTGACTACTTGGAGTGACCGATGAGTTACGCAGACCTCGACGCGTACTCGCGCCTGCTACGCGGAGCGCACGAAGCGGCGGCGGCCGGCCGCGTGCCTCCGGAGCTGCCCCGCCGCCTGATCACCGCCTCCTGGGAGCGGTCGCTGGAGGCCGGGATCGACCCGGAGGGCAAGAGCGCGCCCCTGGTCTACGACCTTTCCCACATCCAGGACGTCCGCCAGGCGCACCCGTTGCAGCCGTTGCTGCCCCTCATCGCCCAGACGCTGTCCAGCCTGGCCGACGAGGTCCTGATCGTCACCGACGGCGGCGGACGGGTGCTGTGGCGCGAGGGCAACCACGCGATCATGCGCCGGGCAGACCAGATCGGTCTGGCCGACGGGCACCAGTGGGCCGAGGGCACGGTCGGCACCAACGGCATCGGCACCGCGCTCGAAGCGGGCCGGCCCGTGCACGTCTACTCCGAGGAGCACCTCATGCGGGTGCTGCACATCTGGTCGTGCAGCGCCGCCCCGATCACCGACCCGGACTCGGGCCAGATCGTCGGCTGCGTCGACGTCAGCGGCACCTCGCGCAGCCTGCACCCCGCGACCGTCGCGCTGGTCGCCGCCACGGCCAAGCTCACCGAGACCCAGCTCGCGCTGCGCATGCACGAACGCGACGAGCGCCTGCGCCGCCGCTTCGAGTCCCTGCGCGGGCGGCCCGGGGTCCTGCTGTCGGCCACCGGCCGCGTGCTCTCCGGCGACCCGGCCGGCTCCCTGGGCGAGCGCCTCCGCCTGTCCGGCCGGCGGGTGATACTCCAGGACGGTTCCGCCGCCGTGCTGGAGCCGTTCTCCGACGGCTTCCTCCTGCGTCTCACATCCTCCGCGGCGCCTCCCACGCTCGCCCTGTCCTTCCTCGGCGAGGGGCAGCCGGTGGCCACGTTCGGCGAGCTCGACCGGCCGCTCTCGCTCCGGCACGCCGAGATCCTGGCCCTGCTCGCATTGCATCCCCACGGGCTGACGGCCGAACAGCTCTCGTTCCACCTCTACGGCGACGACGGCAACCCGGTGACCATCAGGGCGGAGATCCACCGGCTGCGGGCCCAGCTCGGGGAGGCCATCGCGGCCAAGCCGTACCGGCTGACCTGCCCGCTGGAGGCCGACTTCCTGGAGGTACGCCACCACGTGTCGGCCAACGACTCCCGCGCGCTGGCCCGCGCGTACCGGGGCCCGCTGCTGCTCCGCTCGGAGTCGCCGGAGATCCGCCGCGAGCGGGACGAGCTGGAGGCGCAGGTACGCGTGTGCCTGCTGCGGCACGGGTCGCCGGACGAGCTGTGGACGTACGCGCAGACCTGCAGCGGCCGGGACGACTACGAGGTCCTGGAGCGCCTGGCCGCCCTTCCCTCCACCGACCCCCGCTCCGCGGCCGCCCGCTCCCGACTCTGCCCCTGACGCTCAGGCGCGGTCTTCCGCTCGGCCTTCAGCGCGATCTCAGGCACGGCCTTCAGTGCGGCCTCAGGCACGGCCTTCGGTGTGGTCTCAGGCGTGGTCGATCTCGCCGATCACCCGTGCGCCGAGCTCGCGCTCCAGCAAAGCCATGCCGGAGACCGCGTCCACGTCGGCGTCGACGTCGTTCAGGGGGTCGACGTCGTCCGACTCCGGACCCTTGTTGCGGCTGGGGACGCTCTCCGGCCAGGCCGCGGCGCTGCCACGGGCGGCGGGAACGCGCGGACCCGCCTGGGCCGCGGCCCGCGCCGCCGACTTCGCGGCAGCCATCCCGCTGCCGACCGCGACGACGGAGACGGTGTTCGTGGGGTCGGGGGCCGGCGGTGAGCCGGGGCTGAGGTCGTCGGGAGCGTCGGGCCAGGACTCGTCCGTGGTCTGACGTCCGGTGGACCCGGCCGCGGGGTGGCCTGGGCCGGCCTCCTGGGCGTCCCCGTCCTCGTGGGACCCGCCGTGGGAGGCCGTACGCCCCTGGGAAACGTGAGCCCCCGGCTGGGCGCCCGCGCCACCCTGGACACCGGCAGGTCCAGGCACGCCGGAGGGGGCGGAAGGCGGACCGGCCGAGCCGGAGGCGGCGTGCGGACCGGTCGAGCCGGAGGCGGCAGCGTGCGGACCGGCCGAACCGGGCGCCGCGCCGTGACCTCCAGCTGGGCCGTTACCTCCCGCCGCGCCTTGACCGCCCGCCGGGCCGCCGTGCGCGGGCGGGCGGGGAGCGCCCCGGGACGCGGAGCCGCCGACGGGGGCTGGGGAGCCGCCGACGACCGCCTCGACGCGCCACGTGCCGCCGAGCACATCGCCGAGCGCACCGGCCACGACGGCGTCCTTGCCGCCGCCCGTGAAGTTCTTCATCGCGCCGACCTGGGTGAAGCCCAGTGTGACGACGTTGCCTTCCACGCCCACGACCTGGGCGTTGGTGCTCACGTTCGCCCAGACGACGATGCTGCGCTGCTTGAGCGAGGCCAGCACGGCGGCCCACTGCGCCTGTAGAGCCCCCGCCCCGCTCCCGGTGGGAGCGCCGCCACTGGGCTGTCCGCCGCTGGCCGCCTGGGGCGCGCCGCCTGCCGCTGGGGCCGCCTGTGTCACGGAAGGCGAACCGGGACGAGCCGGCTCAGGCCAGTCGTCACCTCCCGCCGCACCGGAACCGGCGGCAGCCGGACCCTGGCCACCCGCCACCGCTTCACCCGCGCTCCCAGCACCCGCCGGGGCCGGCGCGCCACCCTGGCCGGACGAGACACCCGGTCGAGGAATGGACACCGAAGCGGGACCGGCCGTACCGGCTGGACCGGAAACGGGCGGGGCGGCGACAGGCGGGACAGAAGCCACGGAAGGGACGGGCGGGGCGGCGACCCTGGCGGCGGCCATCTGAGCGACAGCCCCACCACGCTCCAGCCGCTCGATACGGGCGAGCAACGCCTCCTCACCCTGCGCGGCACCCGGAAGCAGGACGCGCGCACACATCAGCTCCAGCAGCAGCCGAGGCGAGGTGGCCCCGCGCATCTCGGTGAGACCGGCGTTGAAGACCTCGGCCGCGCGCGTGAGCTCCGCCGGGCCCATCGAAGCGGCCTGCTGAACCAGGCGCTCCAACTCATCGGCGGGCCGGTCGAGCAGCCCGCTCGACGCCGCCTCGGGGACGTTCGCCAGGATGACCAGGTCACGGAAGCGTTCGAGCAGGTCGGAGGCGAAGCGGCGGGGATCGTGGCCGCCCTCGATGACCCGGTTGACCGCGTGGAACACCTGCCCGCCGGCACGCGCCGCGAACGCGTTGACGACCTCGTCGAGCAGGTCGCCGTCGGTGTAGCCGAGCAGGGAGACGGCCTTGGCATAGGTGATGCCGTCCTCCTCGGCCCCGGCGAGGAGCTGGTCGAGGATCGACAGCGAGTCACGCGCCGAGCCCGCGCCCGCCCGTACGACGAGGGGCAGCGCGGTGGGCTCGAAGGGCACGCTCTCGGAGGTGAGGATCTCCTCCAGCAGCGCGCGGAGCGTCGCGGGCGGCATCAGTCTGAACGGATAGTGGTGGGTACGCGACTTGATCGTGCCGATGACCTTTTCCGGCTCGGTCGTCGCGAAGATGAACTTCAGGTGCGGCGGGGGCTCCTCGACGAGCTTGAGCAGCGCGTTGAAACCCTCCCGGGTCACCATGTGCGCCTCATCGATGATGTAGATCTTGTAGCGCGCGGAGACGGGGGCGAAGAACGCCCGCTCACGCAGGTCGCGCGCGTCGTCCACGCCACCGTGCGAGGCGGCGTCGATCTCGATGACGTCGAGGTGGCCAGGACCGGTGGGGGCGAGCGCGACACACGACTCGCAGACACCGCACGGGTCGGGCGTCGGCCCCTTCTCGCAGTTGAGAGAGCGCGCCAGGATGCGCGCGCTGGAGGTCTTGCCACACCCGCGAGGGCCGCTGAACAGGTAGGCGTGGTTGATCCGCCCCGTACGCAACGCCTGCCGCAGCGGGTCTGTGACGTGCTCCTGACCCTTGACCTCGGCGAACGTCCCGGGCCGGTACTTGCGGTAAAGCGCAAGGCTCATGCGACCATCCCGCCTGCGAGGGGGCTCTCAACGAAGAGACCCCTCGCACACCCGCCAGAGCCCGCTTATCCTTGCTGCCTTCCGGCCCTGGGGAGGTTCACAGGATGACGCCGCGCGAGGGGTCCCTGGACAGTCTAGCCGGATGACGCAGTGCTCGCTCCACACCGGAAAAGGTGGTCTGCACACGCCCAGAAGTCCGGTAAGCTCGTCGGCGGAGGATTCGCCTAGTGGCCGAGGGCGCACGCTTGGAAAGCGTGTATAGGGCAACCTATCAGGGGTTCAAATCCCCTATCCTCCGCGCCTGGTTGAGGCAGTAAACGCGAAGGGGCCGACCCCATCCAAGTCGGCCCCTTTCGCTATTCCAGTCTCAGTTTGGGTCTCAGTTGGCCTTTCCAGAGCCCCTGTCCGCCTCCCAGATGAGACCCCCGACCTGCTTGGCCACGGTCTGCCGGATGCCGTCTGTCACGTGCTGATACCGCGCCGCCATGCCCGAGCCGGACCACCCCATGATCGCCATGACCGTGCGCTCCGGCACGCGCCGTCCAGCCTTTGACTTGGTGTCCGACGTGGCCTCGTTGACCTGCTTGCGCTTCGGGCAGTAGCCGGGTTTCCGGCCACAGGGTTTGTCGTTGCACCCGTGGTCGTACTTGGGACGCTGACGACTGCGCCGTACCCGCAGAACGCCCTTGTCGAGATCCACGTGCGCCCAGCGCAGACCAAGGGCTTCACCCTGGCGCAGACCGAGGGACAGCGCGATCCCCCACCGCGCGCTGTTCCGTGGCAGCTTGTCAGCAGCCTGGAGCAGGAGGCGAATCTCCTCGATGTCGTACGGTTCGATCTCGGCATCCGTGAGCACCGGAGCCTTCGCCAGCGTCGCCGGGTTCTTCGTGATGTGGCCACGACGTACGGCCTCGTTTGGCGCAGCGCGGAGGGTCCGGTGAACGTGATGAGCCGTGCCAGCGGATCGGCCGGAGCGCTGGATCTTGGCGTAGAGCTTTTCGAGGTGTTCGGGCTCCAGCTTGTCGAGACGGTGAGCACCGATTCCGGGGATCAGGTGAGTCACCACGTCTACCTTGTAGCCGGAATGCGTGCTCTCTCGTATGGCAGGTGGGACTGCGATGTTCTCGATCCAGTGAGTTTCTTTGTTGCCTGGACCAGTTCAAGTGTCTCGTGCCGCCCCGCAGCACAGCCCGCATCGCAGGGGTGTCGTCTCAACGCGCTAGCAGATTGCGATTGCCTGGGCCCGGGGGGCGCCTACCAGAGCGGTCCGGTGCACATGTGCTGGATGGTGGACGCCAGCGCCTGCTTGAGTACGTCGGCATCCGCCCCGGCGATCGCGTGGAACTCCAGCAGGTAGCGCCCCACGTGCAGGCCCAGCAGGTGACTGGCCACCAGAGAGGCCCGGAGCTCGGCCCGTTCGGGGGCGATGGCCGTGACGATCGGATCCACCACGCACGTGGTGAACAGCTCCCGCATGAGCGTGGCCGCCTCCGGACGCTCGCAGGCCGCGTGCAGCAGGGTGAGAGCCGTGTTGGGCCGACCGTCCTGCTCCCAGGTCTCCAGGAACACGTCGGCGAGACGCTCGCCGATGTGGTCGGGGCCCATCGCGAGGACCTGACGGACAACCGTGTCGGGATCGAAGGGCCATTCGACTGTGGCGGCCAGCAGGCCCGCCTTCGAGCCGTAGAAGTGCACGACCAGTGAGGGCCTGACCCCTGCGTTTCTAGCGATCTCGCGTAGCGACGTCTGCGCGTAGCCCTTGCCGTCGAAGGCCGCACGGGCGGCCATCAGGATCGTGGCGCGTGACGCCTCGCCGTCCCGCGAACGCGTCGCACCGGGCGACGGCGCTCCGGGGACGTCGGTGTCGAGGGGTGGGGTCTTCGTCGCTGCCATACCGGCAGTCTGGCACTCCCCGACTGGACATGTACAGTTACCGTAGACTACAACTGTACATGTACAGCAAGCGCGGTCCCGGTGACGTCCTTCGCGAGGTGACTGGCGCGCCAGACTGATCACCGGGCGACACGTCCGATCGAAGGAGTCACTATGGAGGCCATGCAAACTGCGCTGGTGGTGCAACCCGGTGAGGCGGCCGGGGCATCGCTCACGGACGGCGCGTTCGAGCTGCTCGCCGACGGGGGTGCGGTCAGCGCCAGCAGGCTCACTCTCGCAACCGGCGCCGACGGGGCACCCCCGCACCACCACAAGCTCTCCCACGAGCTTTTCTATGTGCTGGACGGGACGATGTTGTTCCGTCTCGGCGACACTCTGACCACGGTGGGAAAGGGTGGGCTTGTCGTCGTACCGCCCGGCCTGCCGCACGTCTTCGGGGCGGCAGAGGGTGAGGTGGCCGACGTGGTCGTCGTGCTCAGCCCTGGTATCGAACGGTTTGGCTACTTCGAGCAGCTGGCCGCCATCAGCCGTGGCGAGGCGGAATTCGCCTCACTTCTCCCCGAGCAGCACCGCTACGACGTGTACTTCGAGGACCTCCCCGACTGGCGGTCGGCCCCCTAGCGGTAGGCCGTTCTTCAGAAGGCGATCGATGGGAGCGGCTTGGGGCGGACGTGCGGCCGGCGGGCTCTTCGCCCAGCAGTCATGGCAGCGGCCGCACCGCAGATGGCAAGGCAGCCCGGAACAGAACCACGTCTGCCCGCACGTGAGTGTCTAAAGAGCCTGCTGACAAAGAATTTGGTCGCTGAGGCCGGGACAGGGATGCCCTGGTCGAGCCCCGTCTTCGAGCGATACGCCCGGCGGGCAAGATACGCGCGTACCCCGCAAAATCGGTTGCGCAGGTCGTCATGATGGTGACATGACGTGGACAGCACCCGACGTAGAGCGGGGACCTCGGACCGACATGGCCTGTGGCGAACGCGAGATGCTGGATAACTGGTTGAAGCTCCGCCGGGTGTTCCTGCTGCGCAAATGCGCCGGCCTCACCTCCGAGCAACTGAAGACCGCCTCCGTGGAGCCGTCCAACCTGACGTTGCTCGGCCTCCTGCGACACATGACGGAAGTCGAGCGCTGGTGGTTCCGGGAGAAGTTCCTGCACGAAAACTTGCCCGAGCTGCACATCACGGAGGAGTACGAAGACGGCGACTTCGACCTGGTGGCCGACGCCGACGCCGAGGCGGACTACGCCGCCTTCCTCGCGGAGACGGCTGCCTGCGACGCCGCGGTTGCGGACATCGACCTCGAGGAGCTGGCCGACGACCCCCGGGCGCCGACCGGCAAGGTCAGCCTCCGCTGGATCTACATTCACCTCCTGGAGGAGTACGCGCAGCACACCGGGCACGCCGACCTGATCCGGGAGCGCATCGATGGGGCCACGGGAGCGTAGCGGCTCTCCCGGCATCACCCGTATCTAGGTCCTGGCACCTCACCGACGTACCCACTGATCAGCTGAGCGGTGGTTAGCCGTAGCTCCAGGACTCCGAGCCGGGTGACGAAGGCTTAAGTGCTCGTGGGCAGCGGCCAGGAGTTCCAGAACCTTGCCGCGGCGGTCGGGACTGGACAAGACCGGTAGCGGACTCCTGGTTGCCGAGTGGCGTAGACAACACCTCAACTAACAGGAGCCCGCTCCTGTCCGCAGGCGTATCGCTCGAAGAGGGGCTCGACCAGGGCATCCCTCAGCGACCAAATCCTTTGTCAGCAGGCTCTGAATGGCGCTTCGCACGCCTTTCCAAGCGCGCGCTACGCGCGAGAGGCCAGCTGTAACACCCTGACGGCGGCGTCCCTCCAGGACAAGGTCTGGGTTCACGGCCGGGTGCCGAGCCGTGGGAGGTGCACGTGGTCGAGGGCGACGCCGACGCCCTGACCAAAGAGGTCGATTCCGCCTGCTGCACCTGCGTTATGCCGATGCGTCGATGATCCTAGAGAGGATCCAGTGAACGAATCGCGTGACCTCGCGCGGGTCGAGCTCGGCAGCGGGTAGGCATCGCTGGCGATCGAGGGCCGACCGGACCAACTCATGGTCCGCTATCGACACGTGGCAGAGCGCCCACTGTCCACCGTCGCCTCAGGCAGTGACGTTGGGAGCGCTACTTGGCCCGTGGGGGCGATAGGTGGCCCATCTGGGAGCGACAGTTGGCCCCGCGTGTCCGCCAGGCAGGGCTGGCTGAGCGCTTCAGTTGGCGGATGTGCGCTTGAGGCGAGTTCCGCGCATACGAGCAGCGAGGAGGGCTACTTCGGCCCGGCTCGATCTGCTGCATTCGCTGGCGAGCAGGATGTTATGCCGTTTGCGTGCTTGATCAAGATCTGCCCTATGTCCGTGCCGCCGAGACTGCTGGGCCAAAATGGCCCGCATGTCTACCGTGCCCAAAGATCACGTTGAGACCGCAAACCCCTCCCCACTCAACGACTACGACAGGACGGCTGAGGGTTACGCGGCCGAGAACGAAACCAGTCTCCTCAACGCGTACTACGAGAGGCCCGCGATGCTGGAGCTTGCGCCGTACCGGGTCCGGCTTCAGCAGTCGGCAGCCGGACTCGGACCGGACGCGATCATGCGGCTCAGCATCCGCAAGGACGACGGGTTTTACAGCAGGGAGTGGCATCTCGGCTGCTTCAACGACGACGACCCCGCTGACGCCTTCGACTCGGTCAGGTGGACGGGGCCGAGTTCGGTCGAGATCCAGGTGGTCGACGGGCGGACGTTCCCCGTGGCCTTGGAGCCCATCTCAGGCCGGCCCCGGGCCACCGCCTCCGTCAACTGCTGACAGGTGTCCCGTCCGTGGAGGATCTGTTCGGCGGGGCTGCGCCGTACTACGCGAGATACCGTCCGGGCTACGGCCGGGCGGCGATGGAGCATCTGGCGGAGACGTTCGGCGAGGACGGGCGGGTGCTGGATCTCGGCTGTGGTCCCGGGACGATCGCGATCCCGTTGGCCCGGCGGGTGAGGGCGGTGCTCGCGGTGGATCCGGCGCGGGAGATGCTCGCCGAAGGGCGGCGGCTGGCCGGGGGTGTCGCCAACATCACCTGGGTGCGGGGCGACTCGACCGTTCTGCGGGGGTTGCCGCCGTTCGAGCAGGTGGTGATGGGTCGGTCGTTCCACTGGATGGATCGTAGGTCCGTGCTGACGGAGCTGGGTAAGCTGCTGCCGGCCGGCGGCGCGGTGGCGCTGGTCGGTCCGGCGAGGCAGTGGGGAGAGCCGTGGCAGCCGGACTCGCAACCGTGGCAGCCGGTCGAGAGACGGGTGTGCGAGGAGTTCGGCCTCGACATCCGCGCGGCCGCCAACTCCTTCCACGCGACCGGCGAGCATCACCACGAGGTGCTGGCCGCCTCGGCCTTCAGCAGGGTGGAATCCAGGGTGTTCAGCCGGCGGCTGGTCTGGGACGTGGATGGACTGGTCGGGCTTCAGCTCTCCTATTCCTACAGCTCGCCCGCCAGGCTGGGCGAGCGTCTGCCCGCGTTCGTCGAGACGCTGCGACGGGCGTTGCTCGCCGACAACCCGGCAGGCCGGTGGGAGCAGGAGCTGGCGAGCGAGGTGCTGGTCGCCAGGCGGCCCTGAGGCGCATGCGAAATCTAGGGTTTCACCCGGCCGGCCCGGGACTCCAGGTACCGCTGCTCGGCGAGGCTGGCCGTGGACTTCGCGGCGCGCCGGTAGTGCTCGTACGCCCCGGCCGTGTCGCCGGTCTTCTCCAGCAGATGCGCCCGTACGGACAGCAGCCGGTGATGCCCGGCCATCCGCTCGTCGCTGTCCAACGTGGACAGCAGGGCCAGGCCGGCCGACGGGCCCTCGGTCTCGGCGAGCGCGATCGCGCGGTTGAGGGTGACCATCGGGTTGGGCGCGATCCGTTCGAGGATCAGGTAGAGGGCGTGCACCTGCGGCCAGTCGGTCTCCTGGGCCGTGGCCGCGTCGGCGTGCGTGGCGGCGATGGCGGCCTGCAACTGGTAGGGCCCCAGCGCCGGGCCGGCCAGCGACGCCTTGACCAGCTCGATGCCCTCGTCGATCAGCCCCCGGTCCCACTTCGTACGGTCCTGCTCGTCCAGCGGTATCAGGTCGCCGGCCGCCGTCGTACGTGCCTGCCGGCGAGCGTCGGTCAGCAGCATCAGCGAGAGCAGCCCGGTCACCTCGCCGTCCTCGGGCAGTTGCGCGTGCACCATCCTGGCCAGCCGGATCGCCTCGTGCGCGAGGTCGGAGCGGTGCAACTCGCTGCCTGAGGAGGCGGTGTAGCCCTCGTTGAAGATCAGGTAGAGCACGTGCAGGACGACCTGCAGCCGCTCCTCGCGCTCCGGGCCCTCCGGCAGGCCGAACGAGCTGCCGGCGGCCTTGATGCGCTGCTTGGCCCGGCTGATCCTGGCCGCCATCGTGGCCTCCGGCACCAGGAACGCGCGGGCGATCTCAGCAGTGGTCAGGCCGCCGACCGCCCGCAGCGTCAGGGCGGTCTGGGAGGCCGCGGTCAGGGTCGGATGGCAGCACAGGAACAGCAGGACGAGCGTGTCGTCGGTGTCCGGCACGTCCTCGGGCTTCACCTCGGTGGCCGTGGCCGACTCGCGCTCGCGACGCGCATGGTCGCTGCGCATCTGGTCGATGAGCCGCCGGGAAGCGACGGTCACCAGCCAGCCGCGCGGGTTGTCCGGCAGTCCCTCGGACGGCCACTGCACGGTGGCGGCGAGGACGGCCTCCTGCACGGCGTCCTCACACTCCTCGAACTGGCCGTGCCGGCGTACCAACGCGCCGAGGACCTGCGGCGTGAGCTCACGCAGCAGGTCCTCGATGGCTGATGTCGTCATGCCTCCAATTGTCCGTCAGCGAACATCACCTGCCGCACCTCCACCCCCAGCCCCTGGATCGCGGTGTCCGGGATCTGGGTCGCCAGCTCGATCGCCCGCTCCTTGTTCTCGCAGTCGATCAGGTAGAAGCCGCCCAGGTACTCCTTCGCCTCCAGGAAAGGGCCGTCGGTCACCACAGGCTGGCCGTTGCGTACGGACACCACAGCCGCCTGTGACGGGTCGACCAGCGCCTGCGTGGTGATCAGCTCGCCGGATTCCTTCAGCGCCTCGATGAACCTGCCGTGGCCATCGCCGATCGCCGCCTTCTCCTCGTCGGTCAGCGCGTCCAGCACGGCCGGATTGATGTGCAGGCTGATCAGGAACTTCATCGTGTCCTCCTTGTGGTTCGCGAGCCCCGGCCGGGGCCTTCGACCGGTTGGTCGGAGCCGCTGCCGCCGTCTTGACATCCCCCGGCAGAACATTCGCACGAGTTTTTCGCCGCCCCACCATGGCGGCAGTCGCGCGAGGTCTCCCCCGTGTCGATGTCAAGAAACTCTCGACCGCTCCGACCAACCGGCGAAAGGTCGAGAGAACAGGGAGTTTCGGATATGAGAGTCAACCGGGCATGGCTGGGACTGGCCGTCCTCATGCTGCCGACATTGCTCGTCGCGATGGACATGACGGCGTTGCTCCTCGCGCTTCCGCAGCTGAGCGCCGACCTGGGTGCCACCAACGTCGAGCAGCTGTGGATCAGTGACAGCTACGGGTTCATGGTGGCCGGCATGGTCATCACGATGGGGACGCTCGGCGACCGGATCGGCCGCCGGCGGCTGCTGATGATCGGCGCGGCGGCGTTCGCGGTGCTGTCGGTCGTGGCCGCCTTCGCGGCCGGCCCGCTGATGCTGATCGTCGCACGGGCGCTCCTGGGCATCGCCGGCGCGACTCTGGCGCCGTCCACACTGGCCTTGATCACCAACATGTTCCGCGACGAACGGCAGCGCGGGCAGGCCATCGCGATCTGGGCGACCTGCCAGTTCACCGGCGGCGCGCTCGGACCCGTGCTCGCCGGGTTCCTGCTCCAGCACTTCTGGTGGGGATCGGTGTTCCTGGTCGCCGTGCCGGCGATGGCGCTGCTGCTGCTCGCCGGGCCGGTCCTGCTGCCGGAGTTCCGCAGCGACCAGGCCGGCCGGCTGGACCTGGCCAGCGTCGGGCTGTCGCTCGTGGCGGTCCTTCTGATGGTCTACGGCCTCAAGCAGCTGACCGTCGAGAGCGTGCCGGTCGTGCCGGCGGTGGCCCTCGTCGTCGGCGCGGTCGTCGGATCGCTGTTCGTACGCCGGCAGCTGCGGCTGGAGACGCCGCTGCTGGACCTGCGGCTGCTCCGCAACCGGCCGCTCACGGCCGTGATCGTCGCGCTGGTCTTCGCCGGCATCGCCATGGCCGGCACGGGCCTGCTGGTGACCCAGTACCTGCAGAGCGTGCTGGGCTTCTCGCCGGTCGCGTCGGCGGTGCTGTTCGCGCCCATGGGCCTGGGCGTGGCGGTCGGCACCATGGCCGCGCCGGCGCTGGCCCGGCGGATGAAGCAGACGACCGCGATCGCCGGCGGGCTGGCGGGGTCGGCGCTGGGCAGCCTGCTGCTGGTCGCCGTCGACGGTCCGAGCGCCCTGCCGCTGGTGATGATCGGCATCACCGTACTGGCGCTGGGCACCGGCCCGCTGTTCGCGCTGGGCACCGGACTGGTCGTCGGGTCCGTTCCGCCGGAGCGCGCCGGCTCGGCGGCGTCGATGTCGGAGACCGGCAACTACTTCGGCGGTTCGCTCGGCTTCGCGCTGCTCGGCGTGGTGGCCGCGGTGGTCTATCGCAGCCGGATGGGCGGCACGTCCGACTCGCTGGCCGGCGCGGTCGCCGCCAGCCGGCACCTTCCCGCGAGCCAGGGGGCGGAACTGCTGCACGCCGCGCGGGAGGCCTTCACGGCCGGCCTGCACGTCACGGGCGGTGTCGCCGCGGTCATCTTCGCCGGGATGGCCGTACTGGTCCTGGCCATGCGCCCGGCAACCCGGGCCGCCTCGGCCCCGCTTCCCGAGGCCGCTCGCTCATGAGCCGGTGATCGCCGTTGTCAGCCGCGCCGACGCTAGGCGGCCACCAGGGCCTTCGATCGGTCGGTGGCCATGTGGATGGCGAAGGCGCCGAGGATCGTGCCGGTGACGTAGCGCTGGACGCGGAGCCAGAGGGGGCGGCTGCCCAGGAAGGCGGCCAGCGCGCCGGCCGAGATGGCGATCAGGCCGTTGACCGTGGTGGCGACGACGATCTGGACCGAGCCGAGCGCCAGGCTCTGCAGCAGTACGTGGCCCATCGAAGGGTCGATGAACTGCGGGAGCAGCGACAGGTACAGGATGGCGATCTTGGGGTTGAGCAGGCAGGTCAGCAGGCCCATGCCGAACAGCTTGCGCGGGGGCTCGGGGGTGAGCGTGCGCGGCTGGAAGGCCGAGGTGCCGCCCGGCTTGACGGCGTTCCAGGCCAGCCAGAGCAGGTACGCGGCGCCGGCGAGCTTGAGTGCCGTGTAGGCGGCCGGTACGTACGCGAAGACCGCCGTCAGCCCCAGGCACGTCGCGGTCAGGTAGAGCGTGAAGCCGAGGAAGACGCCGGTGAGGGAGATCAGGCCGGCCCGGCGGCCCTGGGAGATCGATCGTGAGATCAGATAGACCATGTTCGGCCCGGGCGTGAGAACCATGCCCAGCGACACCAGAGCGATTCCGATCAAGCCAGCCGTCATATCGGCAGATTAGCGGACATATCCGGTCGCGCGCATCCCCGTTTGTCGCGCTGCGTATTCGACCCGTTGCTGGGGAGTAGGGAGGCATGCAGTTCGACGACGACGCGCAACTCGATCCGTCGCAGGTCGAGGACGTACGGGCCTCCGGTCCGCAGCCGGGCGGGGGCGGGATGCCGGGCGGGTGCATGCTGCCCATCGGCGGCCGAGGAGGCTGCGGCGGCTGCCTGCTGCTCATCCTGGCGGCGGCTGGGCTGTTCCTGTTCGGGGTCATCCCCTCGCCGTTCAGCGGCCAGGGAGGCGGGCCGCAGGGCGGCGGGCGGCAGCCGAGCGCCCCGGCCATGCCCGCCCAGACCGGCAATCTGGCGGCGCGGTGCCGGACCGGCGCCGATGCCGAGCAGTCCGAGGACTGCCGCGTCGTCGGCACGGTCAACAGCATCCAGACGTACTGGCGGCAGGCGTTCCAGGAGCGCGGGCGCACGTACAAGCCCGCCAGGACCGTGCTGTTCTCCAACGCGGTCAACACCGGCTGCGGCACGGCCGACGCCGCCGTGGGCCCGTTCTACTGCCCCGTCGATCGCAAGGTCTACCTCGACCTGTCGTTCTTCAACACGCTCCAGCGCGACTTCGGCGCCGAGGGCGGTCCGTTCGCGCAGGCGTACGTGGTCGCCCACGAGTACGGCCACCACGTCCAGAACCTGCTCGGCACCATGAACAGGGTCGGCCCCGACAGCAGGCCCGGCGCAGGCAGCCCGTCGGTGCGACTGGAGTTGCAGGCCGACTGCTACGCGGGCGTCTGGGCGCACAACGCGGTCAAGACCGGCTTCTTCCGGGAGCCGTTCTCCCAGACGGACATCGACCAGGCGCTCAGCGCGGCCGCGGCGGTCGGCGACGACAGCATCCAGCGCCGCACGCAGGGCCGGGTGACCCCCGACGCGTTCACCCACGGCACGTCGCGGCAGCGGGAGAGCTGGTTCAGCGTCGGGTACGACAGCGGGGACCCCAAGCGGTGCGACACGTTCTCCGGAGGTATTTGATACGGCTCTGTGGGGAAGCTGTCATGCGGGCGGCACCCCCAGAAGGGACGTCAGCATGGACTTCAGGGACGACGTCGAGCTCGACTCCTCGCAGGTCGAGGATGCCGGCGGCGGTTATTCGGGCGGTGGTGGCGGCGGCTTCCCCGGCGGCATGATCATCGGTGGTGGCGGCATCGTCAGCCTGATCGTGCTCGTGCTGGTCGTCGTGCTGAACAACGTGGGCGGTGGCGGCGGCGCCGAGCCCGCCCAGCGGCGGTCCCCGTCCAACCTGTCCGGGCAGTGCCGGACGGGCAAGGACGCCGACCAGTCGGAGCGGTGCCGGGTGGTGGGCGTGGTCAACAGCATCCAGGACTACTGGAAGCAGGAAATTTCGGGATATCGGGCGGCGAAGACCATCCTCTACTCCGGTCGCTTACGTACGGGCTGCGGCACGGCCAGCTCGGCGGTCGGCCCCTTCTACTGCCCCGGCGACCAGCGCGTCTACCTCGACCTGAGCTTCTTCGACCAGCTCCACACCCAGTTCGGCGCCAAGGGCGGCCCGTTCGCGCAGGCGTACGTGATCGCCCACGAGTACGGCCACCACGTGCAGGACCTGCTCGGCGCCCTCGACACGGGCGGCTCCTCCGTCTCCACCGAACTCCAGGCGGACTGCTACGCCGGCGTCTGGGCGCACAACGCGGTCAAGACAGGCTTCTACGAGAAGCCGTTCACCCGGACGGATATCTCCGAGGCCCTGGACGCCGCCGCGGCGGTCGGCGACGACAGAATCCAGCAACGCACCCAAGGCAGAATCGATCCTGAATCGTTCACCCACGGCAGCTCCAAGCAACGCGTCAACGCCTTCCAACGCGGCTACGAAAAGGGCACAGCCGACTCCTGCGAACCGGGCGACCTGCGCTGACGCTCCCGGACAACGCAAGGAATCGGATTCTCTCCTAAAATCGGGGGGGTGATCTTCAAGCTTGTCGGCGACGGACGCCCTTATCCCGACCACGGTCTCTCTAACCGAGAGTGGGCGCAGATCCCGCCACGGCAGGTCCGGCTCGACTCGTTGATCACCACGAAGGCCGTACTGGACCTGCATTCGCTGCTCGCCGCCGACTCCACCTTCTACGGCGACCTTTTCCCGCACGTGGTGCAGTGGCAGGGCGAGCTCTATCTGGAGGACGGTCTGCACCGCGCGTTGCGCGCGGCCCTGCACCAAAGATCGATCCTGCACGCCAGGGTCCTCGAGCTGCCCAACTGAGAAAGGGAAAAGGGAGCCGCGGGATTCGCGGCTCCCTTTTCGCATGCGCTCCATAAATGATGTTGGAAAGGCTCGGGAGCGCCCCGCCTCATGACGGAGAGCCGCCGACCCGTAGGTCGGAGGCCCTCCTCGTGGCGGTGGCGGTGGGATCCGAACCCGTCCGCTCACCCCATTGGGTCTGTGATGAACCTCACACACCTGGTGGGGCCACCCCCGCCATTCGATCCCACCGTCGCCGCGGTGCCGGCCGCGCTCGAGCGAGCCATGCCGGCGCTGTGGGCGCGCCGCTCGTCGTGGTTCATGGCCACGTCGGTCAGGTTCCGGTGCCGTTCGCCGTCGGCGCTTGGCGGGGGAGGGATTCGGTGGTGCGCAGGTATTCCCTCAATCCCCGTTCGGTGCTGCTGACGTGCAGCAGTGCAGCGGCCTGGCTGAGAGCGGCGTCACGGGTGGACAGGGCCGTGAAGATCGCCTCGTGCTCGGCGAGGGTGCGGCCCGCAGCCTCGGCGTCAACGTGGCCACGCCAGATGCGGGCGCGCAACGTACGGCCGGAGATGGCCTCCAGGAGGGTGAGCAGCGTGTCGTTGCCCGTGGCCGAGACGACGGCACGGTGGAAGGCCGCGTCGTGGGCGTTGAGCCGTTCGACGTCGTCGCGGGCCTCACGCATGGCGTTCAAGTGCTGTTGCACCTCGGCGAGTTGTTCGTCGGAGATCCGGATCGCGGCCAGTGCTGTGGCGACCGGTTCGAGGAGCCGACGTACCTCCATCAGATCCTGCAGGGCGGCCGAGTCGCCCTGCAGCAGCTCCACAGCCCCGCCGAGACCCTCGAAGAGCAGACTCGGCTGCAGGCTGGTCACGTACGTGCCGTCGCCCCGCCGGATCTCCAGGACTCGCGCGACGGCCAGTGCCTTGACCGCTTCCCGTGCGAGGTTGCGGGACAGGCCCAGTTGAGCGGCCAGGTCCGGTTCCGGTGGAAGCTTCGAACCCGGCGGCAGGGCTCCGGTGCGGATCAGCTCACGGATCTGCTCAATGGCCCTGTCGGTCAAAGACAATGCGAACTCCTCTGGTACCCCTTCTCGGCGGGCACGTCCGATCTGATCAATCCTTGGGCACGAAGATCCTCCCAAAGGCCTTCGGGGATGTGCCGACGGTGGAGTTCCGCGTTCCGCGCGACCTGCTCAGCATTCCGCATGCCCAGGGTGACGTTGATGATATGGGGATGGGTGTACGGAAAGGCAATCGCCGCTGCCGGGAGAGTCGTGCCGTGCGCCACGCAGACCTCGGCGATCGCCAGGGCACGGGCGACCATGGCAGGCGGCGCGTCCCGGTAGTCGTACTTCATGCCCTCGGCGGGCCGGTCGAGGGAGAGCAGTCCCGAATTGAACACACCGACCGCCACCACACTTTTGTCCAGTTCCTGAGCGGCGGGCAGGACGTCGTCCAATGCCGACTGGTCGAGGAGCGTGTAGCGGCCGGCAAGCATCACCACGTCGGCGGCGGTGTCACGCAGGAAGCGGGCGAGCATGGCTGACTGGTTCATGCCGGCGCCGATGGCGCCGATCACCCCTTGGTCGCGTAGTTCCGCCAGGACGGGCATGGCCTCCTCGGCGGCCTGCCTCCAGTGGTCGTCGGGGTCGTGCAGGTAGACGACGTCCAGACGGTCGAGGCCCGTGCGCTCCAGTGTCGCCTCGATGGAGCGCAGTACCCCGTCCCGGCTGAAGTCCCACTGCCTGCGCAGGTCGTCCCGGACGACGAAACCCTCGTCGTCGACCCCGCGCGGCCGCTCGTTGGGCACCAGCAGACGGCCCACCTTGGAGGATATGACGTACTCGTTCCGCGGACGGTCCCGCAACGCGGCGCCCAGGCGGTGCTCGGACAGGCCCAGGCCGTAGTGGGGTGCTGTGTCGAAGTACCGCATGCCTGCGTCCCAGGCCGCTTCGACCGCGGCGGCCGCGTCGAGGGCCGGTGTGACGCGGTGGAGATTGCCTATGACGGAGGCCCCGAAGCCGAGTTCGCTGAGCTCGACAGAGGTGTTCGTGATCTTCCGGTGTCGCAAGGCGTGCTCCTTGGGAGTGCGAGTAGGGCGGCCGCCGACTGGCGCATCGGCGTCTGACCGCGGCCGAGACGCCCGCCGTGAGCGCCTCGACCTCGGCGAGCGACGCCATGGAGATGTCACCGGGGGTGGTCATGGTGTGGGCGACACGGCCCGCTCCACCTGCTCGGGGGAGAGCACGGTGCCGGCCCGACGGTCATCGGCCCAGCCATCCGCCGTCGACGGCGAGGACGGTGCCGTGCACGTAGGCGGCGGCGTCGGAGGCCAGGAACACGGTGGCGCCCGCGAGATCGTCGGCGGTGCCCCACCGCCCGGCCGGGATGCGGTCCAGGATCGCCCGGCTGCGCGCCGGATCGTCCTGGAGAGCCTGAGTGTTGTCGGTAGCGATGTAGCCGGGCGCGATGGCGTTGACGTTGACGCCGTGCGGGGCCCACTCGTTGGCCAGCGCCTTGGTCAGGCCGGCGACACCGTGCTTGGCGGCGGTGTAGCCGGGCACATTGATGCCGCCCTGGAAGCTGAGCAGCGACGCCGTGAAAAGGATCTTCCCGTAGCCTCGGGACACCATCGCCGCGCCCACCGCCCTGGTCAGCGTGAACTGGGCGCTGAGGTTGACCTGGAGGACCAGCTCCCAGTCGGCGTCGGCGTGTTCGGACGTCGGGGCGCGGCGGATGGTGCCCGCATTGTTGACCAGGATGTCCACCGGTCGCTCACGTCCAGCGAGGTCCGTGGCCAGGGCCCGGACTGCCTCGGTGTCGGCGAAGTCGGTGCGGATCGCCTCGAAGGTACGACCTGCGGCAAGGACGTCCTTCTCGACGGCGCTGCCGGACTCCTCCAGGTTGGCGCTGACGCCGATGACGTCGGCGCCGGCCTCGGCCAGCGCCCGGGCCATGGCCCGGCCGATGCCGCGCCGGGCGCCGGTGACAACGGCAAGTCTTCCCGTGAGGTCGAAGGCAGTCATACGGCTGCTCCCTGTGCGTCGTCGGTGCAGTCCACGAGGATCTTCATGACGTCGCCACCCGCCTCGAGCGCTTCGAACGCGGCGGGCGCCTGGGTGAGTGGCACCACCTTGCTGATCAGCTGCTCGGCGGGGATGGTGGCGTCGGCGACCAGCGTGACCGCCTTCTCGAAGTCTGAACGGTTGTACAGCCTTGCGCCGATGAGGGTCAGTTCGCGCCAGAAGAACCGATGCAGGTCGACCTCTCGAGGCCGGGGGTGGATGGCCACGAGGCACAGCCGGCCGCGTACGCCCAGCACTTGGACCGCGGTGTCCACACCGCCTGCCGCGCCGGAGACCTCGAATGCGACATCCGCGCCCGCGTCGCCGGTCCACTGCCGGACCAGTTCGGGCACGTCCTCGGCAGCCGGGTTCCAGGCGGTCAGCCCCAACTTCTGCGCCAGGATCCGCCGGTGGCCGCTCAGCTCCACCACGCGGACTTCGGCACCGGTGGCGCGCGCGACCAGCGCGATCAGGATGCCGATGGGTCCGCCGCCCACGACGACCACCCGCTCACCGTCCCGCACTCGGGCCCGGTTGACGTCGTGTACCGCCACCGCAGTGGGTTCGACGAGCGCGGCGTGGTCCAGGGGGAGCGAGTCGGGCAGCCGTACGAGGGTGGCGGCGGGCACGATCCAGCGCTGCTGCATCGCGCCCGGGGAGTCGATACCGATGAAATCCAGGTGCTGGCAGATGTGCCGGTTGCCTGCGCGGCAGGCGGGGCAGCTGTCGTCCCAGCGCAGCGGCATCACGGTGACCGCGTCGCCGGGCCGCCAGCCTTCGACGTCCGGCCCGACACGGAGGACACGGCCGGACATCTCGTGCCCCAGGACCGCGGGTGTGCTGACCCGGGCGTCCATGTCACCGTGGAAGATGTGTAGATCGGTGCCGCAGATGCCGACGTAGGCGGGGGCCAGCTCGACCTCACCCGGTCCGGGGGAGGTGGGTTCGACGGGTGCCGTGTCCAGGGTTCGGGCAGCCGTGTAACGGACGGCGAGTGTCATCGTGTTCCCACGGTCCTTTCAGTGCGAACGCCGATGGTCAGCAGCAGGTTCGCGTAGGTACGGATGTCGGCGGTGACGATCGCCAGCGCCAGGTCGGGTGAGCGGGCGGCGTCGTAGAACTCGAAGCGGCTGAGCTTCTCGACCGGGACAGGCGCCAGCTTCGAGCGGTACTCGGTGATGGCCGGCGGCTCCGGTGCGCCCTCGGGGGGCACCATCACCTGGGCCGACTCGACGGGCAGGGCCCGCAGCAGGACGTCGAGCACGACGGTGACGTCCAGCAGGCCGGGGGCCAGATTGAGGTGGACCGTCCTGGCACGCTCGCCGGTGGCGGTGCTGGCGGGGTAGTGGCCGTCGGCGAGCAGGACGCGGGCGCCGTGGCCGGCTCCGGCCAGGGCTTCGAGGATTCCAGGGTGCAGCAGTTCGGTCAGGAGCATGGGGCGGTCCTCCCGTCGGTGGCGGCCCAGCGGTTCCAGCCCCCCGCCAGGACGCATACCGGCCAGTCGGAGCCGAACATCAGCCGCTCGGGGCCGAAGGAGGAGAGCAGGACGTCCCACACCGGCCGGATGTCGGCGATCGTCCACTTCTCGTGGTCGGCTTCCGTGACCAGCCCGGACACCTTGCACCGCACCTGCGGGTGCCCGGCAAGCAATCTCACGTTCTGTTCCCAGCCGGCCAGATCATGCCGGACGATGGGCACGTCGTAGCCGAGCCCGCGCTCCTGCACCGCCCGCAACCCCCGCTCCACGGCGTCAGACACGGGCGGTCCAGACTGGGCCGTCGGGGTAGGCGTACTCCTTGAGAGACTCCGGGTGCATCTGCGCGCTGAGTCCGGGCAGGGCCGGGGCGAGGTAGTGGCCGTCCGCGACGCGGACCGGGTCGACGAAGTGCTCGTGCAGATGGTCGACGTACTCGATGACCCGGTCCTCGACCGTGCCGGAGACGGCGACGTAGTCGAACATCGACAGGTGTTGCACCATCTCGCACAGGCCCACACCGCCCGCGTGTGGGCAGACCGGCACCCCGAACTTGGCAGCGAGCAGCAGGATCGCGATGTTCTCGTTGACGCCGCCGACCCGTGCCGAGTCGATTTGCACGATGTCCACCGCGCCCGCCTGGAGGAGTTGCTTGAAGACAACCCGGTTGGCGATGTGCTCGCCGGTGGCGACCTTGATGGGGCTGACCGCCTTGCGAACGGCGGCATGCCCGAGGATGTCGTCCGGGGAGGTGGGCTCCTCGATCCAGTACGGCTGATAGGGGGCCAGGGCGCGCATCCAGTCGATGGCGGGCTGCACGTCCCATCTCTGGTTGGCATCCACCGCGATGCGAATGCCCTCGCCCACCGTCTGACGAGCCGTGCGCATACGCCGTAGATCGTCCTCGAGGTCCGCGCCGACCTTCAGCTTGATCTGGGTGAAGCCGTCGGCGACGGCCTCGCGGGCGAGGCGGGCCAGCTTCTCGTCGGAGTAGCCGAGCCAGCCAGGGGTGGTGGTGTAGGCGGGGTAGCCGCGCTCCAGCAGGTGGGCGATGCGCTGCTGGCGGCCCGGTTCGGCGCGGCGCAGGAGCTGAAGCGCCTCCTCTGGAGTGAGGGCATCGCTCAGCCAGCGGAAGTCGATCTGGGCGACCAGATCCTCTGGCGACATCTCGCCGAGAAACCGCCAGACGGGCTTGCCGGCCCGCTTGGCCGCGAGGTCCCAGGCGGCGTTGACGACGGCGCCGGTGGCCATGTGGATGGCGCCCTTCTCCGGGCCCAGCCAGCGCAGTTGGGGGTCGTGGACGAGGGAGCGGGAGAACGTGCCGAGGTCGGCGCAGACCTCGTCGACGGACAATCCGACCACATGCGGGGCCAGGGCCGCGATGGCGGCGGCCTGGACATCGTTGCCACGGCCCGTGGTGAAGGCCAGGGCGTGGCCCTCCAGTCCGTCACCGGCGTCGGTGCGCAAGATGACGTAGGCGGCCGAGTAGTCGGGTTCGGGGTTCATCGCGTCCGATCCATCCAGATGCTCGGACGTCGGGAACCGGACGTCCATGACGTCGAGCGCGGTGATGCGGGCGGATGCGGACACAGCGGAGGACATGGCAGCAACTCCTGTGGCGGCAGGCGGCGACACGACCTCCTGCGACGGAACAAAGATGGGGCGGCGTACGGCGGCGTGGAGCCGCCCGGTTCACTCCTGGACCTTGCCGCCCGTGATGCGGGAGATGGTCAGCGCGACCAGGATGATCAGGCCGTTGAGGGCGCCGATCCACTGGGCGGGGACACCCGCGAGGGTGAGCACATTCTGGATCATGAAGAGCAGCAGGATGCCGCTGAAGGCGCCGAACATGGTGCCCTTGCCGCCGTTGAGGCTGATCCCGCCGATGACGGCGGCGGCGAACACGGTGAAGATGTAACCGTTGCCCTGCGCGGAGGCGACGGAGGCGAGACGCCCGGAAAGCAGCAGCCCGGCGAGTGCGGCCAGCAGGCTGCCGGTGACGATGACGATCCACAGCACCCGGTCAGTGCGGATACCGGCCGCCTTCGCCGCATCGACGTTGCCGCCGATGGCGTACAGCGAGCGGCCGAAGCTGGTCCAGCCCAGGACGACGATCGCGACGGCGAACAGCGCCAGGCAGATCCAGATAGAGGCGGGTATCCCGAACCACTGGGCGGTGCCCAGGTAGAGCATCGAATCTGGCAGTTGGAAGAAGGTCTGGCCGCCCGAGATGCCGGTGAGGACGCCACGCAGGACGATCAGCATGCCGAGGGTGACGATGAAGCCGTTGAGACCGAAGCGGATGATCAGCAGGGCGTTGACCACGCCGATGAGCGCACCCACGGCCAGCGTGATGGGAATCGACCAGGCGCCGGGGAGGAGCCCGAGGCCGGGTCCGACGCCGGTCGGCACCACCAGCAGGGCGGCGACGCCGGGCGCGAGGCCCATGGTGGACTCCAGAGACAGGTCCATCTTCTTGACGATCAGGATCATCGTCTGGGCGAGGACCAGCAGGGCGATCTCGGACATGGTCTGCAGGACATTGATCAGGTTGTCGCCCTGGAGGAAGACCGGGTTGACGATCTGGCCGACGATCGCGATCGCGACGATCGCGGGAACCAGGGCGAGGTCGCGCAGCCGGGCCACGGGTATCCGGCCGCCGAACAGCCCCTTCCGCCCGGCCTCGGGCTTCGTGGGCTTGGGGGCGGGCGTGTCCGCGAGGGCGGTTTCAGGCATTGAGGTCCACTCCTTCCATCGCGGCCACTAGGTCGTGGTCGTGCCAGCCGCGGGCGATCTCTGAGGTCACTCGGCCCTGGAACATCACCAGGACCCGGTCGCACATGCGCAGGTCGTCGAGTTCGTCGGAGGCGATGAGCACTCCGGTGCCGCCTTCCGCGGTCTCCTCGACCTTGCCGAGGAGGAACTCCTTGGAGCGCACGTCCACGCCTGCGGTCGGGTTGATCAGCACCAGCAGCCGGGGATCGTCGGCGAGGGCGCGGGCCATGACGACCTTCTGCTGGTTACCCCCGGACAGCGCGGAGACCGACAGGTCGGGGCCTGAGGTCTTGATCGCCAGTTTCTCGATCATGCCCTCGGCGAGCTGGTCCCGGCGGTCGCGGCTCAGGAACCCTCCCCGGCTGAGCCGTTTGGGCACGGACAGCGTGGCGTTGTCCGCGATCGACATGTCGGGGACGAAACCCTGGTGGTGCCGGTCCTGCGGGACGAACCCGGCGCCGGCGGCGAGCGCGGCGGGCACGCTGCCCGGCTGTGGCTGCCGCCCTGCGATCTCGACCTCGCCGCCGTCGGCGGCCAGCAGCCCCACGACAGTCTCGGCGACCTCGATGCGACCGCTGCCGGCGGCCCCGGCCAGGCCGACGATCTCGCCCGCGCCCACCTTGAAGGTGACGTCCTCGTAGGCCTGGCCGGTGAGGCCCCGGACGCTCAGCGCCGACGTCGCGCCGACGTCGAGGGCGCTCGCCCGTTCCTCGCGCCTGTCGGCCGCCGCCTCGCCGGTCATGGCGGCGATGAGCTCGGTGCGGGGAAGTTCGGCGACCGGCGCGGTCAGGATGTGCTGGGCGTCTCGGAACACCGTCACCATGTCGCAGATCTCGTAGATCTCCTGGAGGTGGTGGCTGATGAACAGGAAGGTCACGCCCTGGCGCTGCAGATCGCGGATTCTCTCGAAGAGCCGGTTGATCGCCGCGCCGTCGAGTTGCGCGGTCGGTTCGTCGAGGATGATGAACCGGGCTCCGAAGGACAGCGCACGGGCGATCTCGACGAACTGCCGCTGTTCCACGCTGAGATCGCCGGCCGGAGCTTGCGGATCCACGTCCACCGACCAGGTCGACAGCAGTTCCCGCGCCCGCCTGCGCACGCCCTGCCAGCTGATCAGCCCGCTCCGGCCGTGCTCATGCCGGTTCAGGAAGAGGTTCTCGGCGACGGTCAGCGTGGGGATGATCGTCGACTTCTGGTAAACACAGGCCACCCGCTGCCGCCAGGCGTCGCGGTCCGCGAGCCGGGGCGCCGGGCTGCCGCCGAAGGTGACCGTTCCCTCGTCCGGGGCCTGAAGTCCGGTGAGGACGGACACCAGGGTCGACTTGCCGGCCCCGTTGCGGCCGACCAGCGCGTGGGTCTCGTTGGGCATGATGGTGATCCGGGCGCCGTTCAGGGCCACCGTCGGACCGAATCGTTTGACAATGCCCGTCGCCTCGACGACGGGAGGGCCGGCCGGGGCTCTCCCGTCGTGCGCCGGGGCGGGCGCGGGGGTGACTGCTCGCTCCCCGTCGCTCATCTCAACCGCCTTGTGTTCGTGAGCCGTTCTGTTTCCTGACGAGCTCTGAGACTCAGCCGAGGTTGTTGCCCCACAGGGACGTGTCGGTGCTCTTGAGGCTGGGGACACCGCCGTAGGTGCCGCCGTCGGCGGTGACGAGCGGGGCTGCGAGCTGGTCCTCCAGCAGGCCGTCACGGACCTGGACGATGGTGCTGTCGTGGTCGGTCTTGCCCGGCTGGAACGTCTTCCCGTCCAATGCGGCCTTCAGGTAGTACAGGGCGTACTTGGCGTAGAGGTCGGCCGGCTGGGAGACGGTGGCGTCGATCTTGCCGTCGGCGATGGACTTGAGTTCTTCGGGGATGCCATCGTTCGAGACGACGAACACGTGCTTCGCGTCCTCGGGACCGACCAACAGGCCCTTCTGCTTGAGCACCTGGAGCGTGCCGGACAGGGCGAAGCTGGACTGCATGTAGACGCCCTTGATGTCCGGGTGGGCGGTCAGGTCTGTCTGGAGCTTCTGCGCGGCGACGGCGCCGTCCCAGTTGGTGGCCTCTCCCAGCACCGTGATGCCGGGGTAGTGCTTCTTCATGCAGTCGTTGAACGCCTCGGTGCGGTCACGGCCGTTGATGGAGGCAAGGTCGCCTTGAAGCATGACGACCTTGCCCTTGCCGGCCAGCTTGGTGCCCAGGTACTGGCACGCCTTCTCGCCGTAGGCACGATTGTCGGCGCGGACGACCATGTAGACCTTGCCGCTGTCGGGGCGGGTGTCGACGGTGACGACCGAGATCTTCTTCGCCTCCAGCTGCGCGAGGGTCGGGGCGATGGCGGCGGTGTCCTGCGGAGCCATCGCCAGGCCCTTCACGCCCTGGCTGATGAACGTCTGCGCGTTGGCGGTCAGCTTGGCGACGTCATTCTGCGAGTTGGTGGTCTTGAGCGAGAGGCCAAGCTCCTTGGCGTACTCGGGCGTGTACTTGATGTACGAGTTCCAGAAGTCGGTGTCGGAGCGTGGGTAGTCCACGCCGACCAGTGGCGTGTCGCTCGACGTGGCCGTGGTGCCGGAGCTGCTGCAGGCGCTGAGCAACACCAGCGCGGACACGGCGGAGGCGGTGGAGCACAGGACAGTTGTGAGTCTCATCGGCACTTCCTCGCACTGGTCCCGAAGCGGGGGATGTTTCATGTCGGCGGCATCCGTGTGTCACCGACATGAAGAGATGGGATGTATTTATAGGCCGAATCTGGGGCACTGTCTACCCCAAGGGGCACGTTGCTGCGAGGCTCTCGGTAGATCTCTTATCTGGACATCACCGGCAACGAGCGAGAGGATGGATCCATCCCATCAATCCAACTCAACGTGTGCATGATGTGACCCCATCCGGCACCGGTGGGCAGGATGGTGTCTTCGTCCTCGCCCACGGTGGGCACGTCGGCGGCGGCCGGCGGGCCGCCGGGGCGGGCTTGGGGTAGCCGACCGGGGGTTCTCACCGACCAGTTCGACTTGCCGTCGATTTACCAGGCGACTTACCAGGCGACGCAGCAGCTCACGCGCCCCTTCAGGCCCTTGCGCGGTTCGATCGATAGACCTTGACAGACGAAGGGCCTCCGACCCGTAGGTCGGAGGCCCTTCTCGTGGCGGTGGTGGTGGGATTTGAACCCACGGATGAGTTGCCCCATCACACGCTTTCGAGGCGTGCGCCCTCGGCCACTAGGCGACACCACCGCGCACGAGCTTACCGGATCCGGCGAGTAGCGAAGAACCGCTTTAGCACCGACGAGCACTCGTCCGCCAACACTCCCATGACGACCTCGGGCCGATGGTTGAGCCGGCGGTCGCGTACGACGTCCCAGAGCGAGCCCACGGCCCCGCCCTTCTCGTCCACAGCGCCGTACACGATCCGGTCGACTCGGGCCAGTACAGCGGCGCCCGCGCACATCGTGCAGGGTTCCAGGGTCACCACGAGCGTGCAGCCGGTCAGCCGCCACTGCCCGCGCCGCGCGGCCGCCTGCCGGAGCGCGAGAACCTCGGCGTGGGCCGTCGGGTCGGCGGAGGACTCGCGGTCGTTGCCCGCCGCGGACAGGACCTCGCCGAGCGCGTCGAGCACCACCGCGCCCACGGGGATCTCTCCCCTGGACCCCGCTGCGTCCGCCTCCGCCAGCGCCAGGCGCATGGCCTCCTCGTACGTCACAGCGAGAGCCGGGTCACCGCAGCCGGTCGAGCTCGTCGGCGAAGGCCAGCCGCTCGGCGATCACCGACAGGATGTCGGCCGGCAGCATGCCCTCTTCCATGCTCAGCTCCAGCAGCTCCTCGGAGCTGAGCCCGAGGTCGCTCAGCAGCTCGTAGTCGCCGGCCGGGCGAACGCCGAGGCCGTTGGCCTCCTTGTCGGGCGCCACGCCGGCGAACTCGGCGAACAGCTCGCCGAGCGGGTCGGACAGGATCGCGTGCGCGTCCGACAGGAACACGCGCGGCTCCTCCTCGCCCCGGTAGCGGGCGATCGCGAACCACTCGTCCTCGACCTCGACGCAGAGCAGGGCCAGCTCGTCGCCGGAGAGGCTCAGCGTCTCCGTGACCGCGTCACCGAGGTCGTCGACGATCTCGGCCGCGCTCAGATCGATCTCGGCGCCGCTCCAGCCGCCCGAGGTCCTGACGAAAGCCGCAGAGAAGGTGTTGGAGGCCATGTCCGAGCTCCAGGGGGTCAGCCGAAGACCGATTCGATGGCACGCTCGAACGGCTCGGAGAAGCCGAGCCGCGCGGCGATGCTGGACAGTACATCTTCGGGCAGCAAGTCGATGTCGCCGGAGAGGATGCCCAGCTCCATCTCGTCCAACCCGAGATCGGCGAAGATCGACAGATCTCCGGCGGGGAGCACGGTCTCCTCGTCCTGGAGGATCTCGTCGAGCTCCTCCTCGTCCGGCACCGGCACGTCGAGGTACTCGAGAACCTGGCGGGCCAGCGGGAAGTCCCAGGAGGCCGCGATGTCGGACAGGAACACGTCCACCCGGTCGCCCAGGACCCGCAGCGCCACGAAGAACTCGTCTCCCACGGCGACCAGTCCGATCGTCCCGCTCTCGCTCGGCTGCTGACGCAGGGCGTGGATCAACCCCTGCAGATCGGACGTGAGCACGAC
This sequence comes from Nonomuraea sp. NPDC051941, assembly GCF_044593615.1. NCBI lineage: Bacteria > Bacillati > Actinomycetota > Actinomycetes > Streptosporangiales > Streptosporangiaceae > Nonomuraea > Nonomuraea sp. NPDC051941. The sequence goes on from NZ_JBIUCF010000037.1 coordinate 111,568, forward strand.
CGGCAGGAGCTCGGCATCCCAGCACCCGTCCTCGCGATAGACCACGATGGCGAAGTCCAGAGCGTCATCTTCGTCTGCCATCGCCATCCCCACCCGACTTCTGACACGACAGGTATTACCAGCACCCAATCGTTCCAGACCCGCGCACGAGGCGTGTGCCTCTCGGACTAAATTGTGATCAAAACCCATGGCCTGAGTGGCCGCCGGGGGTGGGCGCGGTCAGAGGACCACCGCAGGTGGCGGGGGTCCCCATGCACGTTCCCCAGCGGATAGCCTTGCCGTTTATGGAAACCCTCGTCGTCGACCATCCGCTCGTGGCCCACAAGCTCACCACGCTGCGCGATGTCCGCACCGACTCGCCGACCTTCCGCAGGCTCGCGGATGAGCTGGTGACGCTGCTCGCGTACGAGGCCACCCGCGACGTGCGGATCAACGACGTCACGGTCGAGACGCCCGTGGCCCCCGCCCACGGCGTGCGACTGGCCAAGCCGTACCCCCTGGTGGTGCCCATCCTGCGCGCCGGGCTCGGCATGCTCGACGGCATGACCAGGCTGCTGCCCACGGCCGAGGTCGGGTTCCTCGGCATGATCAGGAACGAGTCCACCCTCCAGGCCGAGACGTACGCCACGCGGCTGCCCGACGACCTGTCCGGGCGCCAGTGCTACGTCGTCGACCCGATGCTGGCCACCGGCGGCACGCTGGCGGCGGCCGTGCAGTTCCTGTTCGACAGGGGCGCGGTCGACGTCACGGCCATCTGCCTGCTGGCCGCCCCCGAGGGCCTGGCGTACATGGACAAGGTGTTCGCCAACTCGGGCAAGCCCATCCGCGTGGTGACCGCCGCGCTCGACGAGCGGCTCAACGAGAACGGCTACATCGTGCCCGGCCTCGGCGACGCGGGCGACCGCCTCTACGGCGTGGTCTGACGCCACGACGTCTGAAAAGCACCTTTCCCGTCACACGCAGTCATCTCTTCGTTACATACTGTTGTTTCGTGGGTACGAAGAGGCAGGAAGGCAACTTCCGCATGCGCGTGGGGGAGCACGATGAGCGATCACAGCGAGGCGGAGCCGGCTCCGTACGCGGAGGTGGAAACTGTGCTGTGCGACGAGTTCGCCGGCATCCACTCCGCGACCACCGTAACGCGCTGCGTTGAAGCAGCGCACTACGGCGCGCTGGAGGTCACCGGTTACGCCCATCCAAGCCTTGTAGAGCGCATCGCACGCAAGCACCTTCACGTCCTGGCCCTGGTGGCCAGCGAACGCGGCTGACAAGATCAAAACTATCCCGCGAAGGCATCTTTACCCGGGCATCCGGGTGGGTAATGTATAGGGCGGGTGGAGTGGGTAAGGGCACGGAGGCGACGGTGCAGGTCAAAAAAGTCCTCACATACGGTGGTATCGCATTTGTCGCGTACTACCTGTTCGCGCGACCATCTGACGCCGCGGACGCGGTGAGAGGAGCGTTCGACACGGTGTTCAACGCGGCCGACTCGCTGGCTCAATTTGTGAACAGCCTGTCATGAGACTTGTGACCCACGGGGACTCCGCCCCGTCGTCGGTCAACCGATACCTTCTCCCCCAAGAACAACAGTTCATCATGGTCCGGCGGCACCCTGCGATCTTGCTACGCCCGGTTGCCGAGGTGCTCGCCGGCCTGATCGTCGCGGGCTTGCTCAGCAAGTTCTTCGGAGGCAGCGATCAGGGTGGCACGGCGCTCGTCGTCGTGTGGTGGTTGTGGCTCCTGCTTCTGGTGCGTTTCGTGTGGAAAGTCGCGGAGTGGTCGGTCGATTACTTTGTGGTGACTTCGAAGCGCATGCTGCTGACAACGGGCTTGATCACCCGTAAGGTCGCGATGATGCCTTTGGGCAAGGTCACCGACATGAGCTTCCAAAGAAGTCTGCTTGGGCGCATGCTCGGTTACGGTGAGTTCATCCTCGAGTCAGCAGGTCAGGACCAGGCACTCTCGACCGTGGAGTACATTCCGTACCCCGAGACGCTGTACCTCGAGGTCTGCGGGATGCTTTTTCCCAGCAAGGACGAGAGCGACGATTAATCTCCTCGCGGGGAATTCTTCACTCGGGGATACCCGATTCGGCTACTTCATGCAATCATTGCGTGTTGTTGACCCTTCCCCGCCTTGAGAGATGAGATGCCGAGTCAGGGAACCATCGGTGACCGCGTCCGCGGACTGCGGCTGAACAGGCGGATGTCCCAGGCCCAACTGGCCGGACCCGACCTGTCTGACAGTTATGTCTCGCTCATTGAGTCGGGCAAGCGCACGCCGACTCCTGTCGTGGCCCGGCTGCTGGCCGAGCGGCTGGGGTGCACGACCGAGTTCCTCCTTCACGGGATCGAACCTCGGCAGCGCATCGACACGGAGCTCGGCCTGCGTCACGCCGAGCTCGAGCTGCAGCATGGCGACCCGTCCGTCGCCGCCGACCGCTTCACGGAGATCGTGAAGGCGGCCGACGAGGAAAACGCCATGCTGACCGCGCACGCCCGGTTCGGCAGGGCGCGCGCGCTCGAGGCCCAGGGTCGCCTCGGCCAGGCGGTGGAGGCGTTCGAGCGCCTGCGCAGGGAGGCCGCGGCTCACCCCGAGCGGCTGGCCGACCTCCCGCTCACGATCGCACTGAGCCGCTGCTACCAGCGGGCGGGCGACCGCCTGCGGGCCCGCGACCTGGCCACCGCCGCCCTCCAGCAGGCCGAGCGGCTGTCCATCACGCAGGGCGAGATCGCCGTCGACCTGGCAGCCGCTCTGGTCGAGGCGCGCAGCGAGCGCGAGAGCGAGTCCCGCGAGCTGGGATACGTCCAGCGGGTGCTGGCTCTGACCGGCGTTCCTCAAGTTGTGGACCGTTCCGGAGAGATCCAGGCGCTGTGGCACGCGAGCGCCGCCGCCGCCGCCGGCGAGGACTCGGCGCTGGCCGTGCGCCTCGCCGACGACGCCATCATGGCCGGCCGCCAGGCCCGGCTGTCGCTGCAGCTGGCCAGGACCGCCATGCACTGGTCCAGGCTGACCACGGTGCCGGCCGACGAGGCCGAGCGCCTCATCTCGGCCGCCGCCGAGGCGTTCGCCACGTTCCCCGGCACGGCGCGCGAGCACGGCGAGAGCCTCATCGTGCACGCGCGGGTCGTGCTGCGGACCGGCGCCTCGGCGCGGGCGAGCGAGCTGGCGAACGCGGCTCTGAGCCTGTCGCACGACCGCGCCGGCACCACGCCCGCCGAGGCCCACCTCGTGCTGGCCGCCGTCGCGTTCGACGAGGGGGGCGACGCCTCCGCGCACCTGCGCGACGCCCACCGGGCGCTCGACACGCTCGACCGGCCGGTGTTCGGCTCCGATCGGCAGGCCGCGCGTTGCTGGCGTGAGCTGGGCGACCTCTACGGCAGGGCCGGGTCCAGAACACAACAGACCGCCGCATATCGTAAGGCCCTCGAAGCCGCTGGAGTCCGTTCGGCCATGGCGGGGGTGACCGTCGACGCCACAGTTTCGCGCTGATCCTCCAGGAGCTCCAGATTTGGCGTTTTGAGTCTGGAATAATTAGGGTCTACCAGTCATTGACTCATAGGATGATTGGTTTCCCCGGAGGAGGCGGACTGTGAGTCTGCGTACGGCGCAGCGGGCTTCGCTCGTCGACCAGGTGATCGATCAGCTCAAAGAGCAGATCACCTCAGGGTCGTGGCCGATGAACGGCAAGATCCCGACCGAGACGGTGCTCGCCGAGCAGCTCGGGGTGGGTCGCAACACCGTTCGGGAGGCCGTACGCGCGCTCACGCACGCCGGGCTGCTCGAGTGCCGTCAGGGGGACGGCACTTACGTCCGCGCGACCAGCGAGCTGTCCGGCGCGATGCTGCGGCGGCTCAAGCAGGCCGAGCAGCTCGAGATCCTCGAGGTACGTCGTGCGCTGGAGGTCGAGTCCGCGCGCCTGGCCGCCACCCGGCGCACGGACGACGACATCAAGCGCATCGAGGCGGCCCTGGCCGAGCGGGACCGGGCCTGGGAGCTGGACGACCCCGACTACTTCGTCGAGGCCGACCTGGCCTTCCACATGGCCGTGGCGCACGCGACGCACAACCTGGTGCTGATCGACCTGTACGAGGACTTCTCGGCGGCTCTGCGCGCCAGCATCACGGCCGCGGGGACCTCGCTCGACAAGAGCTACATCCCGCACGACGCCATCGCCCGCGCCATCGCGGCGGGGGACGCGGCGGCGGCCGAGCGGGCGGGGCACGCCTGCATGGAACACATCCTCATCGCCCTCACCGAGTCCTGACCCCCTCCCCCGGGGGTGTGACAAAGGAGACAGCCGGCTCTGGAATGGCGCCTGATCGCTTCGTGCTTTAGCGGAAGAGTGAAGCGAAAGGAAGAACGCCATGACCATCCTTGTCGCCTACGACGGCTCGGCCGACTCGCGGACCGCGATCGAGTTCGCGGCCAAGCATCTCGCCGCCGAGCCCACCGTCGTCGTCACGGTGTGGGAGCCGCTGCTCGTGCAGCTCAAGAAGTATCCGCTGGCCGCGGGTGCCCTCGACCAGAGCACCGAGGACGAGTCGCACGCGCAGGCGGAGCAGCATGCCCGGGAGGGAGCCGAGCTGGCCATCGCGGCCGGGCTCTCGGACGTCACCTATCGGGCGGTGGCTGACAACGAGTCGATCTGGAAGACGATTGTCGATGTGGCGGATGAGGTGGATGCCTCGGTGATCGTCACGGGGTCGCGGGGGTTGGCAGGGGTGCGGTCAGTGCTGCTGGGGAGTGTGTCCAACCACGTGCTCCATCACGCGCACCGGCCGACGCTCATCGTCCCGCCGGCCAAGCCCGCCCGCTGAGAGCGGCTCAGGACCTCAGCCGAAGCGCGCCACCGCACTTCGGCTGGGGTCCTTTTGCGTGAGAAGGACGGCCTTGGGGTCCCTCCAGGGGCCGCGCCCGACCGCGAGAGGTCCCTCGGGTGAGGGTCGGGCCCGACCGTGACGACGGCGAGGGGCAGCCTTGGGGTGGGCGTCAGGAGGCTGTAGGGAGGGGCGTTTCCGTGAAGGGGGCGCAGCCGGGTGAGGGGGCGCAGGACTGGGGTGGGGGGCAGAGGCGGGTGTCGATGCGGCGCGCGCCCGGGCCCTCGTCGCCGAGCCGGTCGTGGGGGTTGGCCACCGGGCACCGGTCGAGCGACAGGCAGCCGCACCCGATGCAGTCCGTGAGATCGTCCCGCAGCCGCTGAAGCTGCTCGATCCGGTCGTCCAGCTCCCCGCGCCAGGCGGCCGACAGCCGGGCCCAGTCGTCCCGGTTGGGCGTGCGCTCGTCCGGCAGCTCGGCGAGGGCGTCCTTGATGGTCTTCAGGGGGATGCCGATGCGCTGGGCCAGCCTGATGAACGCGACCCTGCGCAGGCTGTCGCGGGTGTACCGGCGCTGGTTGCCCGCCGTACGACGGCTCTTGATCAGGCCCTTGGTCTCGTAGAAGTGCAGGGCGGACACGGCGACCCCGCTGCGCTCGGCGAGCTCGCCGACGGTGAGCTCCTTGGTGTTCCAGGCGACCTTCGTCATACCTGGAGATTACTTGAGGGTTCGCTCGAACAGGGTCTCGAGGACCACGATCGTCTGCGTCCCGGTGACCCCGTCCACCCCGAACACCCGGCGCAGCACGTCCTGCAGCTCCACTGTCCCGGCCGTACGGACCTTGAGCAGCACCGACGCGGGACCCGCGATGACGTGCGCCTCCTCGATCTCCGGGATCGCCGCCAGCCGGTCGGCGCTGTCGCCCATCCAGGTGCTCCCGTCCACCAGCACGTACGCCGTCACCGCGCGCCCGAGCGCCGCCTGGTCCACCTCGATCGTCGTGCGCCTGATCACCCCGCGCTCGCGCAGCTTGCGCACCCGTTCGTGCGCGGCCCCGCTGGACAGCCCCACCGCCTTGCCCAGCACCGCGTACGACCGCGTCGCGTCCTCCTGCAGCAGGCCGATCAGCATCCTGTCGATATCATCCACGACCGAATGCTATCCAGTGATATGCCTGAGATGTCGAACAGCATATGGTGGACCTCATGACGGACACGATCCCCACTGAGTTCGAGGTGCTCGACGAGCGGTTCGCCGCGGTAGGCGGAGACGACTATGTCGAACGCCTCCACGCCGGCACCCGCTGGGCGGAGGGCCCTGTTTACTTCCCGGCCGGCCGGTTCCTGGTCTGGAGCGACATCCCCAACGAGCGGATGCTGCGCTGGGACGAGATGACGGGCGCGGTCGGCCTGTTCCGCCAGCCGTCCGGCTACACCAACGGCAACACCCTCGACCGCGAGGGCCGTCTGATCTCCTGCGAACACGGCAACCGCCGCGTGACCCGCACCGAGCACGACGGCTCGATCACGGTCATCGCCGACCGCTGGGAGGGCAAGCGGCTCAACAGCCCCAACGACGTCGTGGTCCGCTCCGACGGGTCGATCTGGTTCACCGACCCGCCGTACGGGATCCTCAGCAACTACGAGGGCTACGCCGCCGCGCAGGAGATCGACGGCTGTCACGTCTACCGCGCCGACCCGGTGACGGGCGAGGTCCGCGTCGTGGCCGACGACTTCGCCCGCCCCAACGGCCTGGCGTTCTCGCTCGACGAGAGCCGGCTCTACGTCGCCGACACGCGGATGAAGCACCTGCGCGTGTTCGAGGTGCGCGAGGACGGCACGCTCGCGGGCGGCAAGGTCTTCGCCGAGGGGACGGAGCAGGACATCTTCGACGGCCTGCGGCTCGACGACACGGGCCGCGTCTGGGCCGCGGCGGGCAGGGCGCTGCTCTGCTACGACCCGGACGGCACGCTGATCGGCCGGCTGAAGCTGCCGGAGCCCACGGCCAACCTGGTGTTCGGCGGGCTCAAGCGCAACCGGATGTTCATCACGGCCTCGTCCTCGCTCTACTCCCTGATGACCAACGTCACCGGCGCGCGTCCGGTCTGGGCCGGGCGCTAGCCTCACTCCCACCTGAACAGCCGCACGGCCAGCCCACTGAAGATCAGCAGCCCGGCGCCCACCACCACGAGGTGCGCGGTCTGCGGCGCGTGGCCCGCCCAGGTGTCCTTGAGCGCCTGGGCGAACGGCCCCGCGACGGAGTAGTCGCTGACCGTCCGCAGCGCGTCCGGCATGAGGTCGCGCGGCACCCACATGCCCCCCAGGAACATCAGCGGGAACATCACCGCGGACCCGATCCCCGGCGCGACCTTCGCGTTGGGCGCCAGCGCGGCGATCACCAGCCCGATGGCCTGCAACGCGGCGCTGCCGAGCAGGAAGACCAGGATGAATCCCACCCACTGCCGCGGCGCCGCCGACCCGAACACGAGCGAGCCCGTCACGATCAGCAGGGCCGTGGTGACCGCTCCGACCACCAGGTTGATCAGGAGCTGCACCCCCAGCAGCCGTGCCGGGTGCACGGGCGTGGTGGACATCCGCCTGAGCACCCCTTGCTCGCGGTACCCGGTCATCACCGCGGGCACCACGCTGCAGGCCAGGGTCAGCAGCGAGAGCAGCGTCATCAGGCTCGGCATCTGCGTGTCCACGGCCCGCTCCCCCGAGGCCCCGGGCCGGGTCATGTCCGGGATGCTGAGGCCCAGCACGAGCAGGAGCGCGACCGGCAGCCCGATCGTGAAGAGCAGGAACGGCCATTCGCGCAGGTGCAGCTTGGTCTCCACGAGGAGCAGCTTCATGACAGCTTCCTTCCGGTGAGTGCGAGGAACGCGTCGTCGAGCGTGGTCTGCTCGATCCGCAGGTCTCCTGGAACGACCCCGTGCTGGGCCAGGGCGAGCGTGACGGCCGGCGCGAGGTTGCCCGTACCGCTCACCACGAGTTGTTCGCCGCTCCTCGTGACCTCGCGTACCTCCGGCAGGGCCCGGAGCACCGCGTCGTCGACCGGAGCCGACGGCCGGAACCTCAGCCGCTGCTCCCCGCCCACCTGCGCGATGAGCCCGGCAGGCGTGTCCGTGGCCGCCACCTTGCCCGCGTCGATGAGCGCGAGCCGGTCGCAGAGCCGCTCGGCCTCCTCCATGAAGTGGGTCACGAGCACGATCGTCACGCCGGAGTCGCGTACCTGCTCGACCAGCTCCCAGGTGTCTCTACGGGCCTGCGGGTCGAGCCCGGTGGTCAGCTCGTCCAGCACCGCCACGCGCGGCCTGCCGACCAGGGCCAGCGCGACCGAGAGCCGCTGGCGCTGCCCGCCGGAGAGCTTCTTGAACGCCGTGTCGCGCTTGCCGCCGAGGCCGACCCGTTCGAGCAGCTCGGACCAGTCGGCGGGGTCGGGGTAGAAGGAGGCGTACAGATCCATGGCCTCCCACACCTTGATCTTCTCGGGCAGCGCCGCGCTCTGCAGCTGCATGCCCAGCACGTGTCGCAGCTCGCCCCTGTTGAGCTGCGGGTCCAGCCCGGCCACCCGTACGGTGCCGCCGTCGGGCACGCGCAGGCCGGCCACGCACTCGACTGTGGTGGTCTTGCCCGCGCCGTTCGGGCCGAGGATGCCGAAGATCTCACCCTCCGCCACCTCGAACGACACGTCGTCGACCGCCAGGTGGTTCGGGTACTGCTTGCGCAGGTTCCTGACTTCGATGACCTTCATGCAGACGACGCTAGGAACACGGCCTTCGCCGGGGAATCCGGTTGGATGTCGGGCAAGGGTGTACCTAGGTGCAATGGTCCGGTCGCCCCCGTTGGACCAGACTGGGGGCATGCTGCTCCGAAGGTTCGGTCAGGCCGCGGCGCTGCTCGCGCTCCTCCTCGTCGAGGTGCCGGCGATCGTGCTCAGCCTCACCATGCTGCTGCTGTCGTTCGGGGTGGGCATGGTGTTCCTGTATTCGCCGCAGGTCCAGCTGGTCAGGAGGCTGGCCGAACTCAACCGGCGGCTGATGCGGAGCTGGACCGACGTCCACATCGAGTCCCCATACCTGCCCAAGCCCCCGCCGCCGGAGCCGCAGGCGGACGGCCTCTACCGCTCCGACCGGACCCTCTACAAGACGCCGCGGATCCCCGCGTGGAACAACCGGTGGAAGTGGCTGATCTCCGACCCGGCGACCTGGCGCGACATGATCTGGCTGGTGCTCGAACCGGTGGTGAAGGCGGCGCTGCTGCCGGTGTTCGTCACGCTCCCCGAGCGTGGCCTGCGGGTCTACGCCCTCTGGAGCGACCTGATACTCCGCGCGACCGTCGCCAGCCGCCTGGCGAGCCAGGTGAGCCACCTCAAGCGGACGCGTAACCTGGCCGCCGACTCGCAGGCGGCCGAGATGCGCCGGATCGAGCGGGACCTGCACGACGGCACGCAGGCCCGGCTGGTGGCGATCGGCATGACGCTGGGCGCGGTCGAGCAGCTCGTCGACGGCGACCCCGCGGCGGCCAAGGCGCTGCTGTCGAAGGCCCGGGACGCCTCCTCCGAGACGCTGACCGAGCTGCGCCGGGTCATCCGCGGCATCCACCCTCCGGTGCTGGCCGAGCGCGGGCTGGCCGACGCCGTACGCGCCCTGGCCATGGACAGCCCGTTGCAGGTCACGGTGGACGTGGACCTGCCGCACCGGCCGGAGGCGCCGGTGGAGGCGGCGGTGTACTTCGCGGTCAGCGAGCTGCTCTCCAACGCCGCCCGGCACGGCGACGCTCAGGCGGCGACGGTGGACCTCAGCACCGACGGCCCCAACCTGCGCGTCACGGTCACCGACGACGGCCTGGGCGGCGCCGACCCGGCCAAGGGCAGCGGCCTGTCCGGGATCGAGCGGCGGCTGGCCGCCTTCGACGGGCTGCTCGCCCTGAACAGCCCGCCTGGCGGCCCCACCACCGTGGCGATGCAGCTGCCCCGGGTGCTGCCCGAGCACTGGGCGGGCAGCCTGCCCCGGCTGCCGCGCTGGAAGGCGGCCATCGTCGTGTTCCTCTGGGCCACGGCCTGGTGCCCGACCTTCCCTCAGGGCATCGTGGCCGGCGTCATGAAGACGATCGGCGTCGAGGAGAAGAGCTGGTTCCTCGCCCTGTACCTGCCCGGGCCCTGGCAGTGGCCGTTCATCCTCGGCATGATCACCCTGGGCCTGTGCATGCACATCCTGGCCATCTGGATACCCTCCAACCACAACCGCGACCTCTGGCTCGCGCGTGCCACGCCGATCAAACCCTGGTGCTGATGAAGAACCGCGTACTCGTCGCCGAGGACCTTTACCTACTCAGAGACGGGTTGGTGCACCTGCTCCAGGCCCATGGCTTCTCGGTCGTGGCGGCCGTGGAGAGCGGGCCCGAGCTGCTGCGGGGCCTGCTGGAGCTGCGACCCGACGTCTCGATCGTGGACGTGCGGCTGCCGCCCACGTTCACGGACGAAGGGCTGCAGGCGGCGCTCGCGGCCAGGAAGCAGGTGCCCGGGCTGCCCGTCCTCGTGCTGTCCCAGCACGTCGAGCAGCTCTACGCGCGCGAGCTGCTGGCCGACGGCTCGGGCGCGATCGGCTATCTGCTCAAGGACCGGGTCTTCAACGCCGAGCAGTTCATCGACGCCGTACGCAGGGTCGCCGAGGGCGGCACGGCCATGGACCCCGAGGTCATCGCCAAGCTGCTGGCCAGCAACGCCAGGCACGAGCCGCTGGCCGCGCTCACGCCGCGCGAGCGGGAGGTGCTGGAGGCCATGGCGGAAGGGCGCTCCAACACGGCCATCTGCCAGCGGCTCTATCTGAGCGAGAGCGCCGTGGCCAAGCACACGGCCTCCATTTTCGCCAAGCTGGGGCTCGCGCCGTCGGACGACGACAACCGCCGCGTGCTGGCCGTACTCGCCTATCTCAACAGCCGCTAGGAACCCTCCACCTGGGGTTGGCCATCCGGAGACTGCCCCGACTTGTCGGTCGCACCGGCTATTTTCATAAGGGCATGGCGACGAAGGGGTGGTAGCAGGTGAAAATCCGGGTTAACCGCGATGTTCTGGCAGATGCGGTGGCGTGGGCTGCCCGAGTCCTGCCCTCCCGCCCCGTGGTGCCCGTCCTGTCCGGGCTGCTGCTGGAGGCGAGCGACGAGCTGGTCCTGTCCGCGTTCGACTACGACGTCTCGGCCAGGGCCTCGGTCGACGCCGACGTGGCCGAGACGGGCAGCGTGCTGATCCCCGGTCGGCTGCTGGCCGAGATCAGCAGGAGCCTGCCCGCCGACGACGTGGAGATCGTCACCGAGGGCGCCGAAGCGGTGCTGACCTGCGGGAGCGCGGAGTTCGGGCTGATCACGATGCCGGTCGAGGACTTCCCGACCATGCCCACGATGCCGCCGAGCATCGGCGCCGTCGGCGGCGGCGTCTTCGCCTCGGCGGTCGGCCAGGTCGCGCCCGCCGCCAGCCGCGACGACACGCTGCCCATGCTCACCGGCATCAGGGTCGACATCGAGGGCGAGTCCGTGGCCATGGCGGCCACCGACCGCTACCGCATCGCCGCCCGCGACTTCGCCTGGCGCCCGGCCGGCCCCGACCTCGCGGTCTCGGCCATGGTCCCGGCGAAGGTGCTGGTCGAGGTGGCCAAGTCGCTGCGCGGCGGCGAGGTGTCGATCGCGATGGGCGACGGGGTGGCGGGGTTCGAGAGCGTCGGGCGGAGCACGACCGTGCGGCTGCTCGACGAGCAGTTCATCGACTATCGCGCCCGGCTGACCTCCGACTGGTCGATCAGGGCCGACGTGGCGGTGGCGCCGTTCGTCAACGCCATCAAGCGCGTCGCCCTGGTGGCCGAGCGCAACACCGCGATCCGGCTGTCGTTCAGCCAGGGGCAGGTGCTCATCCAGGCGGGCGGCGGCGACATCGGGCGCGGCGCCGAGGTGGTCGACTGCGAGCTGCGCGGCGACGACATCCAGATCGCCTTCCAGTCGCAGTTCCTGCTCGACGGGCTGACCGGGATCGAGAGCGAGCTGGCCCGCATCAACATGGAGTCGCCGACCAGGCCCGCCCTGATCCAGGACGTGCCCGGCGACGCCGAGCCCGCCTTCCGCTACCTCGTCATGTCACTCCGCCAGGGCTGAGCCGCCGGTCTGGCGCTCGGCGACCAGCTTGAACACCCTCTTGAACTCCGTGTACGCCTCCTCGCCCACGGCCTCGGCGTGCTCCGCCTCCATGGCGGCGAGGATGGCGTCCGACTTGACCATGTGATCGCGGCCCTTCTCGGTGGGCACGATCAGCTTGGCCCGCCGGTCGGCCGGGTCCGGCTGGCGCTCCACGTAGCCCAGCTCGACCAGCTCGTCCACCAGCGTGCCGATCACCTGCTTGTGCTGGCCCGACTGCGCGGCCAGGTCCGTGGCCCTGCTGCCCTCCTCGTCCAGGTACGCCAGCACCGCCCCGTGCCGGGGCCTGAGCCCGGGATGGCCCTGCTGGGCCAGCGTCTCGAACAGCTGCCGCTGCAGGCTGAAAAGAGTCCTGCTGGACAGGATGCCGAGATCGGGCTCTTCCTGCTTGCGCCGGCTCCTGCGCACGGTCACGCCCTCCATTTAGTCATCAATCTTGATTGTCACTGAATATTACTATATTGTCGACGGCATGAGCATCTTGATCACGGGTGCCAACGGCACCGTTTCCAGCGCTGTCCTCCGATCCCTGTCCGGCACCCTGTCCGACATGGGGGACGTGCGGGTTCTCGTGCGTGACGCGGCCAAGGCGCCGGCGGGGGTGGCGGTCACGGTCGGCGATCTGGACGACCCCGCCACGCTCGACCAGGCCTTCCAGGGTGTGGACACGTTGTGGCTGCTGACCGCCATGGGCCCGCAGGCGCCGCACGCGAGCATGAACGCCGTCTGGGCCGCCCGGAAGGCCGGCGTGAGCCACGTCGTACGCATGTCGGCCATCGGCGCGGCCCACGACGCGCCGACCCGCAACGGCCGCCTGCACGCCCTGTCGGACGTCGAGCTCGCAGCCTCGGGCCTCGACTGGACCGTCATCCGCCCGGCCTTCTTCATGCAGAACCTTTTCGGCTCGGTCAACGGCGACACCTTGTACGGCGGGCTCGGCGAGGGGCGGCTCGGCATGATCGACGTACGCGACATCGGCGACTTCGCCGCCGCGGTCCTGCGCGCTCCCGCACAGCACAAGGGCAGCACCTACACTCTCACGGGCCCGGCCGGCGTCTCACTGCGGGACGTGGCCGCCGTGCTGGGCGAGGTGTACGGCACTCCGATCGCCTATCAGCCGATGGCGCCGGACGACGTCCAACGGTCGATGGTGGACGCCGGGCTGTCCCCGTGGATCGCGGCGGTCACCAAGGAGTACCTGACGGCGTACTCGGCGGGGTGGGGTGACTACACGACGCCGGACTTCGAGAAGGTGATGGGACGGCCGGCCCGGTCGTTCGCCGACTTCGCCCGCGCCCACGCCGCCGAGCTCCGCCCGTGACCGTCACTCCGGGAGCAGGGCGGGGCCTCCGTGGTCGCGCAGCCGGCGCAGGAACGTCAGGACGCCGGTCAGCCCCTGCGCCTCACGTTCCGACGTCAAGGACGGGCGTGGGCGCGGTAGCGTTGCGGGCTGATCCCACGGGCTCGCTTGAAAGCGGCACTGAGCGCGAACCCGCTGCCATAGCCGACCTGACCGGCGACGGTGTCAATCGTGGCATCCGACTCCACGAGCAGGTCGGCGGCAACGTCGATTCGCCATCCGGTGAGGTATGCCATCGGCGGCATGCCGACGAGGTCGGTGAAGCGGCGCGACAGTGTCGCTCGGGACACCCCGGCCTGCTGGGCGAGCGCGGCCACCGTCCAGGGATGACCCGGGTCCCCGTGGATGAGTCGTAGGACGGACCCCACGACGGGATCCCCGTTGGCTCGGTACCAGGCAGGCGCATCGGCATCGGGCCGGGAGAGCCATTCGCGGAGGATGCCGACCAGCAGGAGGTCCAGCAGTCTTTCGAGCACCAGATCTTGGCCAGGCTCGTTTCGCACGATCTCCTTGGCGAGCAGCGACACCAGCGCGGATTCGACGTGGGCGGCCGTGGGGATGACCAGCAGCGGCGGCAGCGCGCGGAGCAGGCGTGTGGCGATCTCGCTCGGTCCCGAGTACTTGCCGATCAGCAGCACCGACGAGCCGTCCGCGCCGTCGTCGTGGGCTCGCTCGCCGTTGACCCAGGTGTGCACACCCATGTCCGCGACCTCGGGCAGTTCCGCGCCGGCCGCGGTCGTCCGTCGGGGGCCGGGCTGAACGACCACCTGGGTTGGAGTGCGGGGATCATCGGCGAAGGTGAACGTGTCCGGGCCACGCATCATCGCGATGTCGCCCGCGTGCAGGCGTACGGCATCGCCGGCGCTGGGCACGACCCAGGGCATCCCCCGCAGGACGGCCACCAGGTTGAGGGGCACCCTGTCCCGCACCTGCACCGACCATGGCGGGTTCAGGATGGTCCGCAGCACGGACCTGTCTCTTGCTCTGGCTCCGTCGAGCAGTATCGAGAAGGGGTCCATCGGCACAGGATAAGACGCACAATTATGGGCCTGCGTGCCTCGACCATGGTCCGCACCCCAGCGCTCTGGTGGACTGTGGAGCATGACATCGACTACGCCGACAACATTGGTCCTCGCGGGGACAGGCAAGACCGGACGCCGGGTCGTGTCCGGGCTCCGTGCGCGTGACCTGCCGGTACGGGTCGGTTCACGGAGTGCTGAGCCGCCTTTCGACTGGCGGGACGACACCACGTGGGCACCTGCGCTGCGAGGCGTGGACTCCGTTTATGTGGCCTTCTACCCTGATGCGGCGTTCCCCGGCGCGGCCAAAGCGGTGGGTTCCTTCGCAGAACTCGCGGTGGCCTGCGGCGTCCGGCATCTCGTCCTGCTTGCTGACCGTGGTGCCGCCGAGGCCGAGCGGTGCGAACAGGCAGTGCGGGACTCGGGTGCGGAGTGGACCATCGTGCGGGTGGGGTTCATCACACAGAACTTCAGCGAGGCGTTCCTCGTCGAACCGATCCGGGCCGGTGTGATCGCGCTTCCGGTTGGCGACGTCGCGGAGCCGTTCACCGACGCGGAGGACATCGCGGATGTCGCCGTCGCGGCGCTGACCGAAGACGGCCATGCCGGCCGGATCCACGAAGTAACAGGACCACGGCTGCTCACCTTCGCCGATGCCGTCGGTGAGATAGCGAGGGTGACCCGCAGGGAGCTTCGTTATCTGCCGGTCACGCCCGAGCAGTTCGTCTCGTCGCTGACCCGAGGAGGCGTGCCGGCCGAGTACGCGACACAACTGACCGACCTCATGGTCGAGGTCTTCGACGGCCGCAGGGCCAACCTGACCGACACCGTCGAGCGCGTCCTCGGCCGGCCGCCCCGCGACTTCACGGAATATGTCCGCAAAACCGCCGCAACCGGAATCTGGTCGGCGAGTTGAGGATGCGCCGTCGGCTGGCGGCTCCTGCGAACACACCAAAAATCCGGTGAGAAGATCGAGGGTGCTCCGAATAGCAAACGCAGTACTCGCAAGATTGCCGGAACCGCTGCACGCACTTGCGTTGAAGCACCGTGAACTGCTGAAGTTCGCGGTGGTGGGTGGAACAACGTTCTTAGTGGACAACACGGTGTTCTACGGGTTGAAGCTGACCATTTTGGAACCGAAGCCGGTGACCGCGAAGATCATCGCGGTGCTCGTGGCGACGATCGTGTCCTACGTGTTGAACCGCGAATGGTCGTTCCGGACCAGGGGCGGCCGCGAGCGCCGTCACGAGGCGGCGCTGTTCTTCCTGGTCAGTGGCTTCGGCCTGGTGCTCAGCTCCGCGCCGCTGTGGATCTCCCGGTACGTATTTCACCTGGAGACCCCGGATGTGAGCCTGGTGACCCAGGAGATCGCCGACTTCATGAGCGCGCAGATCATCGGCACGCTGATCGCCATGGTGTTCCGCTTCTGGGCGCTCCGGAAGTGGGTCTTCCCCGACGAGAAGGGCCAGCCCGGCAGCGTGCGGCTGGCTCCCGTTCCCGATTCCACGGACGAGGCGGCTTGATGGCAGCGAATCCAGAAGCCGTTTCGGCAATTGGACTGCTTCATGCCGCTGCTGCGCCCGTCAGTGCTGCGCCATGTCCACGAACCGGCTGTAGTGGCCCTGGAACGCCACCGTCACCGTCGCCGTGGGGCCGTTACGGTGCTTGGCCACGATCAGGTCCGCCTCACCCGCCCGCGGCGACTCCCGCTCGTACGCGTCCTCCCGGTGCAGCAGGATGACCATGTCGGCGTCCTGCTCGATGGACCCGGACTCACGCAGGTCGCTCACCGCGGGGCGCTTGTCCGTGCGCTGCTCCGGGCCACGGTTGAGCTGGGAGATCGCGATGACCGGCACCTCCAGCTCCTTGGCCAGCAGCTTGATCGCACGGGAGATCTCCGAGACCTCGTTCTGCCGGCTCTCGGTCTTCTTCGGCGAGCTCATCAGCTGGAGGTAGTCGATGACCACGAACCGCAGGTCGTTACGCTGCTTGAGCCGCCGGCACTTGGCCCGGATCTCCATCATCGACATGTTGGGCGAGTCGTCGATGAACAGTGGCGCCTCCGCCACCTCGCTCATCCGCCGGGCCAGGCGCGTCCAGTCGTCGTCGCCCATCATGCCCGAGCGCATGGCGTGGAGGGCGACCCTGGCCTCGGCGGACAGCAGACGCATGGTGATCTCGTTGCGCGACATCTCCAGCGAGAAGATGACCGTGGTCATCCCATGCTTGATAGCCGCAGACCGGGCGAAATCCAGACCTAGCGTGCTTTTGCCGATGGCAGGCCGGGCAGCCACGACGATCATCTGGCCCGGGTGGAGGCCGTTGGTGAGCTGGTCGAGGTCCTGGAAGCCGGTCGGCACGCCGACCATCTGGCCGCCGCGGCTGCCGATGGCCTCCAGCTCGTCGAGGGCGCCGGGCATGATGTCGGCCAGGGGCGCGTAGTCCTCCGAGGTGCGGCGCTCGGTGACCTTGTAGATCTCCGCCTGGGCGCGGTCGACGAGGTCGTCGACCTCTTCGTTCTGCCCGCCGTAGCCGAAGGAGACGATGCGGGTGCCGGCCTCGATGAGGCGGCGCAGGATGGCCTGCTCCCTGACGATCTTGGCGTAGTAGCCGGCGTTGGCCGCGGTGGGGACGACGGCCGTGAGGGTGTGGAGGTAGGCGGCCCCGCCCACCCTGGCCATCTCGCCGCGCTTCTGCAGCTCGTCGAAGACGGTGACCGCGTCGGCGGGCTCGCCCCTTCCGTAGAGGTCGGTGATGACCTCGTAGACCATCTGGTGGGCGGGCCGGTAGAAGTCGTCGGACCGCAGGATCTCGACGACGTCGGCGATGGCGTCCTTGGACAGCAGCATGCCGCCCAGGACGGACTGCTCCGCCTCGATGTTGTTCGGGGGGGTGCGCTCGAAACCAGGGCCTGCGCCCGTCTCGTCGTCAATACTCACCGCGCCCCCTCGAACACTTGCAGGCGGTCGCACCACCCCCACTTGTAGCCGACCGGTCTGACAGTTTCTCGGAGTCGCGAGCCGACGGCAACGCGACCTGTGGACAACCCTGTGGCCAAGCTGTGCACTACCGTGCCCAGGATGTGAAAGGCCTGTGGACAGTTGCTGTGGATAACTCTCTCGGATATCCACCGAACAGCCTCCGACCTGGGCGAACGGTATCCACCGGCTGTGGAGAAAAGAAAGTTTCGCCGACACGCCGTGTAATGGCCATAATGGACAAATGCTCATTACCCCCAGGGATCGGGAGATACTCCGCTTAGCCGTACCGGCGTTCGGCGCGCTGGTGGCCGAGCCGCTCTTCCTCCTCGCCGACTACGCCATCGTGGGGCACGGGCTGGGCACCACGGCGGTGGGGGCGCTGGGGGTGGCGGGCACGGTCCTCGCGACCCTGGTGAACCTGTGCGTCTTCCTCGCGTACGGCACCACGGCCTCCGTGGCGCGTCAGACGGGCGCCGGGAACCACGCGCGGGCCATGCGCAGCGGTGTGGACGGGATCTGGCTGGCCCTGGCCATCGGCGCGCTCCTGATCGCCGTGTGCTGGCCGCTGGCCCCCGCCATCGTGGAGCTGTTCGGGGCGGGCGACGGGCAGGGCGCGCAGGCCGTGACGTACCTGCGGATCAGCCTGCTCGGCGCGCCCGGCATGCTGGTCGTGCTGGCCGGGACGGGGGTGCTGCGCGGTCTGCAGGACACCGTCACGCCGCTGGCCGTCGCCATCGGCTCGTTCGTGCTGAACGCGGTCCTGAACGCCTGGTTCGTGCTGGGGCTGGGGTGGGGCATCGCCGGGTCGGCCTGGGGCACGGTGATCGCGCAGACGCTGGGCGCGGCCGTCTACCTCGCCGTCGTGGCGCGGGGCGCGCGGCGGCTGGGGACGCCGCTCACGCCCGGTCTGGCGGGGGTCAAGGAGGCGGGCACAGCCGGGTTCGCGCTGCTCGTCCGTACCCTCTGCCTGCGGGTGGTGCTGCTCGCGGCCACCGTGATCGCCACCAGGATGGGCGAGGCCGAGCTGGCCGCGTACGCCATCGCCACCCAGGTGTGGACGCTGCTCGCGTTCGCGCTGGACGCCATCGCCATCGCCGGGCAGGCCATCACGGGTCGCTCGCTCGGCGCGGGGGACGTCGCGTCCACCAGGGCCGCGACCAGGCGGATGGTGCAGTGGGGCGGCTGGTCAGGCGTGCTGTTCGGCCTGCTGGTCGTGGCCGCCAGGCCGCTGCTGCCCGGGCTGTTCGACACGGACCCGCAGGTCACCGACCTGTTGCTGGCGCTGATGTGGCCGGTAGCGGCGTTCCAGCCGGTGTGCGGGGTCGTGTTCGTGCTCGACGGCGTGCTGATCGGCGCGGGCGACCAGCGCTACCTGGCGTGGGCGGGGGTGTGGACGACGCTGGCGTACCTCCCCGCCGCCCTCCTCGCCTCCGGCTTCGGGGTCGTCGCCCTGTGGTGCGCGCTCGGGGTGTGGATGCTCGCCCGCCTGGTCAGCCTCGTACGCCGGGCCGCCGGCACCGCCTGGCTGGTGACCGGAGCGTAGGCGCTCTCACTTTGGGCACAGGCCCCACTACCTGCAGTGATCTGCGGAAACACTGTGACCGTCCTGTGCTTGCTGTTGTCCGAGTGGTGAGACA
Organism: Nonomuraea sp. NPDC051941; assembly: GCF_044593615.1. Taxonomy (NCBI): domain Bacteria; kingdom Bacillati; phylum Actinomycetota; class Actinomycetes; order Streptosporangiales; family Streptosporangiaceae; genus Nonomuraea; species Nonomuraea sp. NPDC051941. The sequence continues at coordinate 130,564 of NZ_JBIUCF010000037.1, forward strand.
TTGTGGGCGCGTTCCCTGAGCGGGGTGTTCCTTGTCCACGATTCTGCGGCGACTGCCACCCACCGAGGCGACCGGATTACGCACGGGCGCCCGCCACAGCCTGGCCGAGCTCTACCGCCCGGCCGACCTGGTGGTGCTCGGACTCGGTGTGATCATCGGCGCCGGCATCTTCTCCATTGCCGGGCGGCAGGCGGCCACCACGGCGGGTCCCGGTGTCATCCTGTCCTTCATGATCGCGGGCATCGCCTGCCTGCTCGCCTGCCTGTGCTACGCCGAGCTGTCGTCCACGATGCCGACCTCGGGCAGCGCCTACACCTTCACGTACGTCATCTTCGGCGAGGTCTGGGCGTGGATCATCGGCTGGGCGCTGATCCTGGAGCTGCAGTTCGCCGCCGCCGTCGTGGCCAGGGCGTGGGCCGCGATCACGGTCGGGGCGATCTCCAACTTCGGGGTACGCGTGCCGCACCAGGAGCTCGTCGGCGACGTCCTCGTGTTAGTGATCCTGGTGCTGCTCACCGGCGTGGTGGCGCTCGGCGCGCGGATCGGGCTGCGGGCCCTGTGGATCATGGTGGCGGCCAAGCTGCTGGCCATCGGGGCGGTCATCGTCGTGGGCCTGCCCCACATCGACGTGCGGAATTTCGGCGAGTTCCACGTGCCGTCCAAGATCCTGCCGAAGCCGCCCACGACCGTGCTGGAGATCCTGTTCGGCCAGAGCCACGCGTTCGGCTGGTTCGGGATCTTCGCGGCGGCCTCGGCCATCGCGTTCGCGTACATCGGGTTCGACATCGTGGCCACCTCCGCCGAGGAGACCGTGAACGCGCCCGCCGCCGTGCCCAAGGGCATGATCCGCAGCCTGATCATCGCCACCGTCCTCTACATCGCGGTGGCCCTGGTCATGGTGGGCATGGTCCCGTACACGAAGATCTCCGAGGACGCGCCGCTGACCGGGGCGTTCCGGGCGGTCGGCGTGGACTGGATGGTGCACGTCATCGACGTGGGCGCGGTGCTCGGGCTGACGACGGTGATCCTGGTGCTGATCGTGGGGCAGACGCGGGTGCTGTTCTCGATGGCCCGCGACGGGCTGATCCCCCGCGGCCTGGCCACGGTCAGCCGGAAATATCACACTCCGACCCGGGTGACGCTGGTGATCGGGGTCGTGGCGATCGTGCTGGCCGAGTTCGTGCCGGTGCTCACGATGCAGGAGCTCGTGGTGATCGGGACGCTGTTCGCGTTCGCGTTCGTGGCGGCCGGGGTGATCGTGATGCGGCGGCGCATGCCGTACCTGGAGCGGGGGTTCAGGGTGCCGCTCTCGCCGCTGCTGCCGGGGCTGTCGCTGGTGGCCACGCTCTGGCTGATGGTGAACCTGCAGCTGCTCACCTGGGCGTGGTTCGCCCTGTGGATGGCCTTCGGCCTGCTGGTCTACCTCGTGTACGGCCGCCGCCACAGCCTGCTGGCCCGCCCGCACACCCCGATCGAGCCGGCACGCGGCCGCCATCGCCGCTAGAGCCGGCCCGATTCCCCCACCGCCGAGCTGGTACGCGGCCCGCCACCGGCCCTAGAGCCGGCCCGACTCCAGGACGCTGCGCAGGAACTCCCTGGTGCGGGGGTTCTCCGGCTCGGTGAAGATCTGCTCGGCGGGGCCCTTCTCCAGCAGCACGCCGCCGTCGAGGAAGCACACCGTGTCCGAAATATCGCGACAAAAGCTCATCTCGTGAGTCGTGAGGATCATCGTCATGCCCGACTCCTTGAGCTCCTTGATGACCCCCAGCACCTCCAGCACCAGCTCGGGGTCGAGCGCAGAGGTGACCTCGTCCAGCAGCATCAGCCTGGGCTGCGTGGCCAGCGCCCTGATGATGGCCACGCGCTGCTGCTGCCCGCCCGAGAGCTGGTCGGGGTAGGCCCGCGCCTTGTCCGCCAGCCCGAACCTGGCCAGCAGGCCGTGCGCCTGCTCCTCGGCCTCCCCCTTGGCCACCTTGTGCACCTGGCGCGGCGCGAGCGTGACGTTGTCCAGCACCGTCATGTGCGGGAACAGGTTGAAGGCCTGGAACACGATGCCGAGCCGCTTGCGCACGTCGTCCACGTTCACGCGCGGGTCGGTGATGTCCTCGCCGTCGAGGAGGATCACGCCGTCGTCCACGGTCTCCAGCAGGTTGACGCAGCGCAGGAGCGTGGACTTGCCCGAGCCGGAGGCCCCGATGAGGCTCACCACCTCGTGCGGGCGCACCTCGAGGTCGATGCCGCGCAGCACGCTGTGGCCGCGGAAGTTCTTCCACACCCCGTCAATGGTCAGAAGGCTCATGCGCCACGCCTCCTGCGCGTGCGTGCCGCCAGGTGGTCGGTGAACCTGGCCAGGGGGATGGTGAGCAGGATGAACAGCAGCGCCGCCACCAGGTAGGGCGTGTAGTTGAACGTGCTGGCCACGTGGATCTGCGACTGCCTGAGCGCCTCCAGCGGCCCGATGGTCGACACGAGCGCGGTGTCCTTCTGTAGCGAGACGAAGTCGTTGAGCAGCGGCGGCACGACCCTGCGGGTGGCCTGGGGCAGCACCACGAACCGCATGGTCTTGATGTGGCTCAGCCCCAGCGAGCGGGCCGCCGCGACCTGGCTCGGGTGGATGGACTCGATGCCCGAGCGGAACACCTCGGCCACGTACGCGCCGTACGAGAGCGTCAGCGCGATGATGGCCAGCGTCACCAGGTCGGTCGGGATGCCCTGCAGCCGGAGCGCGGGCAGCCCGAACCCGATCAGGTAGATCACCAGGATCGTCGGCACGCCGCGGAAGACGTCGGTGTAGAGCGTGGCCAGCGCCCGGATCGGGAAGAACGCGGGCTTCCTGATCCCCCTGGCCAGCGCCACCAGCAGCCCGACGACCAGGATCAGCGGCTCGGCGATCAGGAAGATCTTGATGTTGAGCAGGAAGCCCTTCAGCACGTCGGGCAGCGCCTTGACGAACTCGTCGGGATTGAAGAACGTCTCCTGCACCCGGGGCCAGCCGGGTGAGTTCGTGACGATCGAGACGACCAGCACGATGAAGACGATCGTCGAAACCGTCGCGATCGAGGCCGAGCGGCGGGCGTGCGAGCGGCGCACCCGCTCCCGCTCGACCTGCCGCTCCGACTTGACCCACTCGCCCGCCGCCGGTTTGCCAGGCCCACCGGGCTCGCCCACCGCGACCTTGCCGGGTTCGCCGAATTTGCCCGCTGCGGTCTTGCCGGGTTCGTCGAACTCGCTCATCGCAGCTCAGGCGCGCCCGCCGCCGAGCCGAGCCACGCCTGCTCGATCTTGGCCAGCTCGCCCTTCGACTTCAGCGCCTCAACGGCCTTGTCGACGCACGGCTTGAGCGCGCTGCCCTTCTCCATGACCAGCCCGAACTCCTCGGGCGTGCCGCCCGTCGAGCTGAACTGCCCCACGATCTTGGACTTCTCGACCTGCGCGGCCGTCACGTAGAACGCCGTCGGCAGGTCCACCACCAGCGCGTCCACCTGCTTGTTCTTCAGCGCGTTGACGGCGTCGATCTGCTCGTTGTAGACGTTGGGGTCGTCGGCGGGCTTGATGACGTTCTTGACCGCGTCGAGCGAGGTCGTGCCCACCTGTACGCCGATCTTCGCGCCCTGCAGCTCGGCCAGGCTCTTCGCCCCGGCGAACTTGCTCCCGTCGATCGCCACGATGGCCTGCTTGACGGTGTAGTAGCCCTTGCTGAAGTCGACCGCCTTGGCCCGGTCGGGCGTGATGGACACCTGGTTGACGTCAAAGTCGAACTGCTTGACCCCAGGAGCGAACGCCGAGTCGAACTTGATCGTGCTCCACTGCACCTCGGTGCGGTCGAAGCCGAGCTCCCCCGCCACGGCGAAGGCCACCGCGCTCTCGAAGCCCTGCCCGTTGCTCGGGTCGTCGTCCTTGAACCAGGGCTCGAAGGCGGGCTTGTCAGTGCCGATGGTCAGCTTGCCCGCGTTGACCAGCTTGAGCTGGTCCTTGGTGCACGTGGTGGACGTTGACGCTATCGGGCTCGCCGAGCTCGACGTGTTGTCGACCGGCGCGCAGCCGACGAGCGCCACGGCCAGCGCGAGCAGCATAAGGGGACGGGCCATGGCTGCAGCCTCCAGGGGGAACATGCGAAAGAACGAACGCATTCTACGCTGACCGAATAGGAAATTACGCCCGGCGGTGCCCCTGACCACGGAGTTGGCCAAGATGGGCTCGCGTAACGGCGGCCCGCCGGTGAAGGGTCAGCGGGCGTTTCCTGGAGGGCGCTGAGCCGGAGTACGGCGGGTGGCCTGCCCGGGCGCAGCCGTACAGGATGGGATTTTTCACAGGGGCATGGAAACGTGAAAGCCCCCTCCGGGCGGAGGGGGCTTTCACAGCAGGACTCAGCCCGCGACGACCTCGACGTCCACGGAGGCCGAAACCTCGGGGTGGAGCTTGATGGTGACGCGGTGCGAGCCGACGCTCTTGATCGGGTTGACGATCTCGATGCGGCGGCGGTCGACGATCGGGCCACCGGCGGCCTTGACGGCGTCGGCGATGTCGCCCGTCGTGATCGAGCCGAACAGGCGGCCGGACTCGCCGGCGCGCGTGGTCAGGCGGACGCGCAGCGCGCCGATCTGACCGGCGACCTCCTTGGCGGTGCCGAGGTCGCGGATCTCGCGAGCGTCGCGAGCCTTCCTGATCGTCTCGATCTGCTTCTCGGCGCCCCGCGTCCAGCGCATGGCGTAGCCGCGCGGGATGAGGTAGTTACGGCCGTAGCCGTCCTTGACCTCGACGACGTCGCCAGGGGTGCCGAGGCCGGAGACCTCGTTGGTGAGGATGAGCTTCATATCGACAGGCCTCCTTAGCGCGCGGTGCTCGTGTAAGGCAGCAGGGCCACCTCACGCGCGTTCTTGATCGCGGTCGCCACGTCGCGCTGGTGCTGGGTGCAGTTGCCCGTCACCCGGCGCGCACGGATCTTGCCGCGGTCGGAGATGAACTTCCGCAGCAGCGCCGTGTCCTTGTAGTCGACGTAGGAGATCTTGTCGTGGCAGAACAGGCAAACCTTCTTCTTCGGCTTGCGCAGTGCCGGCTTAGCCATCGTGGTGCTCCTTTCAGAGCCCCGCCTTCACGGGCGGGAATGGACTCGGGCTTGTGGACAGGTTTTAGAAAGGCGGTTCGTCGCTGAAGTCGCCGCCGCCGCCGCCGCCGCCTCCGAAGCCGCCGCCGCCCTGCTGGCCGCCGCCGCCTCCGAAGCCGCCACCACCGCCGCCGCCGTAACCGCCGCCGCCCTGGGGCGGGGCGGGCGAGGCGGAGGCCCACGGGTCGTCGGCCGGGCCGCCGAAGCCGCCCCCGCCGCCTCCACCACCCTGGCGGGAGGTGCGGTTGACCTTGGCGGTCGCGTTACGCAGGGACGGGCCGACCTCGTCGACCTCGACCTCGTAAACGGTGCGCTTCTCGCCTTCCTTGGTCTCGTAGGACCGCTGCTTGAGCCGCCCCTGCACGATGACCCGCATCCCGCGCTGCAGGCTCTCGGCGGCGTTCTCCGCCGCCTGCCGCCACACGTTGCAGGTCAGGAAGAGGCTTTCGCCATCTTTCCACTCGTTGGTCTGACGATCCATGAACCGCGGAGTGGACGCGATGCGGAATCGAGCCACCGCTTGCCCCGTCGGGGTGAAGCGCAGCTCCGGGTCGTCGACGAGGTTGCCGACGATGGTGATTACGGTGTCGCCTGCTGCCATGGCTAGCGCTCGCCTTCCTGCACGCCTTCGCTTGGGTTACGGCTCAGAGTACGGGGCTTCCCCGACAAAAACCGGGGGTTAGTGCACGTCCGGACGCAGGACCTTGGTGCGCAGGATGCCCTCGTTGAGGTTCATCTGCCGGTCGAGCTCCTTGACCGTCGCGGGCTCCGCGGACAGGTCGATGACGGCGTAAATGCCTTCCGACTTCTTGTCGATGTCGTAGGCGAGACGGCGACGGCCCCAGACGTCGACCTTCTCCACGGTGCCGCCGTCGTTGCGGACCACGGAGAGGAACTGGTCGAGGGACGGCGCGACAGTGCGCTCATCGAGCGAAGGGTCCAGGATGACCATTACTTCGTAACGACGCATGCGGACTCCAACCTCCTCTGGACTCTTGCGGTCACGACACTCTGCCGTGACAGGAGGACGCTGACGTCTGTGCCCGGGCGCCCCTTTCGGCGCCCCGGGGCGATGGTTCAACCATCACAACGCAGCTTGCCCAGGTTACCAGCCGCGGGAAGGTGGGAAGGCCTTTAGGAAACCTAGGGGGTGGTGGCCGTGCCACATGTGCTTCAGCCCTCCGAGAGGGAGCGGTTCAGGCTCACACTCAACAGCGACGGGCATGCGCACCCGGTGGAGAACGCCCTGGCGGTGGGAGCGCTCGTTTGCGGTCTCATTGCCTTCGTCTCCACATTCTGGGTCTCCGCGCATGCGATCTCCTCGTGGGCCGGCACGCTGGGCTTCGGGGTCGGGTTGTATTCCCAGTACGTCTCGGCGACCACGCCGCAGCGTGCGCTCAACATCGTCGGCATCGTGGGATCGTTCGTGGGAGCCGCGCTGGGCATCGCCCACGGGGGCTTTCTCCCCCACTGAACTTCATTGAGCTGATGAGGAACGGCCCCGGCGCCCGGGGCCGTTCCGGCATGCCGCTCACCCGCCGATGTGCAGGTCTATACCGAGCAGGACCAGGAACCAGAGGAACACCGCGAGCAGCGCTTCCGCGAGGTCTCTGAGCAGTCCGGGGGTGATGTAGTGGTAGACCCAGCCCACGTAGATCCCGATCACGACGTAAACCAATAAGATCAGCGCTCGCAAGCGCCAGCGTGCCATATCGTTTCTCCTCGATTTAGGGGGCGCATGGCGACTTCCCGAGCGCGCGCCCGGCAAACCGATCGGTCCCCCGTTGCCGCCTTACTCTGCGGCGTAAGCTCGGGAGCTATGGTGCGCATCGGAGCTCATGTTGATCAGGACGATCCCGCCGCCCACGCCGAGGCGGTCGGGGCCGAGGTGGTGCAGTTCTTCCTCGGGGACCCGCAGGGGTACGACAAGCCGGTGCTGCCCGCCAAAGCGGTCGAGGGCGTCGACATCTACATCCACGCCCCCTACCTGATCAACGTCGCCACCACCAACAACCGCATCAGGATCCCCAGCCGCAAGCTGCTGGAGCAGCATCTCAAGGCCGCCGCCGGGCTCGGCGCCAAGGGCCTGATCGTGCACGGCGGCCACGTGAACAAGAGCGACGATCCACAGGCCGGCTTCGACAACTGGCGCAAGGTGTTCGAGCGCATGGAGTGCCCCATCCCCGTGCTGATCGAGAACACCGCGGGCGGCGGCAACGCGATGGCCCGCAAGCTGGAGCGCATCGCCCGGCTGTGGGAGGCGCTCGACGGGTTCGACGTGGGCTTCTGCCTCGACACCTGCCACGCCCACGCGGGCGGCGAGGAGCTGGTCGACCTGGTTGAGCGGGTCAAGGCCATCACCGGCCGGATCGACCTCGTCCACTGCAACGACTCGCGCGACGACTTCGACTCCGGCGCCGACCGCCACGCCAACCTGGGCAAGGGGAAGATCGACCCCGAGCTGATCCTGGCGGTCTGCCGCGCGGCCGACGCGCCGATCGTGGTGGAGACGCCCGCCGACGGCCAGGCGGACGACATCGCGTTCCTGCGCAAGAACCTCTAGGAAATACACACAGCCTGTGGATAACTTCCCTGGATTACCAAGACGAAGAAGTGGGTAGAAAGATCAGCCCGCCCACGCGCCGCTCAGGAAACGTTCCGCGTTGAGCAGCATGAGCGGCCCGAAGATCAGGGCGTACACGACCATCACCCACGGCCTCCTGGTCGCGACCTTCGCGACCAGGATCCACAGGGGGAACCACAGCAGCAGCGAGCGCGGGATCGACAGGTAGTACGCCGAGGTCATCAGCGCCGCCGCCTGCAGCCCCGTGTAGACCAGCTCGCTCCACCGGCGCAGCGCGAGCAGCCAGATCAGCGCCGCCAACGCCACGACCACTCCGGTGATCTCCATCCGGAACGCCACCGCGAAGTCGTCGGAGCCCATGGCCGAGCGCCAGGTCGTCTTCCACGCCTCCCACGGCCAGGCGAAGTCCCGCCCCCACCCGGCCTCCTGCGCGTGCTTCCACGCCAGCCAGTCACCCGACCTGCGGTAGTGGTAGTACGAGTACGTCGCCAGCGGCACGAACGGCACGACCAGCCATCCCGCCTGCCGGATGCGCTGCCGGATCGGCTCGCGCCGGGTGAGGAACTCCACGACGAGCGCGACCGCGAGAAACAGCCCCGTGATCCGCACGCACGAGGCGCCCGCGGCGAGGGACGCCGCCAAAGACCATTGCCCCTGCCTGGCGGCCAGCCAGGCCGGGATCGCGAAGGCCAGGAAGAGGGACTCGCTGTAGCCCGCCGCCAGGAACACCGCCATCGGGTAGAGCAGCAGCGCCAGCACCGCCATCCAGCCGGAGGCGCCTTCCAGCTCGGCCAGCCGGGCCAGCGCCACCATGGCCACCGCCCCGGCGGCGAGCGAGATGAGCAGCCCGGCCGCCGCCCAGTCCGGCCCGACGAGGTGCACCACCCGCAGCAGCATCGGAAAGCCGGGGAAGAACGCGGGCAGCCCGTCGTCCACAGGCCTGCCGGGCTCGCCGTCGTAGCCGTACTGGGCGATGGTGATGAATAGCCCGGCATCCCACTTGCGCCACTTGTCGGCGTACGCGCCGAGGGCCGTCCCCAGCAGCGTCATCACCAGCAGCCCCGCCCGCGAGCCGAACCAGAGCAGTAACGCGTCCCGGCCGGCCGAGCGGGTGATCATCGAACGGCTGGTGTCAGCGTGAACCGGTCACGAGCGTCGTCGAAGACGCCGCCCCCCTGGTCGTCGACGTCGCCCTGGCGGACCACGTCCTTGTCGGGACGGAGGATGTCCCGCACCACGAACGCCATCATGATCCCGATCGTGATGACCCGTCCCCAGACGGCGGTGAAGTACGTGTCGTCACCGATGCCCAGGTCGTTCCTGCTGAAGGGCGCTTGCGCGACCAGGTAGAGCCAGATGGCGACGAAGTACCAGATCTCGGCTAGCTGCCACAACACCAGCGGCTTCCAGTTGGGCCTGGCCAGCACGGCGAACGGCACGAGCCAGAGCACGAACTGCGGCGACCACACCTTGTTCGTCATCATGAACGCGGCCAGCGCCAGGAAGCAGATCTGCGCCAGCCTGGGCCGCCGCGGCGCGGCCAGCGCGAGTACGGCGATGCCCAGGCACAGGATGGCCAGGGACGCCATCCCCAGCTTGCTGACGTCGCCGTCCCCCAGGATGGGGATCCCCTTGTTCTGGAAGAACAGCCACGGCGAGCCCCAGTCGACCCCGCGTTCCTGGGAGAAGACGTAGAACCTGCGCCATCCCTCCCACGCGAAGATCATGAACGGCGCGTTGACCACGATCCACGCGCCGGCCGTGGCGCCCAGGGTGACCAGGAACGGCCGCCATCGCGCGGTGCGCAACGTGAGCAGGAACAGCGCCCCCAGGAACATCAGGGGATAGAACTTGGTCGCGATGGCCAGCCCCAGCAGCACCCCGGCCAGCACCTGCCGGCGCCGCGCCCAGGCCAGCAGCATGCCCATCGACAGCGCGCCGGCGACCAGGTCCCAGTTGATGTACGCGGCCAGCACGACGGCGGGCGAGATGGCGTACCAGAGCGCATCCCACCGCCGCGTGGGCCCGGCCACCGCGGCCATCAGCAGGACGCCGACGACCAGGCAGATGCCGAGCAGGATGACCGTCAGGTCGTAGAACCTGACGGCCTGCGCGCCCACGTCGGCTCCGACCGCCCTGGCGAACCAGCTGATCACCTGCATGACCTCGCCCAGCACGACCGGGTACTCGACCTGCTTGTCGAACGGCACGGCGGCGAAGTAGGGATCCTGGGTCGACAGCGCCCTGTCGAAGTACAGGGGGTAGATGTCGGTGTAGCAGAAGTTCGTGTACGTCGTGACCTGGTCGTTCCAGCCTCCGGTGCGGCAGGGCAGGCGCACGACGTAGGCGAGGGTCGCCCCTAGGGCTGCGAACAGCCCCAGGGGAAGGTACGGAACGGCACGCGCCACGAAGGGGACGCGTACCTCCGTGCTCGTCACCGGTCCTCAGGTCTGGACATCGGCGACCATCCCGAGGGTCTCGGTTCGGGCGCCCGGCCGCCGCCGGGCCCGCCGACGTCGCCGGTCTGCGGGATGCCGCCGTCGCCGTTGTTGCCGTTGTTGCCGTGGTTGCCGTTGTTGCCCGGGTCGTCGATGGTGACGTCGTCGTCGGGGGTGGCGTTGTCGTCACACGGGTTGACGAGGCAGTCCTGGTTGCCCTGATCGTCGAAGGGGTTGTCCCCGCTGTCGAACGGGTTGTCGGGGGTCTTCGTCGGCTTGGGCTCGGGGCTCGGCACGATGTTCTCGGCCAACCCCACATCGGCCTTCTGGGGGAACTGCTCGACCGGCAGGTTCTCGTGAGCCGCCAGCATGAACCTCTGCCACGTGAGCGTGGGCGCGTCAGCACCCTCGAAGCCCAGGCCCCGCTCGTACGGCAAGCTGTAGGGATTCTGGTCGTTGTACTTCGTGCTCTTCCTGTTGTTGGGCGTCACCGGGCAGGTGCGGTTCGCGTTGGGCGGGACGACCTTGCCCGTCTTCGTCTTGCACTCCTCGCGGTAGAACCCGACCGCGGCGGAGATCTGCGGCGTGTAGCCGACGAACCAGGCGCCGTTCTCGTCATTGTTCGTGCCGGTCTTGCCGGCGGCCGGCCGGTTGCCCAGGCCCTTGCCCCGCGCGGTGCCGGCCCGCAGCACTTCCTCCATGGCGACCGTGGCGTCGGCGGCGACACCGGGGTCGATGACCCGCTTGGAGGCCAGCTGCTCGCCGTAGACGACCTGCTTGCCCAGCCTGACTTCCTGCACCACGTGGTACTTGGTGTACTTGCCCGCGTTGGCGAAGATGGAGTAGCCGGCGGCCTGCTCGATCGGCGTCACCAGGGCGCTGCCGATAGCGAACTGGTAGTGGTGCTTGTCGACGTCGTCTTCCATGCGCTGCTGGTTGAACCCGGCCGCCTCGACGAGGTTCTTCACGTCGTCGATCTTGCCGGGCAGCGCGTACGCCATCGACACGTACGCCGTGTTGACCGAGTCGGCGGTGGCCTTGATCACGTCGACGGCCTGGCCGACGTTGTGGCTGTTCTTGAAGCCGCCCCGCGCCTGGCCCGGCAGCACCTTCGGCACCGTCACGTTGCCCGGCACGTAACTCTTCAGCGAGTAGCCGGCCTGCAGCCAGGCCGCCAGCACGTAAGGCTTGAACGCGGACGCGGCCTGCTTCTTGGCGTCGAAGGGCTCGTTGAACGGGTCGGTGACGTAGTTGTTTCCGCCGTTGAACGCCAGAACGCGGCCGTTCTTCGGATCCACCGCGGCCAGGCCCGCGTGGAACTCCTTGGTCATGCTGTCCGTCGTGCTCTTCACCGCGACCTGCGCGGCCTTCATGAGCTTCTTGTCGAAGGTGGAGATGATGTGGTAGCCGCCGCTCCTGACCGCGTCGGGGGTGAGGCCACGCCGCTCCTTCAGCTCCTGGAGGACCTGCGTCACCATGTAGCCCCGGAGACCGCCGAGCTCGTTGCTGTCGCTGTCCTTGCGGAGCTTGGGGAACTTCGCGGTCTCCGGCAGCTTGCCGTATTTGTCCGGCCACTGCTCGGCCATGTACTGGATGACGGTCTTCCAGCGGGCCTTGAGCTCGGGAGCGTCGGGCTCCCAGTTGGGCTGCTGGATGCGCGCGGCGAGGTAGGCGCCCTGCTCGGGCGTCAGCTTGGCGGCGGTGGCCTTCTCGTCGAAATACGCCTGCGCGGCGGCCTGGACGCCATAGGCCTTGCCGAAGTTGACGGTGTTCAGGTAGGTCTTCAGGATGTCGTCCTTGGACAACTCCTCGTCGAGCTTGACCGCGACGAAGATCTCCATGACCTTGCGCTTGATGGACACTTCCTGGCTGAGGCCGTCGTAGTAGTTACGGGCCATCTGCTGGGTGATCGTCGAGGCGCCCTGGAGCTGCTGTCCGGTCACGGTCATGTACAGCGAGCGGAACATGCCGGAGATGGAGACGCCGGAGTCCTCGTAGAACGTCTTGTTCTCGATGGCCACCGCGGCGTCCCGGACGCTCGGGGACATCTTGGAGATGTCATCGAGGATCTCGCGCTTCGTACCGAGCTTGGCGATCTCGGTCTTGCCGTCCCGGTAGTAGATGGTGCTCTGCTGCGCGAGCGCGTCGGACTTGGCCTGGTCGGCGGTCGGCACCGGCGTGTTGGCGTACGCGACCATGACCATGCCGAAGAGGCCGGCCGCGAGCACCACGAACCCGGCCACCACGATCTTCCAGTTGGGCACGAACCTGCGCCAGCCGCCCTTGCCGTCGCCGCCGCCCTTCTTGGTCGGCGGCCCGGGAGGCCCGGGCGGCCCGCCGTCGCCCTTCCTGCGCGAGCGCCGCGGCGCGTCGCTGACGATCGTCTCCTGGTTGCTCATCCCCCGCGCCTCCTGCCGGGCGCGGGTGCGCGGCCCCGGCTGGTCACCGCGCGTAGCCGGCCCGTCGCCACGCATGGGAGGGCCGTCACCGCGTGTGGGAGGTCCGTCGCCACGCATCGGAGGGCCGTCACCGCGTCCGGGAGACTCGTCGTACGGCTGCGCGGCCATGGCACCGGTCTGCTCGTAAGCGGCTTCCGGACGACGCTGCGACTGCGCCGGACCACCCCAGCCCGACTCACCGGTTTGCGGAGGAGAACCCTGGGGCACAGAACGGGATGAGCTGGAACGACGGCGCCTTCCTGGGCGGGCCGTCCCCTCATTCATGCTGTTACTCACACGTCCTCGCATCGTCGTCGGAAACATAAACGGCGGTGGGCGTGAGATCTCTCGCCGCCCTCGGTCTTCACAGTTGGCTGACGAGGTCAGGCGGTCCGTTTCCGAGGACGTATGAAACCGTCAGGTGGTTCCAGGAACAACCTTGGCAGACCTCGACAACGTACACGCGGAACTCATCGTAATCATGAGCCATTGCGACGAGTTCCGATGTGACCTTTGCCTGTCCGGCATGCCTACCGAGCGCATCGCCGTAGACGTAGGTCACATTGGTGACGTTCTCCCTTTCGCATACCGGGCAGAGGCGTTCGGTCGGCTCGCCGAGGTGGCGCGCCGCGCGAAGGAGGTAGGGCTGTGCGTCACACACGTCGCCCCGCGAGGTGCGCCCCATGCGCAGGGAGCGGACCACCGCCCGTTTCGCAAGGCCGTAATCCACCACCCTTCGCTGTGACCACATGAGCGCCAGACTACGGCGTTTTGCGGCTGCATCCCAACGACTTGGCAGATTCACAGATTGCCGCCATATAGCGACCCGACGTATCCTGGGGATGTATCGGCTCGATACATCGACGCGAGAGGGGGCGGGTTCCGATGGGCGGCGGACAGGGCAGGGTCTTGGAACTGGCCGTGCTCGGGTCGCTGCACGAGACACCACTACACGGCTATGAGCTGCGCAAACGGCTCAACGCCCTGCTGGGGATGTTCCGTGCGTTCTCCTACGGATCGCTGTACCCCTGTTTGCGATCACTCCTGGCTCAGGGCCTCATCGTGGAGGAGCAACCCGCTCCCACCACGATCGTCGGCGGCAGATCGAAGATCGTTTACAAGCTGACGGCCGAGGGCAAGGAACGGCTACAGGACATGCTGACGCAGGCCGGCCCCTCCGCTTGGGAGGACGAGAGCTTCGGCGTGCACTTCGCGTTCTTCCGCCACACCGAGGCGGAAGTACGGCTGCGCATTCTCGAAGGCCGCCGTAGCCGGCTGGAGGAGCGGCTCGACGCGGTGCGCACAGCTCTGGCGCGCACCAGGGAGCGCCTCGACAGTTACACGCTCGAGCTGCAGCGGCATGGGCTCGAGTCGGTCGAGCGCGAGGTGCGCTGGCTCAACGAGCTGATCGCTACAGAGCGTCGGGCCTCGTCGGAAGAGGGGCCCGCAAGAGATACCACGTCAACTGATGAGTAAGGGAGCGAATGCGATGGGTTCGGTTCGCGTGGCCATTGTCGGTGTCGGAAACTGCGCGTCATCGCTGGTCCAGGGCGTCCATTACTACAGGGACGCCGACCCGGACACTCGGGTCCCGGGCCTCATGCACGTGAAGTTCGGCGAATATCACGTCGGTGACGTCGAGTTCGTCGCCGCGTTCGACGTCGACGCCAAGAAGGTCGGCCGTGATCTGGCGGAGGCGATCGTCGCCAGCGAGAACAACACGATCAAGATCTGCGACGTGCCGCCCACGGGGGTGACCGTCCAGCGCGGCCATACCTTCGACGGTCTGGGTGAGTACTACCGGGAGATCATCGAGGAGTCCGACGAGGCGCCTGTCGATGTCGTCCAGGTGCTCCGTGACAACCAGGTCGACGTCCTGGTCTCCTACCTGCCGGTGGGCTCGGAGGACGCGGACCGCTTCTACGCCCAGTGCGCCATCGACGCCGGCGTGGCGTTCGTGAACGCGCTGCCGGTCTTCATCGCCTCCGACCCGGTGTGGGCGGAGAAGTTCACCAAGGCCGGCGTGCCGATCGTCGGCGACGACATCAAGTCGCAGGTCGGCGCCACCATCACGCACCGCGTGATGGCCAAGCTGTTCGAGGACCGCGGGGTGGAGCTGCTGCGCACGTACCAGCTCAACGTCGGCGGCAACATGGACTTCATGAACATGCTGGAGCGCAAGCGGCTCCAGTCCAAGAAGATCTCGAAGACGCAGGCGGTCACCTCGCAGATCCCGCACGAGATGGGCAAGGCCGACGTGCACATCGGGCCGTCGGACCACGTGCCGTGGCTGGACGACCGGAAGCTGGCGTTCGTGCGGCTCGAGGGCCGCTCGTTCGGCGACACGCCGCTCAACCTCGAGTACAAGCTGGAGGTCTGGGACTCGCCGAACTCGGCGGGGATCATCATCGACGCGGTACGGGCCGCCAAGATCGCCCTCGACCGCGGGATCGGGGGCCCGATCCTGTCGGCGTCCTCGTACTTCATGAAGTCGCCGCCCAAGCAGTTCTCGGACGACGAGGCCAGGGACTACGTCGAGAAGTTCATCCGGGGTGAGGTCGAGCGCTGACCCCCCGTGGGGGGGGGGGGGGGGGGGGGGGGGGGGGGGGGGGGGGGGGGGGCGGGGGGGCGGGGGGGGGGGGGGGCGGGGGGGGGGGGGGGGGGGGGGGCG